>CAZGSN010000305.1:0-6044 GCA_964528465.1 uncultured Binatia bacterium (SeqCode)
GGTGGCGGCACCAACACCTTGCGCATTGCCGTTTGGTGCTGCGGGTCGAACAAGCGATCCGGAATCGCAATGGTGAGATCGGGCTGCAAAGCCAGATCAAAGAAGCCGACGCGCTGTGCCAACAGGGGCAGGATCGAAAGGACTTCGAGTCCGAGTTGATGACCCGCATGGGCAGATTGGACTGCCGCCCAGTCACCGGGCGCGACACCGAACTCGGGGCTGTCGCTGCGAAGTCCTGCGTCAATCTCTCCCCAGCTCGAAGGCAGCCGGTAGTTGGCGTGAAGCGCCGCATAGAAATTGAGCCCACTATGCAGCAAGTGCTGGTCGTGATCCCAAATGCGATTGGCGGCCGGCTCCTTGCGCGTGGGGCTGATCTCCCCGTCGCCGTCGAGATGCAAAAGGTGGTAGGTTTCGCTCAACACCTCGAGCGGATTGCGCTTCCACAACACACCATTACCGCCGAGCACAAAGTCGCGGTGGTGCTGGCTCATCCAGGCTGAGAGAAAATGCGGTTCCTCGATCAGAAGGCCCATCGGTCGTTCGAGGAGGGTCTCCTTTAGCTCAAACGCCTGCTTCGCCTTGGCTCGCTCCGCATCCGTTGCCGCGGCAAAACTCTTCACATAGCGGCGACCCATCTCCTTGAACGCGTAATCGAAGTCGATGGACTGCGCCTCTTGGGCAAGCTCGCCAACCAACGTGAGATACGGAACCACGAAACGCGTCGTCGGCTTGGCCCAGACATCGCGCGCACGGAACCAAGTGACGATGCCGAACAGGAACTCCAGGTTGGTCGCCAGGTCGATCCCACGCAGAGTCGTGCGGCGCAGAATCTCGGCCAGCAAATCGAAGCTGCTGCGGCGATCAGTGCCCGTCGATAGCAGTAAGGCAATGTTCGAATCGTAAGCGCCGGCTAGCCGATAGCGCATGAACAATTGCGTGTCGGGATTCTTGAGTGAGATCCCCTGGTCGTCACGGATCTCGCCACGGATCGGATCCGACCACGAGATGATCACGCCACCCGCGGCGGGGCTAAGGGCTCGATCGGTGGCGTTGAGCCGCACTTCCAAGGCCGCCGTGTCGCGTTGCACACGCGTCGGCTTCGGCAAGCGACGCTTGTGCTTGGCAATGAGAGCCATGCACTCGACGAGCGAGTTGATCTCGAAGCTATCGCTCGCGTCGCTGGGATTGGTGAAGCGCAAGGCGTAGCACAGCTCGGAAACACGATGCTCCACCTGAATGCGGGTGTTCACCTCCATGAAGTAGTGACGGTCGCCTTCGACGATGCACTCGAAGGTCGACGCCGAATCGAGCTGCACAGCTCGTCCAAAACGCTCGGCCTCGGCCTCCATGCGCTGGAGTACGCCCAGGTCGCCTTCGAGAATGGCAGCCTTGTCGGCGCGCCCCGCCGCTCGCGCCTCTTCGATGGCGGTACGAAAACCCTCCTGGGTGATCGACACTTCGACCAGCTTCTGCTCGTGCATCTGCAAGGAGCAGTCCCGGCCGCCCAACGCGATACACCAGTCGCCGTTGCCGAGAATTTGGATCTCGTTGTGACGGGTCTGCTCCACGTTGAGTTCGAGGAGCATGTTCTTGTTGTCGCCGGGGCCGGTGGCCTTTACCTCACTGAGCACTTCGCGAACCAATGCCGGCACGACACCGGCTTCACCGAAGATGCGTTGCCCTTTGCCACCACCGCCACCAATTGCCTTCAAACGGAACCGCCTGCCGGGGTTTTCCTTGAGTAGGGCCTCGGCCTCGCGACCGATCTGCTCCGCCAATTCCTCGATCGTGAACAGATCCTTGCCTTGAGCATACGCGGCATTGAGCAGGTTTTCGGCGACCTCCGCCAGAGTTGCGTCGGCACTCGCGAGAGCTGCCGCTGCCAGGCCTTGCTGGCGCGCCAAGGCCTCGAGCTCGCGTCGCGTCGAATATTTGGCAAGCAAGGTGCGCGTCGTCGCGTTGTTGATCCCCGGGGTTACCGAAACGTTATTCTCGATTGCCGTACGCTTGGCTTGGTCCTTGGCTCCCGCCGCAGACTGAGGATGCGAGCCTGGTCCGACAAAGGTCAACCCCGCCTCTTCCAGCGTGCGCACGAACTCCGCGTCTTCGGCCATGAAGCCGTAGCCGGCAAATACATATTGGTAACCGTGGTCGCGGCAGATCTGGATGATCTGCTGGATACGCTGCACGCGCTCTTCCTTGGTGGCGCCCGTGTAGTCCGGCAGCGGGTGCACGAAGCGCGGGTCCATGATGCGCAGCTCCGGAGACAAAGCGCGCGGATAGACAATGCTGTCGCGCTCGGAAATGAGGATGCCGATCTTCTCCATGCCCATTTCGCGGAAGATGTCGATAGCTTCCTTGCGGATAGGACCACGACAGACGATGAGCACGCTCATGTCGGCACAACTGAACGAGCGCACCCACTCCGATGCGGAGCTGGCGAGCCGGCGATCCTGATGGATCAGCGGGTTGTTGGTGTACGGATCGTAAGGCTTGGGCTTGCGCTGCATCAGTGAAACTCCCGCTGAATCGACTGCCATGGACCAGGCTGGTAGTGATCCAAGAGGAACTTGAGATTCTGGGCCAGTACCGAGCGCAGGTCTTCCGGCATGACAATTTCCGAGATCGAGCCTAGGCTCAGCGCCTCCCGCGGATTCATGATCTCGTCCTCGTAGCGGCGATTCAATTCCGCCTCCTGCGACTTGAGCCACTCCGCCGCTTCCTTGTCGGCTTCTTGCTTGGCCACGGCTGGGTCGGTACCCCGAGCCACACGCTCGGCGGCACCTTCTTTGGCCATAACGGCGCCGGCTGCGCGCACCTGCTGCAGCTCCTTCTTGTAGGTGTACTCCTTGCCGGCCGTACCCATCACCGCCACGCGCGTCGTCGGCAATGCCAGCACCACCGAAGCACCGGTCGCATAGGAGTTGAACGCTGCGTAGGCACCACCGAAGGCGTTGCGAATGATCAAGAGAATACGCGGCGTGCGCAGATCGATGATTGCATCGAGCATGGCACGACCTGCCTGCACGATGCCGCGGCTTTCTTGATCGCGTCCGGGAAGGAAACCGGTCGTGTCCTCCATGAAGATCACCGGAATGTTGTAAATGCTGCAAAAGCGCACAAAGCGCGCGATCTTGTAGGCTGCGTCAATATCGATTTGGCCGCTGGCGACGGCACTGTTGTTGGCCACGAAACCGACCACGTAGCCACCCAAACGACCGAAAGCGGTTACCGCGTTACGGGCGCGATCGGGTTGCAGCTCAAAGAAATCACCGTGATCGCACACCTGCTGAATTAGGATCGACACGTCCAGCGGCGTGTTGAAACCCGTCGGCGAATTGAACGTCTTGTGCAGCAAGGTGCTGATCTCGGTCGTGCGCCGCTCCACCGAGTCGGACGTGCGTTGGAAGCGCGGCCGCACCTTATTGGAATCGGGCAGATAGCTCAGCAAGCGTTGCGCCGTGCGCAACGCGGCAACCTCATCGGCGACGGTGAGGTCCGACACGCCGCTGGCGCCGTGCACCTTGGGGCCGCCGAGGTCATCGGGTGTGACATCTTCTCCCAGGGCCTGCTTCACCACGACGGGGCCGGTCAGACCAAAGAATGTGTCGGCCGGTTGGATCATGAAGCTACCCTGGCGCGGCAAATACGAACCACCGCCGGCGTTGAAGCCGAACATGCACATGATGCTCGGCACCACGCCGCTGATGCGCCGTAAGGCGGTGAATGCTTGCGCATAGCCGTCGAGGCCACCGATACCAGCGGGAACGAAGGCGCCGGCGCTATCGTTCATACCGATCAACGGAATACCGCGCTCGCCGGCAAAGTAGATGAGATCGGCCAGCTTCTTGCCGTTGGTGGCATCCATCGACCCGGCGCGCACGGTGAAATCGTGTCCATACAAAGCCACGTCGCGCCCACGGATCTTGATGACTCCGGTAACGATCGAAGCGCCGTCGAGATTCGGGCCCCAATTCTGGAACAAGAAGTGAGGCCGGCTGTCGGCATCGGCTAGCACGTCGATACGTTCCCACACCGTCATGCGGCCCTTGGCGTGCTGACGCATGGTCTGCACGGTGCCCGCCGCGGCACGTGGCCGCTGCAACAGCTCCTTGGCTTTGTGGATGGTGGTTTCGTAAGCACCTACCGGCGCCGGGGGCGCGGCAATGCTTGCCTTGTCGAGAGGATTGTCGAGTCGCGGGAGGATCGGCACCTCCCGCGCGTTGGTTTTGGTGCGCGCTTTTGCGCTACGTTGCGTCGCCATTCTGCACGTTGCCCTTCCAGTACCGTTCGAAATTCCACGCCTCTTTTCATCCGCCTCAACCGCAGAAGAAAGGCGCAAATGCACGCTCCTGGCTTGCTTCAGAGCGCGGCGTAAAGAAGCGGCAAACAACAGGAGTGTCAAGCCAATCTCGAGCTATCCTGAGCACGAAGCCTAGAGTACAAGGCATCTGGAATTCAGGAGGACGAATGAAGAAAAAAGCGATGCAATGCTTGGGTTGGGCACTGGCTCTAACGGCCATCTCGGGGCTCACGGCCACGAGTCGTACGATGGCAGCCGAGTGGCAGCCGGAGTCCTACGGCCAGGAAGATACGTTGAGCCTGCGTACGGTTTGCGCGGACGAAGGCGAGTACTGGTCGCCAGTCTGGTTGGTAGTGCTTGATAAGCAGGTTTACGTGCGCCTCGGCTCGCGCGCCGTTGGCCGCATCGAGTGTAACACCAGCAAACCACTGCTGGGTGTCGAGGTGGGCGGTCAACGCTTCGACAAGATCGAGGGCGTACCCGCTCCCGAGATGGCCGCTGCCGTAGCCGACGCCATGGCCGGCAAGTACACCAGCGACCTGTTCATCCGTTTCTTCCCGCATCCCCTGACCCTGCGCTTGGTGCCTGCTGGCGAGGGCTCAGGGAAATAGAAACCGCCTCGCCGCCGCAACCTCAGCGGTCCCAGACCATGCTGCCCTGGCGTTCTCCGCGCAGGAGCGATGCCGGGTCGGATTTGTTGATGTGGCCGATGAGGCCGTTGTACACGCTGTAGCCCACCAGCTCCTGCAAGCGCCGGGGGAAGCCCGCAGCAATCGCCTGCGGGATACCGAGCTGCTGGTTCTCTTGCTGGCGGATGTAGCCGGCGCAGTAGTTCATGGCGATGCCAATGCGCCGCGTCGCCGTGAGGTTGGCGCCGCCGCCGTGCCATAAGCTGCCGTGCCACACCAGCACACTACCCGCACGCATTTCGGCAGCGATCGAGTCATAGTGCTGTCCATAGATTGGCGAGTGATCGCGCAGGTGCGATTCGGGAATGATGCGCGTCGCCCCGTTCTCCGCGGTGAAGTCGGTAAGCGCCCACATGGTGTTGCATACGGTTGGCGGATGCGGCTTGGGGATCGGCATCATTTGATCGTCGGCGTGGATCGGCTGCGCAATCTCCTCGGGGCCAATATTGATCGACGAAAGCGAGGACACCAAGCAACCTGGATCGAGCACCCTCTCGACCAACGGCAAGACGCGCTCATACACTGGAACCCTCTCCCACACCTTACCGTGCACCAGCAAGTTGTAGACACGCAAGGTACGCGTGCCCTCAAAGCGATTGCGCGCCGGCCGGACGCCGAGTTCTGTCTCCAGACGTTCCAGGTCGGCCCGCAAGGCCACCAGCAGATCGGCCTCGATCACATCCTCAAGGATCGTGTATCCGTCGCGTTCGATGCGGGCCACATGCTCTTCCAGATGTTCGATCATCGCCAAGACCCCTTCCTTTGTTCCCACGGCACGCGGTTACCAGATGAGGTGGGGTACGGGTAGGTGGGTGCGCAGGTGCTGCGGTGCGGGAGTGCGGAGGTCCTGAAGTGCTGGAGCGCAGAGGTTCTGAAGTGCTGGGGTGCACGAGCAAGGCCGGAAGGTCGAGCAGGCGCTCCACGAAAGTCGGCGTCAAGTCCATCGTCGCTTGTGATCCCATATGACGACTGGAACGTCGGCCGTACATCCGCCTACTCCGAGAACGATATCCGACCTAACCAGCACTCCCGCTCCTCGGCACCTCCGCACC
>CAZGSN010000306.1:0-6618 GCA_964528465.1 uncultured Binatia bacterium (SeqCode)
GGGCCATGTTCGGTACTTTTGTCTGTCGGCGCCGCATTTCCGCCCCTCCTCCCTGCCACCGACAACTCTAGCAGATCGCGGTGAACCGTTCTGCGCAGTGACTCTGCTTTCTAGAGAAAATCGACAGTCTCTTTCGCCGGGGTGACGCTCAAACGAAAGTGCGGGCTCAGAAGTAGGTACCGGGAACCGTGCAGGACTTATGCAGAGGTTCGCTAAAGGTTGCCAACACTCTGTGCCCTCGGTGTCCTCTGTGGTTGAAATCCGTGTTCCGGATTCCGCTAGACGACAGGAGAACTATTCTCGCAGAGCGCCATCCCACTCCAGCCCCCGCCTCATCTTCAGACCATCTGTCAACAAGATTCTCCTCAACAACAAAGATCGGGCGTGCGTCATATTCGTTGGCTTTCATCCGAGATCCACGGCCTCACGGCCGCGGCTACTGTGTCTTCGCCAGCTCCGTGTAGCCGCGCGCGTGAGCGCGTGGGTGGTGGAAGTTTGCCTCCCAACGAATTTGTCGCACACCCACAGAGATCGTCGTCACCGACCTAATTCGCGCTGATCTGCGCCTTACAACTGAATCGCAGCACCGTGGCCGACGCAAGCTGGCTGGGTTGAGCTAAGCGGACACTCCGCATACAAGCATTGCTTCCCGAGAGGATACTGCATGAGCCGAGCCACCCTACGCGTGCTGACCTTGAACTGTTGGAACCTCTGCCCTCCCTTTGAGGAACGGGCTCGCCTCCTTCACGAGGTCATCGAGACGCTGCAGCCGGATCTCATCGGCTTACAAGAAATCATCGTCCGGCGTGATGGCTTCGATCAGGGGGACGTTTTGTTTGGCGCCCTGCCCTACCATCGCTTTTACGGCCCCGCCTCGCGGTTCCGTGACGGCCATTTTCTCGGCAACGAGGCAGAGGGAGACGCCTTCGGCAACTTGCTTGCGTCGCGTTGGCCCCTGGAACACTGCGAGGTAGTTGCCCTGCCAGGACGGGAGACCAACGAGTACCGCAGCATCGCGGTTGCACGCATCGATTCGCCCCACGGCAAGCTCTTGTTTGCCACCACCCATCTGCATTGGCAGGCCCATCATGGCTTTGTGCGCGAGCGGCAGGTTGTCGCGCTTGCCGACATTGTGGCCGAGCGCAGCGACGGCATCGATTTTCCACCCATTGTGGTCGGCGACTTCAATGCCGACCCCGACGCCAGCGAGATACGTTTTCTCTGCGGCCTTACTTCGTTGCAGGGTCGCAGTACATTTTTCCAGGATGCCTGGCGTATGGCCGGGGACGGCTCACCCGGGTACACATGGGACAACCGCAACCCATACGCGGCGATGATGTACGAGCCTGACCGTCGCCTCGACTACATTTTCGTCGGCCCTGCGGACTACACACGCGACGGCCGTGGTTGGATCGAATCCACACGCGTCGTCGCCAACCAGGCCACCAACGGCGTCTATCCAACCGACCACTTCGGAGTCCTTGCCGAGATCCGACTCTGAGGACCGAGAGAGACTCTGAGCCTTTTATTTGTCCGCGGTGGCCGCAGTAGGCAGCGCGCGGCGCGCGTTCAGCTCCTCGAGCAAAATGGCCGCAAATTGATCGAGAAACACCGCCGGCGGATGCATCTCGTAAAATTGGGGCTCTCGACCGCTGCGAAACAGGTCAATGTACCTTGCCTCCGGCAGGTCGCGGAAAATCGTCTCTCGTCCGCTAAAGCCGTGGCCCGCCGGCATCGAGAAGAAGAAGAGCCGAACTCCTAACTTGCCTGCTTCGTCATACAGAAGCTTGGCCTTGCCAGCGCTCAGGCGCTCCCCAAACTCTGGCTCGTTCATCAGGGGCGGTGGCCGCAAGATCGCGACTGCAGAGCGGTACGAGGCGACGTATTTCATTAATCCTGGGTGTATTCCTTCGAGTAGGTGATGCGGCGGGAGATACTGTTCGTGCCAAAAGTAAGGATCGGCACGCACGGTTGCGATGGGCATAGATGACGGAAGACCGTCTTCCGGTATGAGCCAACCACGGCGGCCACGGTTATGATGTTGCACCAGTAGCATGTCGGGGTCGAGCGTGCGCATCTTGCCGAGTGCGAGGTGCGTTGCTTGGCCGAGAGTGTACATGCTGGTACCGAAGTTCCACACCTCAAAGTGTACCCCAGGCAAAGCTTGTTGATTGAGTCGCCGTTCCAGCGCAGCAGCGATCGTGTCCTCGTCGTTCACCGTTGCACCGTATAAAGTCGAACCGCCAAAGCCGAGAATGCGGAAGGTGCCTGGTTGCTTGTCCAATGGGTGAGTAGGAAAACGCGCCCCATGCTCGTCGATTGTAACGGTGTACTCTGGCCTATCGGCAAACCGGAGAAGGTTTCTGGAGTTCGGCTTCAGCTCGTAGTGCAAGAAAGGGTCTTGGGATACCCGGTGAGCCGGTGGGTCTGCCGCGTTGAATGCCAGCCCACGGATCAGCAGTCGCGCATCGATTCCTGTGACTCTGAGCCAGGCCTCGACAGCGGCCAGGACAAGGAGCAAAGAGATCGCCGCAACGACGCACCCCTGCAAGAGGTGTTTCCAGGCGAGGCGCATGCGGGCGTGCGTCATATTTATTGGCTTTCATCCGAGATCCACGGCCTCACGGCCGCGGCTACTGTGTCTTCGCCAGCTCTGTGTAGCCGCGCGCGTGAACGCGTGGATGGTGGAGATTCGCCTCCCAACGAATTCGTCGCACACCCGGCGCATGCCTGCTGGCTATCCACACGCCGAGACATTTGCAACAAGACTGGTTAACCCCAGATCCGGCGCTGAAGCCGGATCTGGGTTGACGCACGCTTCCCAGGAGGGCTTGAGGTAATCTCGGCATGGCAATCTTCTTCACAGTCCTGGCGCTCCTGTTGTTGCCCATCGCCACTGGCGCAGGCGCCGGCCGCGTCCTGTCCGGTTACTTGGGTCGGCGTTTGACGGGCCCCGTGGCGGCGGCCATTCTATTCACCTTTCCCTCGTTTTTACTCGTCGCCATTGGCGTCCATATCGCCGCACTAGGACTTTGGGACGTGATCGGAGAAGCCCTGCTCTTCTCTCTTGCATTCACCGCCGTCGCCCACCGATATCTTCCCGATCGATCTGGTGTAGTTCTCGCCCTTACCTCCTTGCTGATCAGCTTAGTCGGGCTGGAGATTGGTTGCCGTGTATTGCTGCCACCCGCACCGATGTTTCCAGGTTCCGACTCCCCGCATCTGTGGCTTGCCGATGCCTTGTTTGCCAACACCCGCAACCATTCCTGGGGCCTACAGAGCAAGGAACTCGTGGGCGCCGCACTCTATGGAGAGGTCTATCCCGGCATTCTCGATGTGAGTCAGGTGGAAGACATTCTCCTCCCGCACCGGTTCAAACCGGGCCCGGAATCCCGTCACGTCTTGCACATCGGGGATTCCATGACCTTTGGTCTTGGTGTCGAGCGCCAGCAAACATTTCAGGCGGGTCTGGAACGACAGGAGCCGGGGACGCGACACATCAACGGAGGTATCCCAGGCACCGCTCCCGACGCGTACTACCTGGTCTTGCGGCGCTGGCTCGATTTGCACCGAATCGATTTTGCCGTGATGTATCTTTTCGAAGGCAACGACGTACGTGGGTTGGGAGAGACTTACCCATGCTGTGAGTGGCAACCCTTGCTGGTGTACGGAGAAGGGGGGCCGACGCCTCGTTGCCCAGACGTTCCCCGCGTAGAACTCAGCAAGGCCGGGGGGCATTGGCTTCTCTACAACAGTCCACCGCCTTTTCTCTTGCGTCTCCTCATCCCCTACTCGAGCGCCGCTGCCTATGTGAGCGCACAGATCGTAAGCAGCTTCGTGCTGCAGAACCTGATCGAAGTGGAAGAAACCAATCAGACGCAGCTCGACCATGTCGAGGCGATTCTGCGTGCAGCCGCGGGCGACCTGGGCAAGCGCGGCGTTCCCCTCGCCGTGGTCGTGTTGCCGTCACGGCGATGGATCGAAGATGCGAACTCTTCACACGAGGCAACTGCGATCGCCGAGCGGGCGCAAAAGGCTGGGGTGCCGACTCTTGATCTTTCCGAGCCGATCCGCCAGGCGGCCGATCAGGGGCAGGTCGTCTTCTTGCCCAACGACACGCACTTCAGCCAGGCCGGCAACGAGTTGGTCGCCGAGCACCTGCACACATGGCTCACCCAACTCGATGGCTACCCACGCTAGCGACCTGAGCCCGAAAACAACAATTGAACCGCGGATAGGCGCCGATGAACACGGATACAGACAGCATCTACAAGAGCAAGAGGAGAAACGCTTGGGCTCTACGTCCGCACACAGCTCTGTGCTTCTTGTTCTTGATCCGTCTCGCAAGCAGTCCGCGTCTATCCGCGCCTGTCCTGATCTACTACCTCCTCATTTCGTCGCGCCGCGCACAGATTCTCGATGCGACGCGTCCTTGTGCCAAAGGCTCTTCTCCGATCTCCGCGGTTTCTCCGACCTACAGCCTACGGTCTACAGTCTACAGCCTGCGCGGCCTGCTCAATCGAGCGCGGACCATCGCTACGTATCGGCTATCTGATCGAGCGAATTTGGTTGCGGGCACGAGGCCGCGCTAGTGGCGATGCGGCTGTAGAGGTTTGCCTCGCAGCAACCTGCGAGGGTAAACTCTCGATTCGAGGATTTTCCTTCATTGGCTCGGGCCTTCTCTAGCCTGCCGTCGTCGACCTCAGGATTTCTGGACCTACTTCCCTTGGCATAAGGCGTCCGGCGACCACCGCGGCAACCATGCCGCCGCGTAGCCGCGCCCACGCCTGGCGATCAGCGCCGGTGCCAGCCGTCGCCAGGCGCATCCAGTCGCCGACGGCACCAACCCGGTCAACCGTCACCCGGCTCGGGTCGTCGCGCAGGCCGCAGCGATCGGCTTTCAGCACCGCCTCCTTGGCGCACCAGAACACAGTCGCCAGGGTCGGGTCGGCCGCAATCGCCGCCTGCTCGGCGGCTGTGAACCATTGGCGCACAAAGGCCGGCTCGCGCAGCGTTAGCGGTTCGAGGTCGCAGCCGATGGCCACGCCGATGGGCGCCACGGCACACAGGCCGTGTCCGCCGGCATGGCTGAGCGACAGCGACACTGGTGCCGGCAGGCCGTCGCGTAGCGCCAGCGGGGCACCCGACTCGCTGGCGATGATCGCCAATCGGCCGGCATCGCAAGCGAGCGCGGCGGCTAGCGCACGGCGGCCAACCCAACGCCCCAGCCGCCAGTCCGCGCGCCGCTTGTCCACCCGTAGGCGAGCAAGCGCCGCCTGCTCGACGGTGCTTAACCAGTCATCGCTAACCGGCACCTCGGCTGCCGTCGCCAGCATCCAGGCAACGCCGGCGATCGGCGTTGCCTCCAGCGCTGCCAGCGGCAACGGGCTCACAGCCCTTCCTGTTCACGGGCGATGCCGCGCTCGAGCGCCTCGATCAGCCAGGGGCGCAGACGGTGAGCGGGGATGATGTGGTCGAGGGCACCGGTCTGCCGGGCACGCTCGACGCTGTGCACGCGGTCGAACTGCTCGGCCACCGCGCCGAGCTTCTCGGCGTGCACCTGGGCGTACAGCGCCTCACGCTCGGCGTCCAGGCCAGCACGCTCGATCGGCTTCGCGGCAGCCAGCCGGGCGTCAAGGGTGACCACGCGCGGATCGGTGCGCGCCTGCTGCTCGACCTCGCCGGCGAACACAACCGCCGCCGCCGGCGCGCCACCGATCACGGAAGCGCGCGAGCCCTCGACCGCCGCCGATTCGATGCGCTCGTTGAGCACCTTGGAGAACACCACGTAGGCGCCGCCGTGGTAGCGGGAGATGACGCAGAACACGAACGGCCCGCGGAAGTTGACCACCGCCCGGCCGATCTCGGCGCCGTACTCGAGCTGCAAACAACGCATCGACTCGGGCGAGCCATCGAAGCCCGAGAGGTTCGCCAGCACAACTACGGGCCGGTTGCCGCTGGCTGCGTTGATCGCCCGCGCCACCTTCTTCGACGATAGCGGAAAGAGCGTACCCGGCGTCCACTGCTGAGGGCCGTCGGCCGGCACGAATCCGGCGCGTGGCAAAGGACGGCACTCGATACCGAGCAGGCACACCGGCCAGCCGCCCAGATGCGCGTCCCAGACCACTGCCGACTCGGCGTCGCGCATGTCGCGCCAACGCTCGAGCGGTGCGTGGTCCTGATCGATGGCCGCCGCCATGAAGCGGCGGATGTCAAACGGCTTCTTGCGGCCGGGATTGCGGGCCGGCGACAGCACATCGCCAATGGTGGCGAACTCGCTACCGTCGACCGCCCCGTGCGGCGCCGTGGTGACATCGCGATCAGAAGGGTCACCGGTGACGGCGCGGCGTGGCAGCCGCTCTCCCGGCGCCACGTAGGAATGTTCGTAGTAACGCAGCAGCAGCCGGCAGGCGGCCGGCACATCGTCGGCCCAGTATTGTGCCTGGCCGTTCGCCCCCATGATGCGCTCGTAGCCACCAATGCCGATATTGTCGTCGGCCGAGACGCCGCCCGAGTAGTCCAGAGCCCGCTTACCGGTCAGCACCATGGCGCCGTCGCCGGTCATCACCAGGATGCCGCGAGTATGCTGGAGCATGGTCGCCTCGGCGTTCCAGTACG
>CAZGSN010000307.1:0-10321 GCA_964528465.1 uncultured Binatia bacterium (SeqCode)
CGTCGTAATCAAGCACCACCCCCTCGGAGATCTCCCGGCTCTCGACGCTGATCTGCTCCGACAGATCAATGTAGAGGGAATCCGTATCAGGATAGTAGTTCAATTTCATGGCTTGAACCGCCGATCCGGGAAGGCGTTATGGATCGTGATTTTGTCCTGGAGGGTCACGACCCTCAAGAACCGTCCCTCCAGCTCTTCTATCTCCGCCCAGAACCGGTAACGATTGCCTTCTTGCGGCTCAGAGCGAAGCGGCTTCTCGATCACTCGAATGCACCATTCCTTCTTCAGGTACGGACGTTTCCGGAGAACCTCTTTCTCGAAGTAGTCGGTGAACCGGTAGTCCGCCACCCGACGACCATACCTCATTCATAGCATCACGCAAACGAAGCCTGGCCAACGCCTCGCTTCTGAGCCGCGGCCTACTGAATGATTTCGACCACGGCGTCTTCGAGGTCTTTGAGTTCGGCGAGCAGGTAGGCGCGTAGTTTCTTCTTGATGCGCTCTTCGATCTGGCGGACGCGTTCGCGGCTGATCTTGTATTGATCGCCGATGTCTTGCAGGGTCAGCGGCTCTTCTGCCATCAGGCGGGAGTCGAAGATCACTTTGTCTTTGCCGGTGAGGGTGGCTCCGAACTCACGGATCTTGCGGCCGATCATCTCGCGGGATTCGGCGTTACCGAAGCGGTCTTCGGTGGTGCCGTCTTTGGAAGCGAAGGTGTCGAGAATGGTCCCGGGCTCACCTTCTTCGATCGGGGTGTCGACGGAAAGGTCGCGAGCCGAAAGCCGCTGTTGCATCTCCACGACTTCTGATTCCTTGACGTCGAGACGTTGTGCCAGCAGTTTGGGCCCGGCAACGAACCCCTCGCGTTCGAGGCGCTCCTTCTCCTTTTGCAAATTGAAGAATAGTTTGCGCTGCGCCTGGGTGGTGCCGAGCTTGACCATGCGCCAGTTGTTCATGACGTAACGAATCACGTAGGCACGGATCCACCACACGGCGTAAGACGGAAAGCGGATGCCTCGGTAAGGGTCGAAATTCTTCACCGCCTCCATGAGCCCCATGTTTCCTTCTTGGATCAGATCGAGGAGGTTGCGGAAGGCGAACTGATATTTGCGCGCGATCATCACCACCAGACGCAGATTGGCAGTGACCAAGCCGTACGCGGCATCGACGTCCTGCGTCTCCTGATAGCGCACGGCCAAGACGTGTTCCTCTTCGCGCGAAAGCAGGGGATAGCGACGGATCTCCGCCAAGTAGCGTTGCAGCGGGTCGTAGCGAACCAGAGCGTCGGAGCGCCGATCTTCCTCTTCTTCGAGCGCAGCCGCCGCCTCGGGAGTGACCTCTTCCCCTTCCGGTTCAAGCTCCTCCTGTACGGGTTCTACGCGATCGTCCTCGTCTGGATCTGCAACCATTGGCTTATACGGCGAAACTGTATCGGCTTCCTGACGACCCGGCAAGCGAGGTGGCTTGCTCCAGATCCGGCTCGGCGCCGGATCTGGAGGTGTCCGGTGCGCCGGTTCGCCGGTGCAGGGTTGGCGTTCGGGCATAGAGGCGAACGCCGGCCGTAGCTAGGGAACCTCTTCGCAAGCCCGGCAAGTCGCCTTCCCTACGGGGTCGGGGTCGCTATCGGAGTCGGTATCGTACATTTCACGCGGTGTCTCCCAACCTGTGTCACAGCCGACCCCGATGCCGATACCGATTCCGACCCCGATCTGGTTGCAGGGCTACTTGGGCGTAGGTTCGCTAGTGGGGTTCAGGGGCCAACGCGGGGAATACTCAGCGGGCAGAGCGCTTGCGCACTTCTTCGACGACGGCCTCCAGAACATCCCCGAACTGGCGCTGCATCTCGAGCATTGCCTCGCGCATGTGGACGATGACCTCGACGCCGGCGATGTTCACGTCGAGTTCACGAGTAAGCAAGATGGCAACGCGGATGCGATCGACGTCGGCAGCAGAGAGCACCAGCTCGTTTTCGGCGCTGTGCTTAATCTCGATTAGTTCCTCTGCGGCGAGTGATTCGACAAATGCGGCGTCGATCTGGAGCTGCAACAGCGCGTCTTCGAAGCGAACGTAGCGATGCATCGAAACTCCCAGGGCCGTGTCAAATCCGCAGATTGGCTCGCACGTCGCCGGCGTAAGCCGCTTCCAGCTTGGCCACTGCTTCTTCCAGTGCCGGGCTCGGCTCGGGGACTTGCACCAACAGCCGGATGTAGAAATCGCCACGCTCGCCGCCACGCAAAGGAGTGACGCCGCGGCCACGCACACGCATGCGCTTGCCGCTCTGGCTTCCGGGCGCCACCTTGAGTTTGATCGGTCCATCCGGCGTCGGCACAGTGATTGAGCCACCCTGCAAGGCTTCGCCTACCGTAACTGGCACATCCATGTATAGGTCGTCACCGCGGCGCTCGATGAGGGGATGTTCGCGCACTCGGACAACGATGTAGAGATCTCCCGGCGGGCCACCACTGCGACCAGGGCCGCCCTTCCCAGCAACGCGTACGCGCGATCCCGTGTCGACTCCTGCCGGGATCCGCACATTCAACGTTTCGCGTTCGCCACGCTGCCCGGAGCCCCGGCAGGTAGAGCATGCACGGCTGGAAGTCCGGCCAGCTCCTGCGCAGCGCGGGCAACTGCGCATCATGGCGACCGGGCCGCGCCCTACTTTCACATGTCCGGCACCTTGGCATTCGGGACACACGGTGGCGGACGACAAGTCATCACCGCTGCCCTGGCAGGTAACGCAGGTGACCGGATGCTCCATGGTGATCTGCGTCGAATAACCGCGCACGGCGTCGAGCAAGCCGATCTCCAAAGAGGTTTCCGCGTCGGCTCCCGCCTGCGGACCCGCAGTGCCGCCAAACATGCCGCCGAAGATGTCATCCAAATTATGGAAGCGCCCGTACCCCTGGCCCGCACTAGCGCCGCCTTGCGAAGTCCATTGCTGGTAGGCACGCGCTTGGTTGGCATCGAAGCCTGGTTGCAGCCCGTCCTGCCCGAACTCGTCGTAGAGCTTGCGCTTCTCCGGATCGGAGAGAACGTCGTAGGCGTGCGATATATCCTTGAAGCGGGCCTCCGCTTCCTTGTTGCCGGGGTTGACGTCCGGGTGATGCCGGCGCGCCAGCTTACGGTAGGCTTTCTTGATGTCCTCGGCGCTGGCTTCGCGCCCAACTCCGAGAGCCTTGTAAAGATCTGTGTTAGCCACTGCGCAACGGCGGGCCGCGGTCTTGTCCCGCCTCGATTACCCGCCGGAAACCCCTTCTACTCTTCGGCTTCCTCCGGGTAGCGAATGCCTACCTTGCCTTCGCCCACCTCGCGTAACGCCGCTACGACTTCCTTGTTGCCGGTGGCAACCAAGGGGCGGGCTCCCTTCAGAAGTTGCTTGGCCCGCTTGGCGGCTACCAACACCAACTCAAAACGGTTGGGAATGTGATCCAGACAATCTTCAACGGTGATACGCGCCATGGGGTCTCCTTAAGGACGCGCCGGTATAGCCAAAAGCAGCTTGCCCCGAAACCCCTGGCCTGCCGGTGCGCCGGTGCGGGGTGCCGCTTCCCGAAATTGGGCGTGCCGGACGGTCGTCGGACGCTGTAGCCGGTGAGTTAGCACAAGCCCTTAGGGTCTCTGCACAAGTAGCCCGGCAACCAGATCGGGGTCGCAATCGGCATCGGAATCGACCGCGACACAGGTTGGGCGATAACGCGCAAAATGGGATTGATGGCGACTCCGATAGAGACCCCGACCCCGCAGGACCGGGGAGTTGCATGGATTTGCCCAGCCCGGCCGTTGGCCGGAATTAAAATAAGAAATTGAACAGGAGGCAACAGAGGGAACAGAGGAAGGACTTCAAGAAACTGAAAAGACCCTCTCTATTTTCTCCGTTGCCTCCTGTTGATTCTTCCGTTCTTCTTGCTCTCTTCCCGCTTTTGCGGCTCTGCGTTGGCTTCTTGGGGAATGGAAAGACATCCACATTTGCGCGCGCCGACAAGAAACGAACGAGTTGTAACTTAGAGGTTCCTTAGCCGGCCTTGGCCCTCGGCTTCCGCAAAGAAATGCGCCTCCTGTCGCGCTCACAACATGCTGTACGGATCCACGTCGACGAGGACGCGCACCTCGGCGCTGCGGGCTTGCTTGCGCACCGCCTCGCGGGCACGTCGCGCCGCGTTGCGCACGGCGGCGCTGCTGCTGGCGCGTAGCAGGAACTGCCAGCGGAAGCGCCCGCGGATGCGCTCGATCGGGGCCGGAGTCGGTCCGAGCACTTGCACCCCCGCACTTGGCTGCGCGGCCGCAGCAGCGGCCCGCGCGATCTTCTCGGTGTCTGGTGCCCGCTCTCCTTCGCAACAGATCTTCACCAAACGTGAGAAGGGCGGATATCCCAGGTCGCGGCGAGCGGCGAGTTCGATATCGGCAAAGTGGCGGAAGTCGTGATTCTGAGCGCAAGACAGGCTGACGTGCTCCGGTTGCAGGGTCTGCACGATGACTCGCCCGCGCCGATCGCCGCGTCCGGCACGCCCCGCCACTTGGGTGATGAGCTGAAAGGTTCGCTCCGCGGCGCGAAAGTCGGGGAAGTTCAGCGATTGATCTGCGAGCAGGACTCCGACCAGTGTAACGTCGTGTACGTCATGGCCCTTGGTGATCATTTGCGTGCCGACCAGGATGTCGTAGTCGCCGGCCTGCCAGGCACCAATGAGCTTTTGCAGCGATCCTTTGCGGGCAGTGGTGTCACGGTCCATGCGTGCCACACGGGCGCCGGGCACCAACTGATGCATCGCCGCCTCTACCTGTTCGGTGCCGGCACCCCAGGTGCCCAGACTCGATCCGCCGCAGGCCGGACAATTCTGAGGCACGGGAATCGTATGGTCGCAGTGATGGCAGCGCAGGGCCTGCCAGCGCTGGTGCAGCGTGAGAGTTACGCTGCAGTTGGGGCAGGGCAGCGTCTCTCCGCACTGCACGCACTGCAAGAAGTTGGCGTAGCCGCGCCGATTCAGGAACAGCAGGCTCTGACCATGGGCAGCGAGGTTGCCGCGTAGCGCCGCAATGAGTTGCGAGGATACCAGGATACTCTTCCCAACCTTCGAAGCCCGGCGCAGATCGACAATGGAAATCTCGGGGAGTGGGCGTGCCTCCACGCGTTCTGGGAGTTCGAGTAGTTGGTAGCGGCCGCAGCGAGCGTTGTAGTAACTCTCCATTGCCGGCGTGGCCGAACCCAGCACAATCGGGCAGCCGCTGAATTTGGCGCGCATGATGGCCACATCGCGACCATTGTAGTGCAAGCCATCGTCCTGCTTGTAAGAGGAGTCGTGCTCTTCGTCGACCACGATGAGCCCCAGTCGCGGCAGGGGAGCGAACACCGCCGAGCGGGCGCCAACAACGATTTCCACCTCGCCGCGCGCGATCTTGCGCCACTCGTCCCAGCGTTCGCCGTCGCTGAGGCCACTGTGCAAGACGGCCACTCGATTGCCGAAGCGGGCTCGCACCCGTTCGACTACCTGGTGGGTAAGTGAGATTTCCGGAACCAAGACCAGACTATTGCGTTGCCGGCGTAGCGCCGAGGCGATGGCTTGCAAATACACCTCGGTCTTGCCGCTCCCGGTCACACCCCACAACAAGGCAGGTTGAAAGCGCCCCGCGTCGATTGCCTCCGTAATGGTTTTGGCGGCGGCCTCTTGTGAGCCGGCAAGGTCGACGATGCGATCTTGCGGCAAGGTGTCGGGCAGATGCGGGCGATACACCTCTTCGCTGATGACCTCTACCAGCCCAGCTTTCACCAGCTCACGCAGCTTGGCGGCCGCGTTTCCAAAACTGATGTCGAGCTCGCGCAACGGAGCGCGCAATAAGGGATGCTGGCGCAAGTAGGAGTAGAGGGCGAACTGAGCTGGCCGGCGCTGCTGCAAGGCGCGCAGAGCCTCGTGCTCCAACTGCTGGGCTACACGGTAGAAGCGTTCGATTCTCGTACGCGCGGTGGCGTTGCGCACTTCGTCGCGCATCTCAAGGAGACCTCGACGACGCAGTAAAGTGAGGATCGCATCGGCGGAGGTTCCATACTGATGGCGTAGCTCGGGCAGAGGCACGGAGCCTTCCCGTTGTAGGTGGGTCAACAGCTCCTGGGCCGCGGGTTTGAGAGGCTTACCGTTGGCATCGACCTCGCTACTGCCGTTCCTCGCGTAGGCGACGCGCTCGACGCGAATGCGCATGCTGCCGGGCAGTGCGGTGGTGACCGCGTCGCCGACCGAGGCGAGATAGTAATCGGCCATCCAGTGGCACAGCTTCAGCAACGCCGCATCGAGCATGGGCTCTTTGTCGAGGACCGCTGCCAAGGGTTTGAGATTTGGATGTGTGGATTCGTTGGCAACCTCGAGGACAATGCCGATGACGCGGCGAGACCCGAGAGGCACCAGAACCCGAACTCCGGGCTGTATCTGATCGAGGCAATCCTCGGCGATGGCATAGTCGAGCGGACCGGTATCGCCACTCGAGGGCAGGACGAGGACGCGTGCGATCATCGGTCACGCACGCCCGCGCACGCTGCCGAAAGGTTCAACCTTGGGCGCGCGGAAGTTGCCTGCACTGCGGGTGTGGTGCGTGTAGCGCTGCGGGCCGCAGTGCCACGTCATGAGGCGGTCGGCGGTGGCGGCAGTAGGGCTTCGACGTAACGGGCTAGGATGTCGGTCTCGAGGTTTACGGATTGTCCCGGCTGTTTGCGCAGCAACGTGATGTGATCCTGCGTGTATTGAACGAGCGACACGGCAAAGCTGTCCGCCGTCTTGTCGATGATGGTCAGGCTGGCGCCATCGATGGCGACAGGTCCTTTCACGACCATGTAGCGCAGCAACTCAGAAGGTGTGGTGATGCGCGCAATCACTGCGTCACCTTCGGGCGTGAACGAGTGAATGATGCCGGTGCCTTCCACGACCCCGCGCACAATGTGGCCACTGAGCCGATCGCTGGGGCGTACGGAGCGTTCGAGATTGACGTGGTCCCCACGCTGCAGCTCCCCTAGGTTGGAGCGCCGGTAGGTTTCCGGCATGACGTTGGCCGAGAAGGAATCGCCGTTCATCTCGGCGACCGTAAGATCGACGCCGTTGATGGCGATAGAGTCGCCGAGCTTCGAATCACTCAAGATGTGGCGGGTGCGAATCCACAGCAAGCCCGCATGTGCTTCCAGGACTTCGCCGACTTCTTCGATGATACCGGTGAACATGCACCAGGGCTGCCAGATTTCCGCGCCTGAGACAATGCACGGTGCACGGTGCGCCGGTTCGTCGGTGCGCCGGTGCGGGGTGCTGCGTTTTCTAGATCATACGCGCAGTCCAGGGGTAACCGTGCGTGGTTCAGGATAATTCGTCCAGCGAAGACCCAACCCGGCCGTTGGCCGGAACCAACATAAGAAATTGAACAGGAGGCAACGGAGGGAACAGAGGAAGGACTTCAAGAAACCGAAAAGACACTCTCTGTTTTCTCCGTTGCCTCCTGTTGATTCTTCAGTCCTTCTTGCTCTCTTCCCGCCTTTGCGACTCTGCGTTGCCTTCTTGGAGAATGGGAAGAGGAATGGGAAGGCATCCACATTTGCGCGCGCCGACAAGAAACGAACGGATTGTTACACGGTGGGCGTTAGCTCCGGATCTGGGGTCCAGGCCACCGTCGCAACGCTCGTGGAGCCGATGTTGTGTTCCAGGCGTCATTTGCGATAGCCACGCCCCCTCATGATTTCCGCGCTGACGCCGTTGCTGCGACACAATCTCTGGAAGATGCAGGCCATACGCCTGCTTTTCTGGATGCACTTTTTCTCGTCGGTGCTGGTGCCGTTTGTTCGCGATTGGGGAGGTATCAGCTTTACGCAGATCTTCACGCTCAACGCTTGGTTCATGTTCTGCAACTTTCTCCTCGAGGTTCCCACGGGGACCATTGCCGATCGCTTTGGGCGCAAAATATCCCTGGCGCTCGGCGGGTTCGTCGCGGCGTTGGGGTATCTGACCTACGCCAGCGTGCCCCGGTTCGAAGTGTTCTTGCTGGCGGAGCTGATTCTAGCCATGTCGTTTACGCTGATGTCGGGTGCTGACGAAGCCTTGGTTTACGATACGCTCGATGAGCTTGGCCAGCGCGACCAAGCCAAGCGTGTGTTCGCACGGCTCGAGTCCTTCAAGCTCGCCGGCATCATCTCCGGCGCCTTGCTCGGCGGCGGAATCGCCGCTGCGCTCGGGCTGCGTGCCCCAATGCTGCTGGGAGCCGTGCCGGCGGTGGCCTGCGGCTGTCTGGCTTTGACCTTGAAAGAGCCGCGTAGCGACGGCACGACCCGGAGTTCCCGTTCCTATACGGAGCTGTTACGCGGTGGCGTGCGCTATTTTGCCGCACATGCCACGTTGCGGGTGCTGGCGCTCGACATGATCGGATCGGCGGCCTTGGCCTGGCTGATCATTTGGATGTACCAGCCGCAGCTCGAGCGCGTGGGCATACCGCTGCCTTTCTTTGGAGTCGTGCATGCCGCCATGTGTGTCGGGCAGATTCTGGTGCTCAGCAACATGGAGAGGGTCGAGGAATGGAGCGGTGGTAGGCGGCACTATCTCGTCGTGAGCGCGGTGCTGCCGGGTATTGCCTACATCGGGCTCGCGTTTGCTGGCAGCCCCATTGCGGTGGTTGCTGCCGTGGTGCTGGCGGCGGCGGTAGGATTGTCGCGGCCGGTGTTGTTCCTGGGGTATATGAACGAGCATATTCCATCCGAGCAACGTGCCACTGTCCTTTCTACGATATCGATGCTGCGCACGCTGGCCGTGGCGGTGGTCAACCCGCTAGCCGGATGGGTCATCGACTGGCAGGGCGGACAGACGGCGCTGCTGGTGTTCGGCGTCGGCACGCTCGCCCTGGCGCTGTTCTCACAGGTAGAGGAACGGCATCTGCAGGCGGGGACTCCGGTGGCCTGACAGATTCCGCAGAGGTCGGCGGGATCGCCAGGAGGAGGATTCCCTTCGCCGGCCGTGCTGGGCGCTAACGAAATTCCCCCGCTAGGGAACCTCTGCACAAGTAGCCCTGTGATCAGATCGGGGTCGGAATCGGAATCGGGGTCGGAATCGGACGCGACAAAAGGGGGGGAGAGACCGCGTGGAATGAGATCGATACCGATTCCGATAGCGACCCCGACCCCGCAGGGAGGCGACTTGCACGGACTCTTGCAGGGTTCCCTAGGGCACTTGGTGGGAAGGAACTTGTCGCGCATGAGTCGAGTCTGGCGAACACCCCGTCCGGCGACCAACGGGAGCGGCCTTACGCAGAAGCGCTCGATGGGAGCCCCGAGGGAGGGAAGATACTCCTTGCAATAGGGGCTTTAGTCCCGGTATTGCTTCTCTGTCCGGGAATGTGGTCGGCGGCGAGGGAGGCTGAGTCGTGGCCGGCGTACGCTCGGGCGCAATTGGGACAGGAGTCCAACATGGCTAGTTCGAAGGTTCGAAGCCGGATGAATCCGAAGAGTAATGCCCGGGGACCCCTGTGATGAGACAGGAAAAGTGCTCCCAGCGGAGGCTGTCGATGAAGAAAAACGCAATTCTTGCGGTGCTTGTTCCGCTGTTTCTGTCCTCGAACGCTGCGGCGCTCATCACGCATGGCGGACCCACCTACGCCGGTAGCGGTGGCGTTACCGGGAGTTGCAGCGTCGTCGGCACGGCGTGCTTGACGGCCGGTGCGACGGTATCCTGCACCGGGCTGAACGCCAGCTCTTTCCAGAAGCTCTATTACGGGTTGCGCAACGACGCTTCGGTGAACGGCGTGAAAGAAGTAGGCACGGCAGGCCCGGTTGCGGGAACCGACCAATTCAAGGTCGGCACTGGTGCGGGGCCGATTGTCTACACCGGCACCAGCACTGTTCGTAACCTCATCACCGGCACTACCCCCGCGATCAACACGCGCCTCGTTTTGACGATGACCTCGGTGACGGGCGGGACGGCAACGGTCGTGTCGACGGGAGGGGCGCCGGCGGACAACTCGAACAGCGACATTGATCTCTTGTTCCAACTCTCGTCTGGGGTGACATCGTTCACCGCAACGGTGCAGGTGCAAGCGGCGCTGTCCCCAACCACACCAAGCGCGGGCTCCTGCCCGACAGTATTCGATCCGAGCAAGACGACGGATGTCACGGATCGCGACGTCAACCGAGTCAATCTTGGCTTCTACTTCGAAAACTTCCCGACACCGACCCCAACGAGTACGCCAACCCAAACCCCGACGATTACCAACACGCCTACCCTTACGCCGACGGTGACCAACACGCCAACCCGCACGCCGACGGTTACCAATACCCCGACACACACGCCGACGATTACCAACACACCCACGCACA
>CAZGSN010000308.1:0-2684 GCA_964528465.1 uncultured Binatia bacterium (SeqCode)
GCGTCCTCATCGACCTCGACATGGGAACGAAGGAGGACTTCCTCTCCACCCTGCGCTTCGCCTTCGATGAGGCCTACGATTCGCGCCTCTTGTTACGCCCGGTCGAACTCGTGGTGAAAGAAGCCATCGGGCTCCCCAGGCTCGAGGCCAAGAACAGCATCGATGGCTATCTGGACCTCGTGCGACAAGGGGTGCTGTGCGTCATCGGCCCTTTGATTACGGACAACTCGCTGGCACTTGCACCTGTCATCAACCGCAGCGGCGTGCCGGCCATCACGTGGACGGGCACCGATCGCTACTTCGGAGACTATTGCTTCAACTTGGGAAATGGCGGTCTGGGGGAGGAAGCTGCCATGATGGCACGCTGGGTCCGACGCTGCGGCTACCAGCGCGTCGCCATGATCCACGAGATCAGTCCCGGCGGCGTCGAGTACGCTTCGAACTTCCGATACTACGCCGCCAAAGAGCGGCTCGACATTCTTGCCGAAGCCTACACCTCACAGATTCCCGATGACCTCCAAGACACGCTACGCAAGTTACGCGAGCAAAACCCCGACTGCTTGGCCTACCTCGGTTACGGCTATCCCACCATCCTGATGGGGCCTATGTTTCGCGAACTGGGCTGGGACCCGCCGCGCATCATGACCACCGCCTTTCAGTTCTGCTACGCGAAACCAGAATGGATGGCCGCCCTCGAAGGCTGGCATGGCATCGATCAGATGTGTGAGGACAATCCTCGCCTGCAGCCCGTGTTCGATGCCATCGCCCGTAAGCTGGGCAAGCGTCGCGATCACACCGTGACAGCACTCAGCTACGACACCGCGCGCCTTCTGGCCGAGGGCATTGCGCGCGCCAATCTATTGACCCCGCAAGGACTGAAAGAAGGCCTGGAGAAAGTACGGCTGCTGCCGGCAGTAAACGGCGGACCACGCACCCACATGAGCCTCGGGCCCTACGACCACAAGGCCTACAAGGGCGACTGGCTGGTGATTCGCAAGATCCAAGGCGGGCGCACGGTCTTCGTCGAACTCTACGAGCCGTAAGACGCTACATGCACGTACGGTCGGACCGAACCGCGGAGTCTAGGACACGAGCTTGGCGACCGAAGATGCGATGTTAGGGCTCTGCGGGTTGACGGTAACCGTGCGCAGAGAAGGTGAGACTACTAGGTCCAAATCTTCCATTGGCACGGCACCAAGGAGTACCTCATCCCCCAAGACAAGCGCGCCGGTGTAACAGCCACGGTTCTCGAAGTGCACTTCAACCGGCCCTACGTACGCGCACAAATGCCGCGTCCCGTCGGCGGTCGTTACCTCACGTTTTTCAAGTTCTTCGAGCCCGAGTTGCAACGCAACGTGCTCAGGGACACACAGGTGAAGAGAGCCAGTCTCTACCAACGCATCCACATCGAAAGCCTTCAAGCTCGGCTCTCGGGGGTTCCGCAAACTAATGTTGGCGCGCACCAATCCCAGCCTGCCGACGGACACCAGCCCTCAGTCCAAATTCTGCAACCACTGATACGTCGGATGATCCATCCAACCCAGCTTGGTGCGCGGGTTGGTAATCACGCGCACATCGGCAAGCACTTTGGTTTGACAGGAAAGTCGATACTCGGCACCCTGCCAACCGCACTTGTTTTCGTCGGACCGGGTACGCGCCGAAACGGCATTGGGGTTGTCGACTTTGACCTTGCACGTACCGCACAAGCCATTGCCGAGGCAGTTCACGATGTTGTTGGGAAACGAGTACAGCTCGATGCCACTGTCCAGCGCCAGCCGGCGCAAGTTGGTGCCGACCGCACACTCCACTGCCACACCCTGTTTCACAAAATACACTGTTGGCATCCCCAAGCTCCTTTTCCGGTCGCCGCTCTTAGCAAACCTCGCTGGTTGCGGTAAAGCGCTGCACCGACACACGACAGACTCCCCTCAAAGGATGTAGGCGCCGTCATCATGCCTCGACGCCGTGCCACGGCCATGCGATGACGGCGCTCGATCTTGGTGAGGGGCAAGGCGTTGAGAATCCTCTCCCTGGCAGCATAGGGCGCAGAATCCGCACTGGTCTTCGCTGGACCGCCCATCCTGAGATTCCCGCGGCTGTGCCCGTGTCTGCGACCCCGGTGCTCGCGAACCCCGCACCAACGAACCAGCTCACCGGGCAGATCCGGTGCTGACGCCGGATCTGCGGATCGCACGTTGCCCGAGTCGCGCAGGGACGGTAGTTTGCGCGGCCTATGAAGAAGACACCCGTGGGCGCCATTGTCCTTGCTGCCGGCTTGGGGACACGCATGAAGTCGGATCAGGCCAAGGTTCTGCACTGCCTCGGCGGCAAGCCGCTGATTGCCTATCCCCTCAGTGCACTGCGCAAGATCGGCGTCGATCCCATCGTCGTCGTCGTTGGCTACCAAGCTGATCAGGTCCGCCAAGCCTGCGCCCCATTTGCCACGCGCTTCGCCTTGCAGAAGGAGCAACGGGGGACCGGTCACGCAACGCGCATGGCAGCCTCGGCGCTTGCGAACTTCGACGGCGATCTTCTTCTCATCTATGGCGATCTGCCGTTTCTTCGCCCCGAAACTTTCCGTGGTCTGATCCGCGCGCATCAAAAAGCCAAGGCGGTTGTCTCGATTCTCACCGAATGCGTGGACAACCCGACAAGCTTCGGGCGTATCCTGCGCGACGCCAAGG
>CAZGSN010000309.1:0-3050 GCA_964528465.1 uncultured Binatia bacterium (SeqCode)
CGTCGCGCGCCTCTCAGCTCGTTCGTTAGGCACAGGGAAATGCGCTACACGGCCCAACTCTTATCGCGACCGGATGCGCAATCATCGATTGCACAGAAGCATCGAGGATTTATGCTTGCGCTCGAGCAGCAAGTTTCTCCATTCGGTTTACATCAGAAGCCAATTCCTGAAGCACCAAGTCTCGGCTCTGGACTGTCGGCCTCGTGCTCGCTCACTAGGAGCTTTGGCTCACCTGTTGTGTTTAGCAACGTCAGCTATTCGCTTCGTTCTGAGGTTTACGAGGGCCGAGATATCTTCAATCTCGACTTCAATGCCAAGAAAGTCTCTGTCGAGGCTTTTCGCGCACTGGCTCACGAGGTGTTGCCTAGCTACATCATCTCTTTCTGCGCCTACTCAGCGTACTTGGGGTCAGAGCAGCCATTCCTTGACCGGAGCGGGCAGCGTCCATTGCCACTTATTCCCTTCGTTCGTCTTCTGAACTACTGGGATGATTCTTTGGTCGAAGAGGCTTTCGCAAAGAGCCCGCAGTCTGTAGCGAGCATTCTCGGGCCGCACTGTGAAGAGATTCGGCGAATTGGTAGTGGTCTGTATGTTGTTGTATCGAGTCAGCAACAGGATCCGGAGAAGCAATGGGAGCTCAGCTCCTTCCTTCGGGGGCTACTATGTGCCTAACTACTCGCTCAAGCGGACAGATCAATCGCTTCGCGATTGATCTGTCCGCTTAGCTCCAGCGTTGAAGCTGTAGAAAAACCCCCATCACCCCCTTGCGGGTGACCGGCTCGCTGTTCATCATCGCGCTCAATCGCATTGCCTGCGAAGGAGACGCCCCGATGGCCCGCTACAGATCCATCGACATGAGTCCCAAGCTCATTCCCGTGGACTTCTCCCGCCAGGTGTTGCCCGGCTCATTCGAGTACGCGCTGTGCCACCTGATCGATCACGAACTCGATCTGACGGCCTTCGATGCGCGCTACCGCAACGACGAGGCCGGAGCGCCCGCGTACGCGCCGGGACTGCTCCTAAAGGTCGTACTGCTGGCCTATTCCCGAGGGCTGGTCAGCTCGCGCGCGATCGAAGCGGCCTGCCGCACCAACGTGCTGTTCATGGCCGTGTCCGGCGATGCGGCTCCGAACTTCACCACGCTGGCTGCCTTCGTGAGCGAGCGCAGCGCCGAGATCGCGAAGCTCTTCACCCAAGTGCTACTGATCTGTGACCGACAGGGCCTGATCGGTCGGCAGATGTTCGCCATCGACGGAGTGAAGCTGCCGGCCAACGCCGCCAAGGCCAGGAGCGGCCGGCGTGCCGATTTCCTGCGCGAAGCGACCAAGATGGAACGGGCCGTTGAGGGCATGATCGAGCGCCACCGCGCCCAGGACGCCGACAAAGGCGCATCCGATGAAGCCGAGCGGGTACGCGAAGCCCAGCACATCGATCGGCTTACCCGCGAAGCAGCGCAGATTCGCCGCTGGCTCGCGGAGCACCCCGAGGATCGGGCGGGCAGCAAGGGCAGCACGCGGCTTTCCAACCGCACCGACAACGAGTCCGCCAAGATGGCCACCGACAAGGGCGTGATCCAGGGCTACTGCGGCGTGGCCGCGGTCGATGAAGCCCACCAGATCATCCTCGAGGCCCAAGCCCACGGCACGGGCTCGGAGCAGGCGTTGCTCGATCCGATGGTGGCGGCGCTCGCGCCGATGGCTTCGCCCACCACCGTGCTCACCGCCGACGCGGGCTATCACAGCAAGGCCAATTGCGCGCAGATGGAGACCCGCGGCCTCACCGCCTTCCTCGCCGACAACGGCCACCGGCAGCGCGATCCGCGCTACGCGGGTCGCGAGCGACACACCGACAAGCCCGATGCGCTCTGGGACAAGAACCCGAGGCCGGACAAGGCGCGCCTGTTCGGCCCGCAGGACTTCACCCCTGCCAAGGACCTCTCGCACTGCCGCTGCCCGGCGGGCAAGCGGCTCTATCGCAACGGGGGCAACTGCAACATCAACGGCCTGAAGGCGGTGAAGTTCACCGGTGCCCAGCGCGATTGTCTTCACTGCCCCCTGCGCGCCCAATGCCTGCGCCATCCCCACAAGACCAAGGTGCGCCAGGTGGCGATCTTCCTCGGGCGGCACGACACCACCGCCGAGAGCGCGGCCGAGCGGATGAAGCGGCGCATCGACAGCGCTCTGGGCCGCCAGATGATCGCGCGGCGCTTCGCCACTGTCGAACCGGTGTTCGCCAATCTCCGGCACAACAAGGGGCTCGATCGTTTCACGCTGCGCGGCCGACACAAGGTCGACGGTCAGTGGAAGCTCTTCTGCCTGGTGCACAACATCGAGAAACTCGCGAACCACGGATACGGACGATGAAACGAACGACGAAAGGTTGTTGCGAGACCCTGCGCAAGCACCCCGCTGCGCGTGCAACGAACGGCGCTATTCACCGCTCCGCGACTCCACTGCAGTCGCTGCCTATCGACGCTCGCTTCCCGCTTGCGGCATGATCGCCATCATGTCGAACTGGAAACGGGTTTTTCTACAGGCTCGTTAGAGCGCCATGAAGAACACCACCGCCGCAGGGGCGAAGATGTCGGCGACTGAACTTGAGGAGGCGGCAAGCTCAATTCTTGGACGAATGCTTTTCGATTTCTCTCGACTAGAGGTTGCGCTGGGCCTGTTTCTTGTGTGGACCGGCGAGGGCAGAAAACTCGATGCGCTGACAAGCGAATTGGCAGACTACACTTTTCATAAGAAGCTCGAGTTTCTAAAAGGACTAGTTGGCGAAAGACTCAAGAAGGGCACCGACGCATATTCAGGCTACTCTCAATGGTTAGCACTAGCGCATTCGGTTCGAATCACCAGGAATCAGCTCGTTCATGGGCGGTGGGGCGTAGATGCCACCCGCCAACAAATCATCAACGTGAGGGGGCTCCCGACGTCGCCTGATCAGAAGGAGGTCTTCTACTCGCTGCAAGCACTTCAGGAGGTCCTCAGCATCATTCGCGACTTGCCGAAAAAATTGCAGAAGCTGGGGAAGCAGTGGCCGATCTGAAGCGC
>CAZGSN010000310.1:0-12571 GCA_964528465.1 uncultured Binatia bacterium (SeqCode)
AAGGCCTTCCACAATATGGCCATGATGGGTAGCGGCGGTTTCTCGGTAGTGGCTGCCGGCATCTCGGAAGCGCTGATCGCGACAGCGCTAGGCCTTGGCGTCGCCATCATTGCGGTCATCTTCTACAACTACTTCCAAACCCGCATCGAGCGTATCGATGCGGCCCTCACCATCAGCTCCAACCGGGTTCTCGATTCCATCCATCTCGGGAGGCAGGGACATGGCCATCGGCGTTCGGCATAAAGGGCGCTCGCCGATCGTTTCCGAGATCAACATCACGCCGCTGACGGACATCTTCCTTGTCCTCCTCATCATCTTCATGGTGACCAGCGCGGCGATGGTCGAATCGGGCGCCAAGATCAGCCTTCCGGAAGTAGACTCCACGCAAAACGCCCCGCGGGAAATCACCATCACGGTAACCCCGACCCATGACATCTACGTAAACAGCACGCTCACGGCCTACGAAGAACTAGAGAACACTCTGCGTGGGTTGGTGACCGCGAAGCCGGACATCCCCGTCGTTTTGGAAGGAGACCGCGAGGTCTTGTTCGGAGATGCGGTGAAGATCCTATCGCTGGCACAGAAGGCCGGGGCGACGTCGATCGCCATCGCTGCCGATCGACGGGTCGCCAACTAGCGCTGCACTCCCTTCATGTCGGAACCGCAAGCCACACCGCCGCCGCGCTTTGATCCGTGGGCCCCCAACCGTAGCGGCACGCTGCGCTGGTTTGCTTTGTCGACGCTGGCCCACGTGGTTCTTCTCTTCATGTTCGCGACGATTACCTTGACCGTGATCCAGAAGGTGCAAGAGATCAAGGTGAAGGTCGACGACATGACCAACGCCGATGTCCCCTAGCTGCCCGCCGACGGGCAGCCGTCGCTGCAGGAGCTGGCTGGAGTGCTCAAGCCCGTGAAGGCCATACCGCAGAAGGCTTCGGCTCCGAGTGGGCCTGTCGTGCAGGGCGTGCGTGCGGCGGATCTGCCGCGTCTCGGCGGTATTGGCCCGAAGATCGGTGCACAACCGTCAACGGAAGATATCTCGGCCCTGTCCTTTGGTGGCGGCGGACAAGGGGGAGTTGGCGGCTTGGGTGGTCTCGGCGGCGGTTTTGGCGACTACATCGGCGGGTTACGCAAGGTTGGCTTGGATGTCGTTCTAGTCATCGACACCACCGACAGCATGCAGTTCGTCATCACCGAGGTGAAGCAGAAGTTCAAAGCCTTGGTGGGCGCCATCCATCGCATGGTGCCGACCGCTCGTATCGGCATCGTCGCCTATCGCGATCAAGGGGATGACTATGTCGTGCGCTGGAGCGACCTGAGCTTCAACACTGCCAAGCTGCAAGAGTTCATCGGCAATCTCTCTTCGGGCGGTGGTGGCGACTACGAGGAGGCGGTGAAGGAAGCTCTCGAAGCGGCGATGGGTGAACTCAAGTGGCGCAAGCAGTCGCGGCGCATCATCATCCTGGTCGGTAGCTCGCCGCCGCACGAGTGGGATGTTGCGGATGTGCAGAGCCTGGCGCGCAAGTGGCGCAAGGGCGGTGGCTACATCAGCACCATCGACGTGACCAAACGCCAGCACGACATCTTCGATCGCCTGCTGTGGCAATCGCTGCACGGCAAGGAGCCGTATCAGGCCTCACCGCTGCCGGAGTTTTACAAAGAAGTCGCCAAGTCGTTTGGCGACATTGCCAAGGAAGGTGGCGGCGAACTGGTGACGCTGGAACAGGACAAGGCTCTGATCCGCAGCGTCATTGAGCTTACCTTTGGCCAACGCTGGAAGGTGGAGATGGCCAAGTTCCTCAAAGAGCTGAATTGAAGGTGGGCGGACTGCCATATGACCTATAGGACCTATAGGACCCATTGGGTCTTGCTAGCACTTCTGAGCCTGCTGCCTATCTCTGCTCGTGCCCAGTCGGTCGGAGAACTCCGCACTCTTGGGCGCCAAGTGGTAGGTGAGATTGCCGCTCTGAAGAGCAGCGGTCGTTTCGACACCGCGGCCCAGCGCGCCGCCACGGAGCGGGTCGGCAAAGGCGTGCTGCAGCTCATCGAGTTGTGCGACAAGGCTGCGGCAGCGGCAAGCGAGAAGCGCGAAGGCGATGGGCTGCGCAGTGCCATCGAGGCGCTGAAAGAACCGCTGACCGCAATCTACGACGCCAGCAGCGGGGCCATGGAGAAGCTCGAGCAGAAGATCATGGAAGAGGATGGCGACCTCGAAGCGCTCTACGAGACGCCCGACTTCAAGACGGCGCGGATTACGGGTTCGCAGGCGCTCTACTATTTGAACTGGCTCCACTACTACGGCGGTCGCTTCTACGAAGGCCAGAAGCGCAAGGAACTGTTGGAGGAGGCGCAGAAGGGTTTCTCCGAGTTCACCAGTGGCGAACGCCGCAGCGATCTCATGGTCGAAAGTCAGCTCGGGCGCGGGCTGTGTGCCCTCGAGCTGGGGGACATCGACAGCGCGCAACAGGACCTTAAGGCGGTCATGAACGATGCTCAGGCGTCGGCGGAACGCCGTGCCAAGGCGCGTCTTGCTTTGCTGGACGGCTATGTCCGCAACGGCCGTGCAACCGAGGCGGTGACGCTTTCCGAGCAGTTGCTCGCCGGAGCCAGTGGCGCCGAGGCCAATGTCGTGCGCTACCTGCGTACGCGGGCACTGCTCGATGCGGCCAAGAAACAAGCCCCTGCCGATGCGGCGCGCGCACGCCAGCAAGCCATGGCGTTGATGGAGCAGTTGCGCCGTGCGGGTGGCGCGTGGGAAGAACGCGTCTCCGCCTTGCTGGCGAGCGTCGACAATCCCGAGCAACTAGCGGCCGGCGCGAGTAGTGCCGTAGCCAAGTGGCAGTTGGCCAGGATGCTGCTGCAGAAGGGCGATACCAAGCAAGCAACACCACTCCTGGAAGCGGTCGCCAACAGCAGCGAACCCGACCTGCAAGCCTACCGTGGCGAGGCGCGGTACTACCTGGCGGTGGGCAAGTTCCAAGCGGGACAGCTCAACGAAGCCGTGGCCTTGCTCGATGCCACGCCACGCGACGACAACGCCGGCTATATCCCCGACGCGGATTATCTGCGCTTCAAAGCTGTGGAGGCCCTGGTCGCCAAGGATGCGAGTGCCGTATCACCGGAGGCATACGAAGCTGCCGTGCGCGCCTTCGCCGGACATTCGGAGCACAAGTCTGCCTTCGAGGGTGCTTTTCGCTTGGGCGAGCTCTTGCAACGGCAGCGCAAATTCTCCGAGGCTGTCGACGCCTATGCCAAAGTGAAAGGGGATACTGCCTTCGCACTGCGCGCCGACTTTGCCACCCTGCAATGCCGCTTCGAGCTACTGCAACAGCTCGGCGCCGGAGCAGTGCCGGCACAACGCAGTCAGCTCATGAGTGAGATTGCCGCGGCCCTGGCTCGCTTCCCGGATCTGGCAGCCGCCTATGAAAAGCAGCCGAGCAAGGATGGCAGTGTCCCGCTGGCGCAACTGCGCGGCAAGTGGGCCATCCTCAAGGCTGCGTTCGAAACCCTGCAGGCACAACCCGACTACACTGTCGTCTTCCGTCAGCTCGATGGGTTCGAAAACTCGCACACGGATTTGTCCGACCTCTTCCCCCAAGTTGCCAAGCTGCGTCTGACTGCCTGCCTCCATCTTGGCCGCTTCCAGGAGGCAACACACGAAGTACAAACCAACGGGGCACTCCTGAAGGCAAACAACGATGCCAAGACCATCGAAGAGCTAGCTGGAGCTTTCATTCGTGCTGGGGCCAATCGCAAGAATAGCGACGGGCCGGGCGCCTACGCCGCAGCCGAGCAAGCGGCGCTGGCCCTCTACGAGTTGGTGGTAGGGGATGCCGAAACCGGCATGCGCACCAAGCTCACCTTGGCCAAGCTCTATGAGAACAGCGGCGACCCGAAGAAAGCCGCTTCCCTTTATCAAGAAGCCCTACAGGCGAATCCAACCCTGATCCCAGCTCTGCGTGGGTTGGCGCGGCTGGCCGAAGGGGAGCAGCGCCCCGCCGACGCTTTGGCACTCTGGGAAACAATTACCAAGAACGCCCGTGGTGGCGACCTGCTCTGGTACGAAGGCAAATACGAGGTGGCACGCCTCACCCAAGCTGTCGGCAAGAAGAAGGAGGCGTGCGAGCAGTTGACCCAGTTGCGCCCGGCCATGCCGGGTCTCACGGATGCCGATCTCAAGGCCAAGCTTTCGGCACTCTATGAGCAGGCCTGTCGCTAGCTCGGAGCGGCCGCCAGGAGGCGATCCCGTTGCACGCGGTGTCTTTCAACCTGTCTCGATTCCGATGCCGATTCCGACCCCGACCTGTTTGATACCCAGAACATCGCTGGCCAGGGGGATGTGCGACAAATTCGTTGGGAGGCAAACTTCCACCATCCACGCGCTCACGCGCACGGCTACACGGAGCTGGCGAAGACACAGTAGCCGCGGCCGTGAGGCCGTGGATCTCGGATGAAAGCCAACAAGTATGACGCACGCCCTGGCCAGGGTCTCTCAAAGGATGACCTTTGTGTTCTTGGTGCCTCTGTGGTGAAGTTCTTTGTTTCGGATCGGGCTAATCGATGAAGAAGAAGGAGACGTTCATGTCACGCATTCCCGGAACTCGCCGCTACGCTCTTGTGTTGTCGATGGCGTGGATCAGTGCTTGCGGCGGAGGTGGCTCTTCTTCGACGCCAACCGCGACCAGCACGGTTACGCATACTCCCTCGTCGACACCGACGCGGACAAGCACGGCCACTCAAACTCCCATCCCGCCATCCCTCACACCCTCGGCTACCGCTACGGCAACCGAGATTCCTGCCGACTTGTTTCGCTTCCTTCAGCCGGTGCCGGAGCAGCTTGCCTTGGCGGGCGATACCAACATTGTCCTGACCCTTCCGGATGGAATTGCTGCTGGCTCGCTGGCTGTGCACATCGAGGGGGTTGCCGTGCCCATGACCGTCACGGGCAGTGAAGCTCGCGGCACGGCCAGCGCTGTGGCTGTCGGCTCCCACACGCTCACGGCAACGGCACGGGCATTGGGTGGCCAAGCGCTGACGACAACGCGGCAGTTCGAGGCCATTGCTCTCGACCGACCCGACGAATGCGAGGTTCTGAACAACGCGGAGTGTCTCCTGCCATTCCCTTCTTCGCGATTCTTGGACAGTGCCGATACGCCGACAGGGTTTCGCCTGAAGCTCCCGCTCACTGGCATGCCCAAGCAGAACAATCGGCCGATTCCGGTCGAGCCGTACAATTACAATGACGGCTTCAGCCCGACCGTGCAGATTCTCATGAGCTTCCCGGCCGGCGTCGATATCGAGCGCTCCAACGCGCCGCGCTTGTTGCCGGCGACGCGGAGTACCGATGGTCGTTCTCTGCAAGCAGACAGCCCGACCGTGTTGCTCGATGCGGGCACAGGAGAACGTATTCTTCATTTTGTCGAGAACGATCTCCGTGCCAGCAGTCCGGCGCGGCGCACCCTGTTTCTGCGCCCCGGCAAGAGCTTGACTCCAGGCCACCGCTACATTGTCGCGGTACGTCAGCTCGTCAGCAGTGACGGCGCGGCGATCACCGCCGAGCCCGCTTTCGCGGCGTTGCGCGATGAGCGTCCGACCAGCATTGCGGCTATCGAGAACCGCCGCGCCCAATTTGCCGATGTCTTCGAGAAGCTGCAAGCTGCCGGCGTCGCCCGCGGCTCGTTGCTTCTCGCCTTCGACTTTGTGGTGGCCAGCGACAGCAGCCTCACCGAGCAGATGCTGTCCATGCGCGATCAGAGCTTTGCTTGGCTCGAACAGCAGCAAGCGGCGACCTTTGCCGTCGACAATGTGGCCGAGAACGATTGCAGTCAGCCGGGTACGGCGGCTTGGCGCGTCATCGAAGGCACCTACCAGGTGCCTCTCTTCTTGAAGGGGGATCCGGTGGCCAATCCGAGCACGCCAACCCTCCTCAATGTCGGCGCCGATGGCACGCCCGTACAAGACGGATTCACCAACCCGCCCTTCACCATTGCCATTCCGTGTACCGCGTTGGCCGAGGGCGGCACTCCCGCACAGTCCGTCGTGTTGGGGCACGGCTTGTTCGGTAATGGTCGTGGCTTCGTGCAGTCGCTCAGCTCGGTCACGAATGGAGGTTTTCCTCTGATTGCCGGTGCTACCGATTGGTGGGGTTTGTCGAGCCCGGATGTTGCCGGCGGCGACTTGGCGCGAACCTTTGTCGGCCGGGTAATTCTGCAGTTGCAGAATTTCCCCGCCATGCCCGACCGCTTGCGCCAAGGGCAACTCAACACCTTGGTACTGGCGCGCATGATGCGGCAGGGATTTTTCCACCAGCATCCCGCCTTCCGCTTGCCGTCGGGAGAAGGCGCCTTTGCTGGCCCGCAGGAGGAGCATTTTTACCTCGGCGGCAGTCTCGGTGGCATCATGGGTTTGATGTTTGCGGCACTCTCGCCGGACGTAGTGAATGTCGATGTCATCGTGCCAGCTATCAATTTTTCCCTTTTGCTGCAGCGCGCCCTACCGTTTGTACCTTTCGAGAATGTGATCAAGCTTGGTGGGATCACCGACCCGATGCAGCAGGCATTGCTGTTTGGCATTCTGCACGAGGTCTGGGTGCGGGGTGAGTCGGCCGGCTACGCCACCCACATCACCGGCAACCCTCTCCCGGGAAGCAATGTCAAGAATGTGCTCATGACCGCTGCCTTCCTCGATCCGGTGGTGAGCAATCAAGGCACGGAAGTCGCGGCGCGAACGCTCGGCTTGCCGAGCCTGATAGGCTCCTTGCAAGCCAGTTTGGAGCAGATTCCCGATCGGCCGGGACCGCTGTCGTCGGCGCTGGTGATGTACGACACTGGTGGCTTCGACCTCGACAACCCCGCGCACGCTCCGTTTATTCCTCCACTCGCCAACTTGCAGGCCGAGCCCAATCGCTGCGACCCGCACAGGCGACAGGCCATCATTCCCGCAGCCAGGGAGCAGATCGCGGCCTTCCTGCAAACGGGCGGCAAGGTGGAGAACTTCTGCAACGGCATCTGTGACGCCGATGGCCCGCACGAGCTGCCCAACGGTGACAGCGAGCCCTGCAACCCCATCGACGTCCCCGTCCCACCTCCGGCCCAGGGCGAGATGTGACGGTGATCGAACACGGCCGCATAGACCGTGCGCCGGGGCTGGGGGACAAACCGACGTGCAGAGGTTCCTTAACTAACTGGCATCGGGATTATGTGAGAGCTTGCAAGAGGGTGCTGCGATCGAAGTACACCTCGTTGCGATAAATCAGCCCGTCGCGCAGTTGCACCGTGCACACGCCATCGACTTCGATGACGGTGGCAGGCGTGGGGATGGAAGCGTGCCACAGGTTGAGGAAGCCGTCCTGCATGGGAATCGAGCCACGGTGAGTCCACACCCATTGCGGGTTACGCGCCAGCAGCTTGGTGAAATAGGCGGTCAATGCGGCGCGTCCGCGCACCCCCGAAGGAATCGCCGGGTCACAGTAGATTGCATCTTCGCTGTAGAACGACGCCAGCAGTTGCGGACGGTTCCCCGTCCACGCCGGCAACCAGCGACTCGCGAACTCGCGTGCCGCTTCCGCATCAAAGCCGTGAATGTCCATGCTGCCAACTTACGCGAGCGTCGATCCTAACGACAGCGATCTCTGCGATTCGTGGCTGCCCATGCGCGAACTCTCTGTACATATTGAGACAATACGTTGGGGCCGCTACTTTGGCGGCAATGAGACTCGTGATCCGTGGTCTGCTCGGCTTTGAATGGGACGAAGCCAACAGGCAGAAGTCGGAAAGGAAGCACGGTGTAGCCGCAGCGGAGGCGGAGGAGGCGCTGCTCGCTCATCCGATCGTCCAGGTAGATCCGCTTCATTCCGACACGGAGCAGAGGTACGTCGCCTTGGGAACGACTGCAGGGGGACGACGCCTTTTTGTTTCCTTTACCATCCGAAAGAATCGGGTTCGCATCATCTCGTCGCGACCGATGAGCCGAGAGGAGCGTAAGGCCTATGAGAACCAAGAAGCAAAAGCGGAATGAGGCGGAGATCGCCGAGTACTGGCTCACTCACGACAGCACCGGGGTTGTCGACTGGGCTAAGCCGGGCGTTGCGCTTGAGTTCGATCCTGACGTCGAGCGCCCCACCAAGTCGGTTACCCTGCGGCTACCGCGGGGGCTGCTGCAGGAACTGCGCGTGCTGGCAAAGGATCGCGACGTGCCGTACCAGTCGCTCATGAAGCTGCTGCTGGCGCAGAAGGTGGCGGAGCTGCGTCGTGGGTGAGCTGCGCATCCGCCGCGAGCCTTGATTGGGGGCCAAGCGTCGAACTGAGGCTGGTAGGTCAAATCGTCGCCAACGACGTCTTGCCTAGTCGAAGCCACACAAGTACTCCCACACTCGCATACGCCATGGCCAGAGTACTCCACGCGGAGGGAGGCACTACCATTAGATTCAGTGTCATGTTCGCAAACGCATGAAACACTAGGTTCGGGACGATGCTTGGCCGGGTCCGTAGGTGGAGCGCCGTATGCATGCTCGACCATGCGAACACTGCCGCGGCAAAGAGCCAAATCGGCTCGCGTGCCTGAAGCGACCCAACCACGAAGAACATTGGCGCATGCCAAACGCCCCAGCCGCAGGCGAGAAGCAAGGTAGCCACACGGGGGGAGTGAAACTTCAAGAGACGGGGGAGCGCGTATCCCCGCCAACCGAGTTCCTCACCAATGACGACCCAGATTTGACCGACTGCAAGAAGCACGAAGTCGCTAGCCACCGACCACTGCGGGACCTCAGAACGACCGGTGGCATAGGCGATGAGGGTCACACTCGCGAGCACGGCGGCCTGGGCAACGGACGCTAGACCGCAGAGGGCGAGGGGTGCGGGGGCGAGCGCGCTCCGAAGGAACGGCCCGATAGTGGGAGAAGTCTGCAACCCAACGGCGGCTGCCGCGGGCGTTGCAATCCCCAAGAGATACAACAGGAGAACGGGCGAACTCAGCGACAGAGAGAAGGGAAGTCCGAACGCAACGATGCTGCCATGGAGGACTGCCGTGGCGCCGAATGCAATGGCAAAGAAGCGCCGTATCTCCGACGCAACTCGCTCTGGATCAATTTGGTCGACAGTTCTCATACGGCCGTTGGCTAACGTAGGCGCCGGTCTCACCAGTTCTTGTCCCTGCCACGACCTTCCACGGAAAAGACTGGTGCTCCACCTGAGTCAAGTACACCCTCGGAGGTCACGGACAGCTCCCATCCGTTCGAAGCCGCGAACCCTTATGGCAGAAATTGCTTGCTGTTTGTCATTGAGGACACGCGAGCTCCAGCCTAGGATTCCTGCATGCCCGCACGCAGCACGCGCCCTGTCGCGTTCGTCATCTACGACGGCATCCAATCGCTCGACTTGACCGGGCCGTTGGAAGTTTTTGCAATGGCCAACTGGAGCTGGGCGCAGGCGCATCCCACGGCGCCGCCGCCCTACGACGTTCGGGTCCTGGCACACCATGCTGGCCCAATCTCCACCAGCTCGGGGCTCACGATCTTGGCGCAGGACTCCTACCTCACGACGGCTTCCAGGATCGACACGTTGATCGTGGCCGGCGGCGAGGTGCATGAGGCTGCGTGCGACACGACCCTTCTCAACTGGTTGCGGCGAAGGGCTGCTCGCGTGCGGCGCCTGGCCTCGGTATGCAGTGGCGCTTTCCTCTTGGCTCAGGCCGGATTGTTGGATGGATGCCGGGCGACAACGCACTGGTCGGTGGTGTCTCTGCTCGCCGGCTATCCGAGCATTACCGTGGAACCCGATGCCATCTTCGTGCGCGACGGTAAGGTCTACACCTCGGCTGGTGTAACCGCAGGCATCGATCTGGCCCTGGCCCTGGTCGAGGAGGATCTTGGTCATGCCTTGGCCCTCGCCGTGGCACGCCGCTTGGTGGTTTTTCTCAAGCGCCCTGGAGGGCAGTCTCAGTTCAGCGGCCATCTCGCTGCACAAACACCGGCTCGCGGCATGCTTGGCGACTTGCCCGATTGGATGCTGGAGCACCTCGACGAGAATCTCACGGTGGAGGCCTTGGCCGCGCGCGCAGGCATGAGCCCGCGCAATTTCGCGCGCGTGTTTCTGAAAGAGCTGGGGGTGACACCGGCCAAGTTCGTCGAGAAAGCACGCATTGATGCCGCCCGCCGTCTTCTCGAGGATACTGCGCTGGGCCTCGAAGAGGTTTCCTCGCGCTGCGGGTTTGCCTGCGGCGAGCAGATGCGGCGTACCTTTCATCGCCACCTCGGAATTCTTCCGCACGACTATCGCAAGCGATTTCAGCCTCGGCGGGTGCAGCAGGAAGCATGGATGCTGTCCCTTCCCCCTCAACCTCTGGAAGGAGAAACCTCGAATGACAGAACCACGCGTGAAAACTCTCGGCGCGATCCTTTACCCCGGCTTCGAGCTGCTCGACGTGTTCGGGCCGCTTGAGATGTTTGGGAATCTTCCCGGTGCCGTCGATGTCCATCTGGTTGCGGAAAAGGCGGGGCCGGTCGCGAGCGCGCAAGGTCCCAGCGCCCTAGCCGCGTACGGCTTCGCCGATTGCCCGCCGCTCGACCTCCTCTTGGTCCCGGGCGGCATCGGCACACGAACCGAAATCGATAACCCGGTCATCATCCGTTGGCTGGGCGAGCGCGTCGCCAAAGCAGAAATCGCCATGACCGTGTGCACCGGCACGGCGTTGTTCGCTCATGCCGGGGTGCTCGACGGCAAGCGGGCGACCACCAACAAGATGATGTTTCCGTGGGTCGAGTCGACAGGGCCAAAGGTCACCTGGATCAAGGAGGCTCGCTGGGTGGAGGACGGCAAGTTCTTCACTTCCTCGGGGGTTTCGGCTGGGATGGACATGGCCCTCGCCGTCATCGCCAAGCTCAACGGCGAGGAGGTGAGCAACATGCTGGCGACGGCGACCGAGTACGAATGGCACCGTGATGCAAGCTGGGACCCATTCGCCAAAGTACACGGTCTAGTCTGACGGGATTTCCCCGCGCCAGTGCAGAATACGCCCACAACCGATGGTGCCGACGACGGTGAGGCCGGTATCCAGGATCACCAGATCGGCGAGGTTGCCTGCCGCTAGTGTGGTCGTGGGCTCAAGCCCGATCACTGCAGCAGCATTCGTCGACGCACAAGCGAGCAGTGCCTCCGTCGGCAAGGCGGGGAGCCATGCGTGCAAGTTGCGCACAGCCTGGTCGAGGCTGAGGCAACTGCCGGCGAGAGTGTCGCTACCGGCCAGACGAATTGCTCCTGCGGCAACGATGCAATCCACGCCAAATAGGTTGTAGCTGCCCTCCGCTGCGGCGAGCGCCACGGCATCGGTGACCGCCACCACCTTGCGGGGAGGCTTGCAGCGCCAGGCGAGTTGGATGGCAACGGGCGAGACGTGATGCCCATCACAAATCAGTTCCACCGACAGAGCGTCTTCGCTCAAAGCCACACCGATCGGCCCCGGCTCGCGGTGGTGCAGCCCGCGCATGGCATTGAAGAGGTGGGTCACATGCGTAGCACCGGCGGCAACAGCGGCTTGCATTTGTTCGGCAGTTGCGTGGCTGTGGCCCAACGACACCGTGATGCCGAGCCGGCGCGCGGCGGCAATGAGGTCCAAAGCCCCGGGTAGCTCTGGGGCTAAGGTGAGTAAACGAATACTACCGCCCGCCAGTGCCTGTAGCGCCTCTAGCTCGCCAATATCCGGTTGCCGCATCCAATCGCGACGCTGGGCTCCTGCCGCAGCGGGATTGAGGAAGGGACCTTCGAGATGAATCCCGAGAATGCGTGCCCCGGGTTCTTGCCCACGTTGCGAAGCAATCGTCGCCACCGCTGCGCGCAGGATGTCTGCCGGGAGCGCGGCGAGCGTTGGCAAGAAGCCGGTAACCCCATAGCTCGGCAGCCTCTCGGAAAGGGTGCGGACGGCCACTGGGTCGGCACTCTCGCACAAGAGCCCGGCGACACCGTGAATGTGGAGATCCACGAAACCCGGCACCACCAGGTGACCACGTACATTGATTTCCTTGGCAGCGTCTACCGCCAGGTCGGTGCCAATCCGCGCGATGGCGCCGTCCTTGATGAGGATATCGACATCCTCGCGCAGATGCCCGTCGCACAACAAAGTGCCGTTGCGGAGCAGCAGAGGAGTCGATGTGGGAATACGCACGAAGAACTTGTGCCCCTAAGCGCCGCTCCCCGCAAGTTCGCCAACCAGTTGGCCAGGTCGGTTTGTCGGCTTCCGTCATCCCGAAGGGATGTCAGCAATTTGGCCGGTGGTTGAGGCCGTAGGCCGATACCGCCGGTCAATTGGGACGGACTCCGCACCCCGGCAGGGGTGCCGGCAGGCGAAGGGCCGTTCGTTGCGGAACGTGCTGGCACCCCTACCGGGGTGCGAAACAAGAGAGCCACCTAGATTCCCGTGGTATCGCTGCGCACAACCACCGGCTAATCGATTAGAACCCTCCGGGGGCTTTGCACGCCAAATCGCTTGGGCGGGCAATCCGGCTGATGCGCCGCGGGGGCGCGGCGTCTCCATTGCTCGTAAACATTGATGAATCTGAGTTGGAGAGGGGCCGCCCTCG
>CAZGSN010000311.1:0-6699 GCA_964528465.1 uncultured Binatia bacterium (SeqCode)
TGCTTCAAGCCTCTTTTCCTGATCAGCCGGGACCTACCTACACCGCCCGCAGCGCAATTCCTATCAAAAAAAAAGGGCCGATCGGAATCCGATCAGCCCTTCTCCCGCAATTAGCGAAACGTGATCAGGGAATAACGAAGCGAACAATGTCGCCCTGAGGATTCGCCCCACTGTAATTCAGATTAAACGCAGATCGCGACGCGTCCGCGCTTCCTAACGTTAAGAGAGCTTGCTCTCCAATCCCCAGGATACCGTGGCCCGCATCGGTTTCTGACCCTACGACTGGGCGAATCAAGGCCTGGCCCCCGACTGTACCTTGAATACCGATCGTGAAAATGGAGTTTGCTCCATTGATTCGCGAATCGATGAACGCAAGCGGCGTATCCGCGTAGCAATCCAAAGTGGTCTTCGTGGAAAAGCGTTGCTCGAACTCATTGTACACTAGGAACTGGACCGTCGTTGTAACCTGCTCGTCTGGATCAACGAAGTTTTCCGAGCAAGGAACTAGGGTCAGGCTGTTAGTCCTAGATGGACCGGCACCGCCGACGGCACCATCAAAGAAAAGGTTCATCCACAAAGACCGCGGGCAAGCAGCGTACTCGCTCGTAGTGTTTGCAGTTGGGACGGGGCACTCCGTGGAGTTGGGCGTGCCACCGAGACACAACACTAAGTCATTCTGCGGCCCGTTGTTGTCGACTTCCGACTGAACACCAATCGCATTGTAGGAGCGCGCATCGGTGACGGTACCCGCTTGGTTGCGCCGCTGAATGGAAATATTACCAATAAGATCGTTTGAGTTGAGCGGCAACGCGGCGGTCGACTCATCGGTCATCTCCACGCACTTCAACTCGCCTAAAAACGGATTTTCGCTTACCGGCTGGACTGAGCCTGTCCCTGGATTGGGAACTACAATGCCAGTGCTCGCGTTCCACCCAATCGTTTGGTTCGCAGTTAAGGTCAAAGTAAAGTTATTAGCCGTCCACGGCGGGTTGTCGCAGTAGTCGCCAACTTGAGTCGGCGTCGTAACACAGTCCGCGCTACGGGTACATGGAACTCCGCTGATGGCGCAGTGACGGGTCGCATTCACGTAAAAGCAATGAAGCGAACGTGGGTTGGTCGGGTCTGTGTTTGTTATCTGAATCGTAGTGTCGGTTATTGCCCCAAAAAGTGCGCCGGTGTCATCAACCTGGATCTTCGGAGCGATGATTAGCGCAGCAGGCGCATCTGAGCTGACGCTGGCCGCCAGCGTCTGGTTAGGTACCGCCCAAGCGGTTAAGACAAGCGCTGCCGCGGCTGTTGCGGCAATCGCGGATTTTGCACGTACGTACATACCGTTTCTCCCTCCGCGGGTCTTCTTTGTTAGCGGATCGTGGCCGTGGATATTTCGCATGGCTTTAACCACGTCCATCACTCGGCAATACTGATCCGCGTGTTCGACCCGGTACCGGCGGCATGAAGATTACGACTGGCGGTCGATACGTCACCCGCGGCACTTGTATGAACCGTTGTTAGAACACCAATGGCTGGTGGATTGGCACTGAGGGCCATGTAGCCAAAGGGCGTGCTAAGCTGCCCACCCGCACTCGTTGCTCGTACTTGAGCCAGTGTCGAGAGGTCAATGTTCGCAAGGCACGAGTAGCTGATGCTACCACTGAGCGACTGCTCGAACTCGTTATATGCGTTGAAGGTGGCCACTCCCGAAGTGGCTGCTCCGCCTTCGATATCGAGTCGGCAGGGAACCAGCGTAAGAATCGCTATTTGGCTGGAGTTAGTGCCGAGAATAGGATCCTCGCCTCCGACCGCCGCTAGATTAATCTGGGTCTGTGCGGGACAGGCCGCGTACTCCGTGCCCAAATCGAGATCGTTGTCTTTGCCGACCGCGCCGTTTGCAGGTACGGCGATCGCGTTGTACCTGCTTTCATCGCCAGTGGAGTCGATGATGGTAGCTGAACCGGTCAGCTTACTCAGCCCGGTTGGAAGACCATCGGCACCGACCTCTGCGCAAACCAGCGTCCCCGTAAAACCTTCTGATAGGGGTGGAATTGCACCAGGATCCAAACCGGCATTCTGAGAACCAAAGAGATCGCTGTTACGGACGGGCCGGCCAGCGCCAGCCATCCACTGAGTTGGCTGTTGTTTGGTCAGACGGAGTTCGAAATCCGTGTGCGTACACAAAGGCTGCGAGCTATCGCCAGTCCGAGCGTCGATGTAGAAGCAGCGGACGTTGTTGATCATGGCGTAGGTGTTGCTGATCTGGATTCTGGTATCCAAATTTGCAGTCCGAACCACCTTGGGAAAAATCAAAATTGAGCCTGGCCGCTCGCTGCTGACCTGAGCCGAGGCCGCGCCGCTGATCAGCGCCAGGGTACCGAGTGCCAGCGCGAGGCTGCTAAGGCGTGCCGGCCTTTGGGTGCTCCCCATGACATTCCTCCTTGTTTGCTGTGTAATCGTGTTTGCTACAAAGAACATCGATTTGAGCTCTACGGGAGGATAATCAGATCGGGCTTGGTACCGTCTTTCGGCTCACCTTGCTGCGAAAGATTGTAGGCGGTGCTGGCCTCTGGATTGGTTCCAGGAACTCGCACAAAGAAATTGGCAACACCGAGGAGTCCACGGCCAGTGTCGGCATTCCCCGTTCCACGGATTCGGGTCTGTCCGGCTAGGGTACCAGCAACACCCGCTGCCCAAATAGATCGAACGGGGTTGGTGGTATCAATCAGCGAGAGCTGCTTGTCGAGGTAGCAATCGACCTTCGTCGAGGCTGAGAAGCGCTGCTCGAATTCGTTGTAGACCAGGAACTGCGCAGTGACTACACCGGGTTCGATGTTGCTGAAATCGTCGCCACAAGGAACCAGAGTCAGCTCGGTACGCACCGTGCCGCTGACGCCCGGACTCGGGTTAGACCCGATCGGGTCGTTAGCACCATCGAAAAGATGGGGCAGAATGAGATTGCTTGGGCAAGCGGCATATTCCTGAGTCGGGTCGGCTGCACCGCCAACTGCGGTAGCCGACCGACCAATCTGCAGGGTATTTGTAGGAGATACGGCGTTTGCTGTCGCTTCGAGTCCAACTGCGTTGTACTTGGCGACATCTACAGGGCTGCCCGTCGCAGGGGCTTGAGTCACAATGGCCGCATGTCCCATCAGAGAGTTGCGAAGAGCTGTGTGGTCGGGGACTTCGGGATTGGAAAGTGCATACTCAATGCACTTAATGCTGCCCTGAAATGGAACCTCACCAACAGGCGGGATCAGGCTACCAACGTTGCTCTGTCCTACGTTACACGTTTGTCCGGCGGGGCAGTCGTTGGCGCTGGTGCACGTGAGCGCTGGAGTAGCGCTACATGTGCCGCTTTGGTCTAGCGCGAAAGAACCTTTGCCGGCGCTCGCGTACCACCCAAGAGGCTGCTCGGGGGTGATGCGGATATTGAAGTCAGTTTCTTGCCATCCCGGCACACAGCGACCAGTGGTTTGACCGATCACGCACTGGGAAGACTGGTTGCACACTGTAGAAGGGGAGTTCTCACAATGGCTGTTGGCATTGACTAAGAAACAATGCGCCAACTTCGTGGCTCCGTTCGCAACTGAGCTGGTATTGTCGATGCTGACGAAAGTGTCATTTCGCTGCGAAAGACAGCTTGATCCAGGACAGTCCGTGGCAGAGGTAGCCACTGAGCAAGGCTTTCCTAGCGGCGAGGCACAGACCCCAAAGGTTCCACTGGGATCAGCCACGACTTTGGGCCATACGAGAATTCCCGCGGCGCGGTCAGTCGTACTGAGCGCCGAAACGGAGGAGGCAGCCACCATGCAACCACCAACTAGGGCGGCAGCTACGATTCGAACAGCAGCCCTTCTAAGCTTAAACATCGCAAATCTCCTTTCGTTCACGCTACTATGCATGTTGCCAGCGCGCGCGACTACTACAGGCCCAGGTCAATTAGGTCGTTGCTCGAACGGCCGTCTTCTACGTGTAAGTTGAACGCAGCGGTTCCCGTCGGTTGCCCTTGTTGGGAGTGGAACTCTTCGGCAACGCCGACGAGTCCTGTCCATTCCCGGCAGGCCATCGAGGTGCCGGCGGTGGTTTGTGCGGCATTCGGACAGTCCGCATCAACCGTGCAGCTAGCGCCGCGGTTCGTGCCTGTCAGGCAGATCTTCCCATTCGCGCTACGAATGCGAGTCTTAGCGAGGAGGCTAGCGAGGTTGCCGGTACCAAAGACTGAGTTCAGCGCTGATAGCCGACGATTCAGGTGGCAGTCGAAGGTAATGTCGGCACTGCCAGCAAAGGTCTCGAATTCATCGTAGACTTCAAAGAGTGCGCGGGAGCGGGTACCGTCACCTGGGTCAGACTCGAGCATTTCCGTGCACGGGGCCAGGGTCAACTCAGTATTGATCGTGGCGCCCGTGAATGGATCCGTCGCGCCGTCAGCCCAGTGGCTGAGAATTAGGCGGTTCGGGCAGCGATTGTACTCGGAGTTATCGAGCAAGAGATCCGAATTCGAGCCGGGGCCAGGGGCTCCGTCAGGAACCTTGATGGCAAGGGCATTGTACTCGCTAACCTGACCGGTGGTGAGGTTCTCCAGAACCGCAGTGCCGATCAGCTTGTCGGTGCCAGCCGGGGTCACGAAGTCGCCGCCGACGGAGACGCACTTCAGTTCACCGGAAAATCCCGGAACAACCGGGGGAATTCCAGGGGCTGAATTGGTCGCCAAGCCTGGGTCGGTACCCGGGCAGGACTGCATATTGGCGGCGGCACCCTGGCCCGCCGTGCAGGCGCAGGTCTGGCCGAGCTGGCAGCGTGGGTCGGTCGGGGTGCTAAAACGGCCCGTCGAGACTCTCCATACCGTCGGCTGTCCGGCAGTCAGGAACGCATCAAAATTGCGCGCATCGCAAGTACGATCACAGAAATCGTTTTGGTTTTGCGACACGGCGATGCAGTCGGCGTTGAGCTGACACGAAATTGCCGGGTTAGAGTTACAGGCCCCGGATGCATTCACGTAGAAGCAGTGGACCTGATTCATTTTGGTATCTGTGTTGACGATCTGGATCAAAGTGTCGCGCGTACCGTCGGCGATCACCTTTGGAAAAATCAAGATCGATCCTGCCTTATCTGTCGTTACCTCGGCTCGCACCATGTTCCCGGACACCGCCAAGAACGCGAGCGCCCCCAGGCCAGACAGCCAAGGAATCCGCTTCAACCCACGCATTGCACGCCTCCTTTCAACTTCTACAGCGTTTTACAAACTTGCTAGTGAGGACAATCCTCTGGCGAAAACGCGGTCTTTCGTATGCCCCAATCAACCAGGGCAGTCAAGCGGAAAAGCAAAAAACTTGGGTGGATGTCAAGGGGAAACGCGGACAACGATCTCGGCAGTTGGGCCGGCGATGCCGCTGGTATCGAGCACGCGGGCCGCAATGATCGTGTCGCCCACCGGGAAGAGGTCGGACTTTAGGAGCAAGTGACAGAATTGCTTGACCGAGGTGTCGGCGGGCGTCGGATTGAGAAAGCCCGGGTCTCCATAGCGATCAAGCGTGCAGGGGGCTTGGGAGTCAAAGACGCCGAAGCGGCAAGAAAGGTCGGTCATCGCGTTGACGGTAGCCTGATCCCCCGTAAAGTTCGTAGGGGAAGTAGCCGGCACGCCACCCCAATCACGGGCACTGAGCGACGTGCGGCAGTCGACCGCTTCATCTCCGTTGCCGAGCGCGTGATCGACCAGCACTTGCAGGTGCGGAGGAGTTGCTTGGTTCATCGGCAAGAGGGTGGTACCCACATTGACGCCGTTCGTCCCAGGACGCGCTTCAATTACAATATTGAACGGAACGTCGCGGGGGTACCGGTAGCGACGTCGTCCAGCGGTGTCGAACTCGGGGGTCGGACTCGGCAGACCGCTACATATGCACTCGCTACTGCTGCAATGCGCGCAGCCGACCTGATTGACTGCACCAAAGTAGACGATCCGGGGACCAAGCTCGGATGGCGTGGCGGTAGATGTCCGCGTGGCGGAAGGCGTAACGGTTGGCGTTCTCGACATCGTAGAGGAGGGGGAAACTGTAGGAGTGCGCGAGGCTGTCCCCGTCGCGCTTGGTGTCGGCGTAATCGAAGGCGTCAGGCTCGAGGTTGGCGTCAAGCTGGGCGATGGCGATGGGCTTACGCTTGGACTGAACGTAGCCGAGGCTGTCCGTGTCGGCGTTCCCGTAGGCAGCATGGTAAGCGTTGCACTGGGTGTTGCCGTCAGGGTTCCTGTCGGCGTTACGGTAGTTGTTGGCGGCACAGTATGGGTGTGAGTCGCGGTGCCAGTGGCGGAAGAGGTGGGCGTCACCGTCAAGGTCCAAGTTACCGTTGCAGTTGCGGTCACCGTACGCGTTGCCGTCAGCGTCGCCGTCGCGGTCCCCGTTGGCGAAGAGGTAATCGTTGGTGACAGAGTTGCGCTGTGCGTTGGGGTCGTGGTGGTGGTCGCAGTGGCAGTGGGTGTCAGACTAGAAGTGGGTGACACCGTGGGGCTCACCGTCGAGGTAAAACTAGCCGTCGGGGTAGCCGTCGCCGTCGGAGAGATAGTCTCGGTGACAGTACCCGTCGCAGTCGCTGTTTCGGTGACCGTGGCCGTCCCGGTAGCGGTCGCGGTGGCAGAAGCCGTCAGCGTAGTCGTAGGCGTACAGGTCGTGGTGATGGTCGCGCTTGTCGTGGGAGTTGGCGTCAGCGTTACGG
>CAZGSN010000312.1:0-6395 GCA_964528465.1 uncultured Binatia bacterium (SeqCode)
TGTGATTATGGGGAATGTCGCGAAACCCCAAGCTCTGCAAGGGCTGCATGATAGTAGCGTGCCATCAGACGCCCGGATGTGCTTGAGAGAGCCTGCATCACACTGCCCCCGCTCGCTTTCACCATGAAGCACATGATCCTCCCTCTACCAACGAATTGGCAACCCGTTCGTCCTCCGGATGGTCTGCTCTGGGGACCGGAATGCACTGCCCTGCGTATTCGAATCGGCATCGTGGTGACGGCGCTTTGGGATCATGGCAGGCTCATCGGGGTCAGGCGGTCGGAAGTTTTACATTTCTTTACTCCACGCGAGTGGACGGTGGCGTGCGGATGCGTCATCCACAGAGGCATAGGAGGTTCGTGATGGCAGAGATGGCAGCAAGTGGACCGAATGCGGAGCAAATCAAGTACTGGAACGAGCGCGGGAGCACGTGGGTGCAACTGCAGGAGATGCTCGATCAACAGTTGCGACCGCTAGGGGTGCTCGTCATGGAACGCGCGGGCATTACGGCGGGACAGCGTGTGCTCGATGTGGGGTGCGGTTGCGGGGACACAACAGTGGGGTTGGCGCAACGTGTCGGCGCAACTGGAACGGTGATGGGTGTCGACATCTCGGCGCCGATGTTGGCTCGGGCGGAGGCAAGGGCCAAGGCGGCAGGCTTGAGCAATGTTCGTTTTCAAAATGCGGATGCACAGACCGCGACGCTGCCGCCGCCCTTGTTCGATGTGGTCTTCTCGCGCTTCGGCGTCATGTTCTTCGCCGAACCGGCAGTGGCCTTTGCCAACCTCCGCCGGCATCTGCGTCCAGAGGGAAAGCTGGCCTTTGTCTGCTGGCAAGCACTGTCTGAAAACCCCTGGATGTTTGTGCCCTTCATGGCCGCGGCACAGCATGTGGTGCTGCCCCCACCGCCACCGCCCGACGCGCCGGGGCCGTTCGCGTTTGCGGATCGCGACAAGGTGGAAGCTTTGCTGCGTACAGCCGGCTTTCAGGACGTGCAGCTTGAATCCGTGCGCGAAGACCTTGCCATCGCCGCAGGGGCAAGCCTCGACCAGGCGGTCGACTTCCTGCTGCAGATGGGACCAACGGCGCAAATGTTGCGCGATACGGATCCCAAGCTCCTCGATACGGTGCGCAGCAGCATCCGCGAAGCCTTGGCTCCCTATGCCACGGACCGCGGCTTGATCATGCCCAGCGCCGCCTGGATCGTGACCGCAGCGGCACCGTGAGCAGACGCGCTCGGGAACAGAGGAAGGAGTTCAAGAAGGTGAAAACTGAAAAGACATTCTCCGTTGCCACCTGTTGATTCTTCAGTTCTTCTTGTTCTCTTCCCACCTTTGCGGCTCTGCGTTGGCTTCTTTGGGGGGATGTGAAGGCATCCCAAATTTGCGCGCGCCGACAAGAAACCAGGGGTTTGTTTCACAGAGGAAGAACCATGAATTTTCTGACTCCACTCTGGGGTCTCTGTGCTCTCTGAGGTTGAAGATCGATCCTATTTCCTAGATCAACTCAGAATCGTCGCGATCAGGAATTCGGAAGCTCCTTTGCCACGACGAGTCGCATCGAGAATCTGTGCGCGGCGCAACAAAATCAGGAGATAGTGGCGCAGAGAATGTGGTAAAGGCTGCGCTCGCTATGGCCGGCCGACAATCCTTTCCCTCCTCCGGGGTCGAACGTTTCGACGAGAAGCAGTTCTATCTCGATGAGTTCCGTTCCAAGACGCTGCTGTTTTCCCTCTCGGCTAGTCAGCTCCGTAGCGCAATGGACTATGAGCGCGTTGCTCGTAGCACCCGCGAGTTACTGGCCAACGACACGCGGGTCCTTCTCTTGATTGCGGCGGAAAGCACGGCCCGTAGCGAGCAGGTGCTGCGCCGCCTGCGCCATCGGCTTGCTGAAGTGGGCATGGACGGTTCCGCTGTCATTTCGCTGCGGGCCAACCTGGAGTCCGCTCCCAGTTCGCGGTTAGTCACGGAGATCTGGGGCCGCCTGCGCAAGCGGCCGCTGCTCGTGGCAACCTGTCGGGTGCAGAAGCGTGGGCACGTCCATGCTCTCGCACAACGTCTGGGCGCGCGCCTGCGCGTGCACAAGCTGGTGTTGCTGGAGTCGGCGGGAGGATTGCGCGGCGAAGATGGCAAGCCGCTTTCGTTCATGGACGAGAATCTCCTGCAGACTTTGCTCAGCGCCGGGCAGGCAGAATGGGCTGGTCTTGCCGACCGTCGCGCCACGCTGGAAGCGGTGCGGGCGGCCTTGGTGGGCGGGGTCACTTCGGTGAATCTCTGCACCGTACCTGGGGTTTCTCGTGAGCTGTTTACCTACGAAGGTTCCGGCACCTTGTTCACGCAAGCGGATTACTGTCGTGTGCAGCGTCTCGGCATCGATGATTTCGGGGAGGTGGAACAGCTCCTCGAACGTGGGCAGCGAGAAGGTTTGTTGAAGCCCCGCACGTCCGAGGAAACTGCTGCGCTCATTGTCGAAGGTTACGGGGCCACCATTGGTGCCCGTCACCTTGCCGGTTTCTGCGCGCTGATCCGCCAACCGTATCGTGCCGACAATGCCGGTGAGATCGTTGGGTTGTACACAATCACCCGCTTCAAGGGCGAGGGAGTGGGTGCCAAGCTCTTGGCGCAGGTGGTGGCCGATGCGCGTGCCGAGCAGCTCGACTACGTGTTTGCGTGTACGACCGCGGAACGCGCGCAGACTTTTTTCGAGCGCCACGGCTTCGTGCGCGTCACCACCAAGGACGTGCCGAGCGCCAAGTGGCGCGCCTATGATCGCCGCCGTAAGGCGAGTGTGGCGGTGTTCCGAATGGATCTCGACGCAGCCGCTTCGACAGGGCGGTAAGCGGTGCGCAGAGATTGGCGAAGGTGGAGGTGGGAATGATTGTTGGCATCGATATCGGCGGCTCGACGACAGACGCGGTAGTGCTCGAGCCCAGCGTGCATGTGGTCAGTGTGGAAGCCAACGATCCCATTGCCGCCGCGGCGGGGGCCCTCGGCAAGCTCGTCTGTGATCTCGGTCGCAAGCTAAGTGAGGTGAGCGCCCTCGCCGTCACGGGCGGTGGAGCACGCCTACTCGGGGAGGATCTGCTTGGCGTTCCCGCCCACAAAGTGCCGGAGATGACGGCAATCGGCGTGGGCGGTACCAGCTTGGCTTCCAAGCACAATGCCCTGGTCGTGTCGTTGGGCACCGGCACGGCCATGGTGGCAGTTCATGGTGACTCCATCGTCCACGCCGGTGGCACGGGTGTCGGCGGGGGTACACTGCTTGGGTTGTCCAAACATCTGCTCAACGTCTCGCGCATCGAAACGCTCGAGCAGCCTGCGCTGCGAGGCAATCTGTCGCGCATCGATCTGACGGTCGGCGACATTGCCGGTGGACCGGTGGGTCATTTGCCGGCCGATGCCACGGCGAGCAACTTCGGGAAGCTCTCTTCCGACGTCACCATCGAGGACAAGGCCAAGGCCCTCATCAACATGATTGGTGAGGTGATCGTGGTGCTCAGCCTATCGACCGCGCGTGGTGCTGGTCTCGCCGACATTGTGCTGACCGGCAAGCTGCTACGCGTCAAACCTTTCGTTGAGCGGGTGCAAGCAACACGCTCCCTATTCGGTCACACGTTCATCATTCCTGACAACGCGGAATATGCGACCGCCATCGGTGCCGCGCGCAGCCTCCAGCAGAATCGCGGGTGATCGCCTGCCGCCAGACTAAGTGCCTTGCAGGGTTTTCAGGGCGGTTACGGCTTCGTCGATGTGCTTGTTGATGTTGAGTTCGCTGTGCACCACGTGCTTGACGATGCCGTCCTTGCCGATGACGAAGGTCACTCTCTTGGTTGGCAACCAACCACCGAACCGAGCGACACCGTAGGCCGCGGCGATCTTGCCGTCCGGGTCACTGACGAGCGGGTAAGGAAGGTTGTAGGCCTCGGCAAACTTCCCGTGCTTCTCTGCAGTGTCGAAGCTCACGCCGACAATCTCGGCGTCGAGCCCTGCGATCTCGGTGCGCCGGTCGCGAAACTCGCACGCCTCTTTGGTGCATCCAGGGGTAAAGTCCTTGGGAAAAAAGTAGAGAATTACGCTGCGCCGGTCGCGGAAGTCTTTGAGCCGCAATTGCTTGCCGTCTGCCAATGTACCTGCGAACTCGGGCGCCTTGCTACCTACAGTGATCATCGCCGACCCTCCTGGTGAAACTATCTACTCTCTCCGAAACCACGTCTCCACGGCCTCCGAGGCTGTCGTAAAAGTAAGGTGGAATACCGGCACCCCGGCGAAAAGCCGGGGTCCAGTGCGAGCTGGAAGGAAACATGCTGGCATTTCGATACTCGATCCCGGCTTTCGCCGGGATGACGAACAAACGGAAACATGCGTTCGCAGTAGATCGACAGTCTCTCTCGCCAGTGTAACGTCATTCCAGTTGTGATTCTCGACAGTCTCTGATTCTGGAAGACAAGAGCACAGATCCTATCTGCGAAACAAGCAGCCGGCCGGAAGGTACCGGAAGATGGGTGTGCGTCATATTTGTTAGCTTTCATCCCGAGATCCACGGCCTGACGGCCGCGGCTACGGTGTCTTCGCAAGCTCCGTGTAGCCGCGCGCGTGAGCGCCTGGATGGTGGAATCTTACCTCCCAACAGATTTGTCGCACACCCCCGGAAGATGCACGGTGCGCCGCCACCGTTTCCCAGGCTTCGGAACTGTCTTGGTACAACTCCTCGATTTCGAGACATACCCGAGTCGTGCACAGACGGCATGGCAATGTCTGCGCCTTGGCGGGGGAGTTGCTCCTGGGTTGCTGCGAAAGGAGTGGCTGATGCAATTGCCCCTGCAGATCACCTTCCGCAACATGGAGTCCTCGCCGTCGATCGAGGCCAGTGTGCGCGAACGACTGGCGCGCTTGGAACGCGTTTACGACTCCATCATCTCCTGCCGCGTGGTCGTCGAGACTCCACATCGACACCATCACCAAGGTAAGCTGGTACATTTGCGCATCGACCTAAAGGTGCCGCATGGGGAGTTGGTGGTGAATCGCGAGCCCGCGGAGAATCAGGCGCACGAAGACGCCTACGTTGCCGTTCGCGATGCCTTCGATGCCATGCACCGGCAGTTGGAAGATTTCGTTCGCCGCCAGCGCTCCGATGTGAAGGTACACGAGGAGGCGCCGGTCGGTCGCGTCGCCAGCCTATTTCCGAACGACGGCTATGGGTTCATCACAACCGCCGACGGTCGCGAGGTGTACTTTCACGAGAACAGCGTGCTCGACAAGGCCTTTTCCCGTCTCCGTGTCGGCAGCGGTGTCCGCTTCGTCGAGGAGATGGGAGAGAAGGGACCACAGGCGTCGTCGGTCTACGTTAGTGGATGACGTCTCCTCACGTGTTCACGAACCGAAAAGGAGGTTCGATGTTGCGAGAATCCAGTTCCCATGGCGGGCTTTCGCCACCGTGGCCAGGAAGTAGAGGTTGTTTCCAGTTCCCGTCTTGCCGACGGTACAGGCCTACTGTGGACAAATCCGGATCGCACGGATCCGCAGCGAACAGGAGAGCGTAATGCAAAAGAAATTTAGGATCATGGCAGGGGTGGCCGCCGGGCTGCTGCTGGCGGCCACAGCACAGGCGCAGGGGGCGAAGGTGCTGAAGAAGTGCCCTATTGACGCAGTAGTGTCGGGCACGGTGTGCATGGACAAGTACGAGGCGACGGTGTGGCGGATCACCGATCCGCTGGGCGCTGGCTCTGGGCTGGTGAAGAAGGTGAAGTCGGGCAAGGTGACGACAGCCGACCTGAGCGCGGGAGGCGCGACGCAACTGGGTACGGCGAGCGACAACTACGCGCCCTGCACCAACAACGGCCAGAACTGTAGCAACGACATCTTCGCTGTGAGCTTGCCGGGAGAAACGCCGGCGCGTTACATCACTTGGTTCCAAGCGCAACAGGCGTGCAAGAACGCGGGCAAGCGGCTGCCGTCGAACGCGGAGTGGCAAGCGGCGGTAGCCGGGGCCCCGGACCCCGGACCGGACAACGGCACGACGGACTGCAATACCTTCAGCACGTTTGCCGTCGCGAGCACGGGCTCGCGCAGCAGTTGCGTGTCTTCCGACGGTGCCTTCGACATGGTGGGCAACCTGAACGAGTGGGTAGCGGACTGGGTGCCACGATCGACAGCGTGCGGAACCTGGGGCGTAGGCATCAGCCCTACCGGCGACACTCAGTGCCTGGCTGGAGCGGCCACCACCGGTGAGCCCGGCGCGCTGTTGCGTGGCGGCTACTTCTACGATGGCACCTATGCCGGCCCGCTCCTCGTCATCGGCGACGTCTCGCCGTCCGGCTCGTTCGACGGCGTCGGCTTTCGTTGCGTGCGCTAGTCCCATTTTTTTCGGCCTCCTTCGATACGCGGCCGATCTCGGCC
>CAZGSN010000313.1:0-3435 GCA_964528465.1 uncultured Binatia bacterium (SeqCode)
CGCCGCGGGGGCGCGGCGTCTCCATGGGTTGTAGACATTGATGAATTTGAGTTGGAGACGGGCCGCCCTCGGCCCGCGTCTGGTGTAGGAACGAATTGGCGGGCAATGCCGGCTGCCCGGCGACGGATTCTGCTTGCACAGTCTACTCGAAAGCATAGACGGAGATCTCGATGTAGAAGAAGTTCGAGCCGCCGGAACGGCCGCTGGTCTTGCGGGTAAATCCACCCGGGACGAAGTGCGCATAGCCGAGGTTGGTGTCGACGCGCGAGAAAAGTTTGTAGCGCGATCGAACGTCGAACTCCTGGCCCATGAAGTCGCCGCTGCGCCCGCTGCGGTCGCGCAGGTTGGCATTGTTCCAACGGTCCTGTGAACTGGCGAGCCAGTACCAGTTGTATCCGAAATCGAAACGCCAGGCGCTCGTCGGTGTCAGCTCGAAACGCAGCTTGGGAGCGCTGATGTTCTCCCACTGGTAGTAGTCGTCATTCGACCATGGGCGAGCAAAGCCGTAATAGCGTTCAAAGCGTTGGTTGCTGCCGTCGTTCGGGTCGCGGTCGCCGCTGCCGTAACCGTACATGACGCTAGCGCGCGGCTTCCAACGATGCTCCCAAGATTTGCCCAGCTCGGCGGTGAGCCCGAAGGCCCGATGCTGTTGGGTGCCGTTTTTGCCGCGCTGGTAGACCACATCGAAGTCATAGTCGTAGCCGCTCTTGCCGAGCACGCCGTAGCCGCGCAAGGCGGCGGAGTGGATGCTGCGGTTCATGGTGCTGGCGGCTTTGTCATAGTCGCGGTTCTGCTCGAGACCAATATAGTACGGCTGCAAAGTGATGATGTCCGACCAGGCTCGCCAATCTCCCATGACGGCAAGGAACCACTGATCCGTGCGCGGCCGATCAGGAGACGATAAGAGCCGCTCCAAAGGCTGCATGGCGAGAATGTCCACTTGCCAGTCGTTCTTCTGTTGGCCGAGAATCGCACGGAAGCCCTGAAAGGTGTTGGTCGTGTTGCGCCACTCGTTACGTGCAATCAAGCGCCGATCGGTGTACTCGAACGCAAATCGGCCACCCTGTAAGCGCAAGGGGCGCTCCACGCCGAGAGCATCCTTAAAGTAAAGTTCGGCCACCGCCTGGATGGGCTCGACCTCGTTGTTGTCGCGATCATCACGCGCAAACATGCTGTTCTCGCGCCGTGAATCTTGAAACTCGACGTAGAAGCGTAACGGGTCCAAGACTTCGTTCACGCCAAAATAAAGCCGCTGGCGTAGCAGCACCGGAAGATCGACCTTCGACGTGCTGCGGCGAAAGTCGTTGTCGCGAACCTCGAACCGCGTACGGCTCTCGAAGCCGATGTCGAACCAGGTTACGTCCTTGAAACGCTCGCTGCCAACCTGGCTGAGCTTACGTACGTACCGTGGCGGCTCGGTTTCACGCCCTGTGCCGTAGCTACGGCGCTCGACGTAGTAGTTCTTGGTACCAGGTGTAGGCGCAGTGGTCACCGGCAGCTCGGAGGTCTTCTCCGTCTGTGCTGTGGTCGGCGTTGTGTTGTCATAGGCGTCAGCAAAGGCCGTCGGGGTGAGTGCCAGCGCCACAAGCAGGGGCAAGCTGCGGCGAAGAAAACCAATTGATCTAATCTTCATCTCGTACTCCGGGGGAAAAGGCCATGCCTCTGGTTTGTCCAGTCAGTCCCGGCATGCAAGTTGGTTTCACCTCCCGTCGTTGGGTGAGTGGCTCGCTGTGCAATGTTTGGTCGACCGCGCGCGAGATGGTTAGCAGAGAAATCATAGGTGTCTGGGCTTCGCGGTGGAGAGTCGTAACTTCTCGGTGCGATCGACTTGCACGACGACTCCGTCCTGAACGATCACCGTCACGGACCCATACCGCAGCCCTCGCAAGGCGGCGCCGATGCGTTCCAGAACGAGAGCGTCCTTGGTTGTCTGCGTGGCGGCTGAGCCGAGCGGAGCGTCAGCAATAGGTTGTGTCATGGTCATCACCACCTCCTTCAAATTTGGAAGTCTTCGACGAACATGCGGATATGTTTGGGAAACACGAACACGCTGTCACCGGCCCGTAGATGCAACTCTGCATGGCGTTCACGACTAATCTCCACGTTGATCGGAAACCCAAAGCCGTCCGCCAAGAGCTCCACCTTTACGGAGGCGCTGGCAGAGCTGACGCGCACAACTTCTGCCGCCAAGCTGTTGGCATCGGAGCGTATGCGGTCGATCTCGAGCTCGTGAGGGCGAACATAGGCCCGCACTTGGCGTGACTCGTCGTGCGGGTGGTCCGGATACTCCATCTCCAGCTCACCGAGCAGTGCCCTCCCCTTTTCAACCCGCCCGTGGAACACGTTCACATTGCCAAGAAAGTCCATGACGAATGCATTGGCTGGGTGCTCGAAGACTTCCTGCGGAGTCCCCACCTGTTCCATGCGGCCATGACTCATCACCACAACCTGGTCTGCCACTTCAAAGGCTTCTTCTTGGTCGTGTGTCACAAACACGCTGGTGACATGGATTTCGTCGTGCAGCTTACGCAGCCACTGGCGCAGCTCCTTGCGTACCTTGGCGTCAAGCGCACCGAACGGTTCGTCGAGCAGCAACACCTTCGGCTCGGCTGCCAGGGCGCGTGCCAGGGCGATGCGCTGGCGCTGCCCACCGGAAAGCTGCGCGGGCAACTGATTCCCCAGGGTCTCGAGCTGCACCAACCGCAGCAGCTCGTGGACCCGCTGTCGAATCTTATCCTTTGGCCATTTGCGCACGCGCAGCCCAAAAGCGACGTTCTCGAAAACGCTCATGTGCCGGAACAGCGCGTAGTGTTGGAACACGAAGCCGACGTTGCGATCGCGGGCCGAGCGATGGGTGGCGTCTTCCTCCTGGTAGAAGACTGAGCCCGTATCCGGCACATCGAGACCGGCGAGGATACGCAGCAGCGTCGTCTTTCCGGATCCGGACGGACCGAGCAGTGCCAGCAGCCCGCCGTGCGGCACTTGCAGGCTAACGTTGTCGAGGGCGACGAAGTCGCCGAAGCGTTTAGTGACATTCTGGACGGAGATTCCCACGCCGGTTGCCTCCCTGGGTTGCGGTTGACGCTTGGATGATGAAGCGGGGGGAGGCAGAGGAGTTTGCGGTACTGGCGGTACTGGACCGGTGCCTCCCGTCTCGTCGGGTCGGATTTCCAGTTGGCGACTGCGCAGCTCGTGGCGGGTTTTCCATTCGAGAGCGGTCTTGAGGAACAGGGTCACCAGCGCCAGTGACGACAGCAGCGACGCCAGCGCGAAAGACCCGGGGTTGTTGTATTCCTGGAACAGCTTGTCCACGCGTAGCGGCATGGTGTCGGTGCGGCCGGCGATGTGGCCAGAAACGACATAGACCGCGCCGAACTCACCCATGGCCCGGGCGTTGCACAAGATGATTCCGTAGAGCAGGCCCCACTTGATGTT
>CAZGSN010000314.1:0-9118 GCA_964528465.1 uncultured Binatia bacterium (SeqCode)
ATCCATCGTACCGGTAGCGGAGACCCTTCCCCAGATCGCACCGGCCTGTACCTGCGGCAACGGCGTGCTCGATGTTGGTGAGCAGTGCGACGACGGTAACACCGCAAACGGCGATTGTTGTTCTACGCTGTGCATCTTCGAGCCCAATGGCAGCCCCTGCCCCGACGACGGTAGTACCTGCACGTTGGACCAGTGCGACGGAGCGGGTCAATGCGGGCATCCGGCGTCGCTGACTCCGCCGGTGTGTACTACCACGCCGACGAGCACAGGCACGCCGACCTCCACGCCGACATACTCGCCCACGCCCAACACACCCCCGCCGGCACAGAGCTACACGCCCACCGTTACGCCCACCGTGACCACGACGCGGAGCGCAACGGTGAGCCCTTCTTCGACCCCGACCCCAACCGAGACGCCAACCACGCCGTTGGAGTCCTTGCTGTGCTTCTCCGCACGCAATGCGTCCGGCGCCCCGCCATTCACGCCGCAGTTGGGGCTGAGCATTGAGTCGGCCTATCGCTCTGTCGATACAGACGTGACGCGCGCCGTGGGTATTTGCAATGCGGCCAACGTCAACGGCACCTCCCCGCAAGCACCGCTAAGTCTCGATCACCTGCGGCTCTACCAGCACGTGCCCAGCAAAGGTACGCTGCCCTTCCTGTCGGTGACCAAACAGCAGGTGACAAACCAGTTCGGCACTCTGAGCGTCGATGTCGCGCGCCCGTCACGTCTTTTGATTCCTCATTGGCAGAGCTTGATCACTCAGCCTCCGCAGCCCGTCGATCCTAGGATCGACCATTTCGACTGCTTCTCGGTGCGTACGAGTCGGGGTACACCCAAGTTCGTCTCGATCATCGGCACATCGATCCAGGATCAATTCGTCAGTACCACCGTCGATGTCCTCAAGCCGACGCGGCTGTGCGCACCAGCCAATTTCGCGGATGGGCAACCCGGCGCCGCGGAACATGCCGAGTACCTGATGTGCTACAAGGTCAGGACGAGCAGTGGGATGCCGAAGTTTGTTCCGGTGACCTCGCTATTCGTTACCGATGAACTTGCCGCCACCAAGGTGAATGTCCTCAAACCGGTGGAGCTGTGCGTCCCCTCCACGGTTACGCCGTAAGCGCACCCGTCGGGGTTCGTACCAGAGCGTGGGCTCGCGGAAGGCAAGGCGCGCCGGCGAACGGTTGCCGAGTACAGGTTCCATCGGGCACCACGGCCTCACGGCCGCGGCTACATCGGGCGAAACGTAGCCGCGCTCGTAAGAGCGTGGAGGCATGTGAAGGCCGCACTTCTGCCGCGCACCACATCGACGCAACGTCAGAATTCCTGATCCCGAAAACAACGATTGAACCACGGATGGACGCCGATGAACGCGGATGCAGGCAGCATCTACTAGGGCAAAAGGAGAAACGCTTGGGCTACGCCCGTCCACAGCCCTGTGCTTCTTGGCCTTGATCCGTTTCGCAAGCAGTCCGCGTCTATCCGCGTGCATCCGTGGTTCCAACTGCTTTTTCCGGGCTGATTCCGAGGAATCAGCCATGAGCCCAAGGCGTTTCACCATGAAGGACATGCAGTCGGGGAAAAGAGCTGCCATCGGCCCGTTCTTCTTCATGAGCTTCATGATCTTCATGGTTTGATTCTCCGTTGCAGATCAGCCTCAGCCATATCGGGATCTTCACAGAATCCACGCGGTATCCTGAGCATCGAACGTTTCTCGGTACTTGCGCATCGTGAGGTCAGGACCTCTGAACGTAGCCGCGCTCGTGAGAGCGTGGAATCGGATGGAGATCATGCTTCCGCCTGGCACCACGGCCTCACGGCCGCGCGGCTACGTTGCGGATCGAATTCGTCTCCACCTTCTTAGGTCTGCGCTAGGGACGGGTCGCTCCAGCGCAGCTCTCCGGTGGCGGTGAACAACAAACCGCAACGGAGGGAGCGCGCGCCGACGACGGAGGCCGTGCGCAGCATCTCGCCGTAGAGGTTCAGTTGCGCATGGTACTCGGGGCAGGCGGTGGCGAGGGGGCCGGGGCGTACCGCGTCGGTCTTGAAGTCGATCACGGTCACCTGGTCTGGAGTAACGACGAGCAAATCAATGAGGCCGGTGAGCAATTGCCCGTCGCGCCACTGCTGGGCGACCGGGTACTCGGTGGCGATTTGGCTGTCTGCCGAGGGCGAGAGCCCCGCCGCACGAAGGGCCGCAAGAGCACGCTCGATGTCGGCCTGCGCCTCCGCTCGATCGTCTTTCAGGCCACTTTCCGCCATTGCGAGGTCGAGCGCCACATCGACTTGTGCCACGGCGCCCGACAGCACCAGTTCGAGAGCACGGTGCACGGTCGTGCCGAACACCTTTCCAAATCGCGCCCCCGCAACCTTGCGCTCTATTTCTTCGGCATGCGCGGTCTCGCCGTCTATACGCACCCGTGCGGTGGCTCCGGTGACAGCAACGGGCGTGGCAATCGCTTGCGTGGCAATGTCTGCAGCTCGTGCAAGCTCCGCGCGTGCGTTCTCGGCGCGATCCTGAATCGCTGTGTCGGCGTGTACGGTGGCGCTGTCGGCCGCTACCGTCGTCGTCGCTGCCACTTGACTTGCCCATTGTGGCGGCGACGCGCAGCGGAAGGTTGCAAAGCGGCGCACGGCATTACCGCTGGCGTTGCTGCCGAGAACGGAGGTGGCGTACTGCAAGGATCGACTCTTGGTAAGCGGTAATGGCAGAACCAATAGGTCGCGTGCCCGCGTGGCAGCCACGTAGTACTTGCGCCGGCATTCCTGCTCGCCGAACTGCTTCTCACGCTCTCCCAAGTTGCCGCCGCGCGGATGTTCCACGGCCACCGAGCCAAGTCCCAACGACCACGCATGGACTTCACGGTCGACCAGCCATCCCGGATACGAGCGCTCGCTCAGTGTCTGAAAACCGTCCCATAAGATGACCACGGGAAACTCCAGGCCCTTGGCACTGTGAATGGTCATCACCCGCAGCACTCCCGACCCTGTCGGTTCGGGAGCATCGATGTACACGGGGCTGCTGGCCCAGCTTCGCACAATCTCGGTAATCGCGTCGTAATCGAGTCCGTCCAAGGCGGCGCGTCGGTCCAACTCCGCTGCCACTTCATACAATGCCGCCAGAGTTTGCTGGCCGTTGCAATCGACGGCCACGGCCCGACCCAGCGCCGTGCGCTCGATCACGTCGCGCGCCGTGGCTCCGGCCGATTGCATGTGTCGCCGTGAGCGTAGCTGCTTGATGATCTCGCGCGCTTCGCCAACTCGCAGTGTGCGTTCATCCTCTTCCCTGCCACGCTTGCTTACGGCGGCCACGAGATCGGTCAGGTCGAGGGCAAAGAAAGGTGGTCGCAGGAGGGCCGCCTCGGCGACGCCGTCGTCGCTATCGGCCAGCGCCCGCAGCGCCAGCAGGTACTGGCGCACCACGGGGTGCCCAAGGAACAGCGCGCCGCCGCGCGCGGTGTATTCGATGCCCAAGCCGTCGAACTCGCGCAGCAGCAGCGGAAGATTGGTGGTGACGTTGGCGATCACGGCAATGTCCCCCAACTGCACCGGCCGTTCGCCGCCCGAATCGGGATCGCGGATCAGGTGCCCCGAGGCGAGCAACCACGCCACGTAGCGACCCAACATCTTCGCCTCGATCGCCCGTCCGTCTCCTGCCACCAACCCTTCGTCGGCATCGTCGGCGTAGGGCAGCAGGTCGACGACCGTCGCCGCCGCGGCGATGGCCGGCGTCGCCGACAAGTCTTCGTAGTTGGCACGCCCGGTCAGCGGATCGAAGGGAGTGTTCCCCGATTTACCCAGCACCTGTGCCAACTGTTGGTTGAACATGTCGATCAAGTTGGGACGACTGCGGAAATTGGTCTCTAGCCTCTGCTCCAGGGCGTGATTGGCGTGCAGCCGCTCCATGGCGCGACCGTACATGGCAATGTCGGCGCGCCGAAAGCGAAAGATCGACTGCTTCGGGTCGCCGACGATGGTCAGCTTACCTGCCGCCAACTCTACCCGATCCCAACTCTGCGCTACCTGCCCTTGCTCGCAGAGGTAGAAGACAATCTCGCACTGCAGAGGATCGGTGTCTTGAAATTCATCGACGAAGATGTGGTCGAACAGTTCCTGGTAGAACCGACGAGCCCCAAGGTCCTTGCGCAACAGGTTGCGCAGCTTCACCAGCAGGTCGAGATAATCGACGATCGCATGCTCCGACTTCACTTGTTCGTAGAGAGCGTTGACCACGGGGAACAGGCGAACAAAACGCGCCGCTAGCCAGCGGTGAGGGCCTTTGAGCTTGTCGAGAATCCAAGCCGAGGCGCTGTTCTCGGGATCGATGGTCTTCCAAACCGCCCAGCCGACAGGATCGTTCTTGAAGTCGCGGCCCTTCAATAGACCTCGCCGTGGCAGAGCTTCACTCACCACACGCACGGCTTCGGCCGGATCCTCGATGGAGTCGAGTCGCTTGAGATGTCGTAGCATGTGCCGCAACTGGCGATGCCCAGGCTCCTTGCCTTGCATGCGTCCGGCAAGGTCTTGCAGCTTGGCCACGGCGAGTCGCGCGTCCTCGAGGGCCGGGTCGGGCAATGGCGGGATGTCGAGGTCGACATCTCTGGTCTCGATCATGCGCGCGACGATGCTCTCCAAAGAGGCGATTGGTCCCTGCGGTCCTTCGCCGCGTTGCAATTGCAGGCCGGCACGAGCCGCCGCACGCAATGTCTCCGCCGCTTCGCCGACCAGGCCGGCATCTATGTGGTCGGAATGAGCCCCGAGCTCCGCCAGTAGACTTCCGGTCTCCGCACTGCGGCGCAGGCGCCAGAAGGTTTCGCCGACCAGCTCGCTGGTGTCGTCGAGAAGCGTGTAGGCGGGGCTGAGTTCCGCCTCGACCGGCCGCAAGCGCAGCAGGCGATCGGCGAATCCGTGGATAGTGCCGATGAAGGCGGCGTCGAGGTTGCCGAGAGCCTGGCGCAACCGATCGGCACGGATCGCGTCGTTCCGGGCCGCATGTTCAAGCTCACGCAGCAATTGTTCGCGGATGCGGAAGCGTAACTCGCCGGCGGCTCGGCGTGTGAAGGTGATGAGAGCCAGGCGCTGGATGCGCAAAGGTGTGGCGTCCGGCGTGTGCGGCGCCAGCAGTTCCACGGCGCGCGCAATGATTGTTTGCGTCTTCCCCGTACCCGCACCGGCAATGACAGCGACATTGCTGGATCGCTCGAAGACGACAGCTTGTCGTGCCGCTTGATCTGGCGGCACCGCTTGTTGGGTGAGGTCGTGGTTGCTCACGTGTCGTGTGCTCGTTGCTGTTTGAGGCGGAGAAAGCGCCGTGTGGCACTTCCCTCGGAACTATGGAGTAGCTTGTGTTGGCTTTGAAGCTGAGCGCCTTCGGCGCAAACCGGGACGAACGGACAGTACGTGCAATCACGCGCGTCGGTGGTGCGCGGGAACACGCCGCTTCGCAGTAAGCCAGCAGCGACATCGAGCCATGCCCGTGTCGCTCGGCGCAGGGCGTCGAGTTCGATGCCCGTAAACGCACGGTCTGCCTCCTGCGTCGCGGAGGGATGCACATACGCCGCAAGGCTGACTTCGGATTCTTCGGCAAGCTGTAGGGCTTCGACGATCAGAACATAGACACCGATCTGCACATCGCGTGTCGGGTTTACCGGATCTTCGACGAAGTCGTGCACGCGTCCGGTCTTGAGATCGCGGATTTGAAACGCCCGCTGGCCCACCTGGTCTACGCGATCAATGGCGCCGCGCAGAAAGACGTTGCCCGACTCTACCGCTAGAGCCACAGGTGTTGGATCTCCAAAGCCCAACTCGCTCGCGTAGTAGTTGCGCGAGCCGGCCCGCCATTCGTAGCGGACCAAGTACTCCATTTGGTTCATCAAGCGCCGGCGTTCGCGTTCGATGGTGTCGGCGCCGCGTATCAGCAAGTCGCCAATGCGTTCGTCGAAGCAACTTGCGGCGAGTTGGCGGGCTGCCTCGATCCAATACCCTTCGTCGCGATCATGCTTGCAAATGGCAGCACCGTGTTGTCGCAGGAAGCGCTCGGCAACGGCATGGAACAGGTTGCCGTAGGTAATGGCATCGACGGTGTCGGTGGGTGGGCGGCGTGCCGGCTCCTTCAGAAACAGGATGCGCTCGAACAAGAAACGGTGCGGGCACTCGAGCAGCAGGCGCACCGCTGTTGCCGAAAGCGGGCGATCGGCCGAGAGCCCAGGCGGAGAAATGCGATCCCATGCTGGGATGACGGCTCCGTCCAGGCCGTCGAGTTTGCTGCCCGCCTGCAAGCGCCGCAGTTCCGTTAACCGCGACAGCGAGCGGGCACCGGGAAGTGTCCAGTCGGCGGGAACAGAACACGACGGCGAAGTTCCAAGCGGCAGCACGTGGCGCGGCAGGCACAGAAGCGCGGTACGCGGCGATACGGGGCGTGCTTCCATCGACTGCCGTCGCAGGTGATGACCTGGCTGGAAGTAGGCAGAGCGCAAGCGTGCGGCACTGGGCACGTCGCCCTCCTCCTGTCCCAGGTTGCCAGGTCGGCCCAACGCGGTGGCAATTTCAAGGAGGACTCCGGAGACTTCGCGTTCGCTGCGATCTAGCGATTGCCGCGGCACGGAGAGGCTCAACTGCTCGGTAGTCGTGGCGATGACGCGAAAGACATCGTGGATTTCGTCGAGCACCTTGTCGGCCAGTTGCGGCAACACGATGTCGGAGCCCTGTTCGACGGCAGCGTTCTCGATGGCGATCCGGGCAACATCGGGGAGAATGGGATCATCATGCGCGGTGTGTGGCACCAAGCCCTCGGCGAGGCCCAATAGACGCACCGCATGAAAACTGAGGCCGACCGCGTGCGCCGGCGTCCCGACGAACAGGCAGGGCTCGCCGAAGCGAGTGGTGCTGCGGCGTAGGCTGTGCAGGGAGTCGCGCAGCATGCTGAGCGCCGCCGCGCCACGTGTGCTTGCGGCGATGGGGTCGTCGAGAATTGGGGCGAGGCTATCGTCGAGCAGGGCGGGTAAGTTCGGCGGATCGGGAGGCAGGCGCAGCCAGCGTTTGCAGAACTCGCGCAGGCTTGGCCACAACTGAGAGAAAGATTCTCCCTGCTGCACAGCGACGGCCAGGCCTTGCAGCGCCGTGACGGCAGGCAAGACATGATCGATGTCTTTCAGGACGCGTTGCGCTTGTTGACGATCGATGGAGCGCTTGTGCTCGACTGCGGCGGAATCCTGGGGTTCGGCGGTTGCGCAAAGGAGAAGCTCGCGGCGGCGCGTGAAGCGCTCGACCCATTCATAGGTTCCGCCGGCGGCTGCTCCGCCAACGATACCGGCTTCGTACACCAGGCGCGCTGCCTTGCTGGGCGAAAGGCGCTGTGGCGGCTCTGCTTCCCCTTCGGTGGCATGGCGTAACCACGGCAAAATGCGGATCGTCGATTCGGCGTCCAATCCGCGCTGCAAGGCGCGCAAGACGGCGAGGAGTCGCAAGCCAGATGCGGAGTTGGCTAGCGATAAGCCGCCGGCAACGTGGACGGGTAGGGGCTTCCCCAAATGCAGGGCCAGGCGTGCGATGCGGTCGAGGAGCAATCCTGCATAGGGATCGATGTCGGGAACCAATAGGGCGATTTGCTCCAGGGCGACGCCGCGCTGCATCTGGTCGCCGATCCACGTCAGTGCAGCTTCGATTTCTTCTTCGACGCTGGCGTGCTCTTCCAGGGAGATGCTGCCATCGATACGCGTCGAACGCAGGCGGGACGGGTCGGTGAGCACCTCCGGCACTTCGAGGAGGTAACGCTGTGCGATTGCCAATTCGCTTGCTGCCGTCCCACTTGCTTCGGTGCTCGCGATGTCGCCGGAAACTTCGCCTGGGAGATGCTTGCGCCAGCGCTGAGTGCCCGTGCGTAACGGGCGTGCGTCGGGCAGTACGACGACGGCTTCCGGCAGGGCGGCCAAAAGGCGCAATAAAGGTGTCGAAGGGGAACTGGTGAGCAGGGTGATGCAGGTGGCGAATGCTGCGGCGGCGGCAGGGTTGCTGCGCACGATGGACGCGGCGCGGCAAAGCAACTCGGCGTTCGAGAGGATGTGGCGTTCGCCGGCGTCCACGCTCTCCCAGACTACGGCAACATCGTGCAAACGCGTGGCGGCGCCGGGATCGCGGGTTGCGAGCTGTACGCTCAGAGCCAGCGCCAAGTGCCGATCGATGCCGCTGCTCTCGAGATCGACGATGGTGCGGGCGAAGGCCTCTGCATAGCCACGCCCACCGCGGAGCTGTTCGGGGCGAAAGTATTGCAGGTCGGCTGCCAGCGTCGGTGACGACTCGAAGCACTGGGCAATGCGCAGGCGGCGAATGCCCTCCCAGCCCGATCGACAAGGAGTGCCCCGGCGTACGATCAGCTCACGCGCCAACTCGGCCGGGCGCAAGATGCGCACGCCGGCCAAGAGCTGCGGCTCGCGCAGCACCGTGCACACGTGGCGCCGGAGCGCGTGCGCATGCCGTTCCGCGGGAAGGAGGACGGTGGCCCGTTGCAAGGCCGTGGTCGTAAGCCCACGCAGGTGTCTTGCGATCGTATCGATCGGGTCCCCCGAGCTACGCACCAGCAACACGCAGATCCTGATTCAGCCCCGGGCTTGCCGGGAGATACCGCCGCACTTTGCGTTGCGCGTGCCGGCGCGCTGCTCCAAGTCTGCTGGGTCTGAGGTAACGGAGGCGTGGGAGGAAACAATCCGCATAGGGAACGTCTTGAAAGGCTCGGCTGCCGCGTAGCACGCCCATCAACGTGCCACAACAAAGACGCCGGAGGGAGTTCGCCGAGGGTGTGCGTCATATTTGTTGGCTTTCATCCGAGATCCACGGCCTGACGAGCTTGTCTCAAAACTAAGCCCGAAAACCTCAGTTGGGGTGGAAGTCAACTGGACGCGCGCTTCGAGACGCCGCCAAAATCCTTCGATACGCTTCGCTACTCAGGAGGCGGCTCCTCAGCGCGAACGGTTATTGAGATCAGCAAACAAACTTTCCGTTCGGCCTGAGGAGCGGCCATCTGTTCAGGCCGCGTCTCGAAGGCCATCTCAAGTGCCGTTGTGAGAACGTGGGTAATTGAACTGAGGTTTTCGGGCTTAGGCCTGCGCTCGCGCCTGCG
>CAZGSN010000315.1:0-2663 GCA_964528465.1 uncultured Binatia bacterium (SeqCode)
ATGGAACTTATTTCGCCACCAAAGGAAACGTTGCCGAGGTGAACATCATTCGCGTAGTCCCACCTTAGGAAATAGGTCCACGTTCCTACGAGTAGCATTTCTCCATTCCGAGCGAATGCGATGGAAATAAACGGAGAGCCATAGAAATCGTCGGCCATCGTGCGAAGGAACTGTCCGTCGGTCGTTACTTCGTCTATCCCTCCCAACGTTTGGCCGATGAGAATAGTCCCGGCCGGTGTTGCTTCAATGGAGCCAAAGCTACTCACTCCTGGTGGATTGAACACAGTGGTGATTCCGTCATACCCGAATCTGTAAAGACCCGGCGCGGGGCCCCCGTGCACCGACTGAAAGAGGTTCAGTCGATCACGACTGATGCAGAGTGAGTGGCTCCAAGTAGTACCCTGCAAATCGATGATCCCATGCCCCCATGTCCGGATCAGCGCATTGTCAAGATCGTACTCAAGCACCGTCTCTGCCAATGTGTGAAAAGCGAAAATGTCACCGTAGGGTAGCGGACCTTGCAGGCATTCATCTGGGATACCATTTGTATCTGCATCGAGACTCGTTCCACCTACAACATCGAGGGCGTCGGGTACGCCGTTCGTATTGCAGTCGCGCGCTACGGCATCGAGGACATTAATTAAGCCATTGCCGACGCGATTATCGGCATTGTCAGCGTTTGACGCCGACATGGCCAGAATTCGCGTGACCTGTGCAGGCTGCAGGGAATCGTAGGCATTTAGGACGAGTGCCGCAGCCCCGGCAGCCGTCGGAGACGCCATGGACGTTCCATTCTTGACCGTATAGTCCGTCGGCCCCGTGCCGTTGTTGGATCCGTCATTGTCAATCAAGGTCCAACTCGGCGGGAGTGGAAGGCCCCGGTCTCTGCAGGAGATTAGGGTAGCTCCGGGTGCGCATAGGTCGGGCTTCAGCAAACCGTCGATTCGCGGACCCTCGCTGCTGAAAAAAGTGGGAGAATTTTCCGGGTAGCCGTTGCTCCAAATGTGACCGAGCCAATCGACCCACGCCGTTCTGCTGACCCAAGCGCCGACGGCGATCGCACCATCAGCCAACGCCGGTTCCGTCACGGTATTTTCGGAGTCAGCTGACGTGAACGTGACAGCGGAGTCTGCAAAAAGGTAAAGATGAGCGGTTAGACCGTAGTGCGCCGAATTGGCCAACTCTACCGAGTACGTCTTGGCCGAACCAGCGGCCACCTCCGGAAGTAATGCGTACAGCGTGGATTCAGTTCCGCGAATACTCGTAGCGTAGGAATCCAGTAGCAGTTGTTCGCCACCGCTGAGATTGGTGATGGACAATGCGATGTTGTCGTCTCCGCCATCGGCGTCCTGCCTTACGACATTGATATAGGCAACGCCGGAGAACGCCGCGCTTCCTGAGGTGTTGTCAACGTGAAGGTCCAAGCCGGCTGTCACCAAGCCCAAGCCCGCAATCGAGGCTGAAGCGTGCTGATCCTTATCTCGTTCATTCCCCGCTGAGACAAAAACAACCGTGCCTGCCGCCACGGCAGCATCGATGGCCTGACTCGCCGGTTCACTGCCGTCCATAAAATATGACCACCCACCGTAGCTCATGGTCGCGATGTCTGCCTCTTGTTCGGCAGCACGGGAAAAGGCCTCCACAATCTCCTCGGTGGCAGCGGTCGCATCTGTATCGTTGCCGATTTTGTAAAACATCAGTGATGCGCCCGGAGCGATGCCCCGGTACCGGCCGCCGGAGGCCGTCCCGCGACCAAGAGCGGAGCCTGTGACGTGAGTCCCATGATCGCTCACAGTGGAACTCACATCCGTGCCCCAGTTCAGTACGCCGATGCCATCCGTGACGTCGAACGCTTCAACCGGGCTTGGGATATCGGGGTGAGTGGTATCCAGCGACGAATCGAGCACAGCGATGATAACCCCCGTGCCATCGTATGTGGTCGGCAGGGATTCATGTACGAGGTCAGCCTGAATGGAGTGTGCGGCAAGATCGTTCTGCGGTCGGAACGCGCCGTCCAAGCTGCGCACTGCTGCCACATTTTCATTGTCCGCGAGGGCAACCAATTCTGAGTAAGAAACGTCGGCGATGATGAAACCCAAGGGGTGCTTGCCATTGAGCGGTGGAATCCACAGGCTTCGATTGACCTGCGCACCCAGACGCTCGAGCCGATCCAATTCGAGTTGGACGGGGGGCTGACGGTAGTAGATTGCAACTCTTGCGCGATCTATGGCGCGAGACGCAAGGCCGGCGTGCACTAACTGCGCTTGGCCCGCGGCGGTCTTAAGGCCGTGTCTTGAAGAAACCCGCTGCTTTACTGCCTGCTCGTGCCAAATCTCGCCGCCGATTTTCTCACTTGGATCTCTCGCGACAGCACCGGCTGAGCGCAGCTTCTCACCAGCCTGCGCACTGGAGCCGCAGGACATTACCGCAACCACTGCTACCATAACGCAAAGCTGTCTGCACATGAGCGCGGCCTCCACAAGCGGAGCTGGAAATGTCTTGGTGACCTTGCCGAGATGGGCGGCCGGGTCGTAGTCGTTAATTGTACCGCCTACACCCCTTGGTACGCCAACTGATTTCTGGCTCTTCTGCCCTACGACCCGAATGTTTGCTCCTTGCTTGCGGCAACGCTGCAGCATATTCCGTACTGGCGGAGCGGCAGC
>CAZGSN010000316.1:0-2247 GCA_964528465.1 uncultured Binatia bacterium (SeqCode)
CCTGGAATGCGTCTAGACACCAGGCGCTGAGTTCGGGTTGGTGCGTGGCGATAGGGAAGGGCAGGAAGCCTTGTAGGGCTTCGGTTTGGCTTGCCGAGTAGTTGGAAACACCGACCTCGCGGATCTTGCCCTGGCGCCGCAGGGCGTCGAGTGCCGCGGCAATCTCCTGTGGATTTCCAAGCCAGTCGGGGCGATGGATCTGGTACAGGTCGATCACATCTGCGTGCAGGCGGCGCAACGAGGCTTCGCACGACTTGCGAATGTGCTCGGCGCTGGAGTCGTAGGGCACCCCGGGTATGATGCCGCACTTCGTGGCTAGCACCATGCTGTCTCGTAGGTGGGGTGACTCGTGCAAGACACGGCCGAAGAGATCCTCGGCCGCCCCGTCGCCACCGTAAATGTCGGCGTGATCAAAGAGTGTGATGCCAACTTCCAAAGCCGCTTCGACCTTGGCCCGCGCCTGATCCACCCCGCTTCCGGCAAACCGCCAACAACCGTAGGCAATCGGAAACACGCGTAGTGAGGTTTGGCCCAGAGGGCGTAGCTGCGGGGAAATCGAGAGCGTCTGCATGGTGCCGTGTCGTATCAGACACACACAGGGAATTCGACGCAATCCGATTCGGGTTTCCCCTCACGCTTTTTCGATGAGCCCCGTGGCAAATCATGTATTGCCTTTATAGATATGATATACTAGATATTATAATATGAATGATCCGGTGGTTTCTGATGTCGTTGGTGTCTACGTCCCGCAGACGGTACGGGTGAAGGTTGCCGATGAGGTTTGGGTGGCCACAGCGCTTCTGCACAAGGAGCATCCCGAACAGGCGGATTTCGCGGTGAGTGAGATTCGTGAACGCCTGCAGCGTGAGCACCTTGCCGGTGTCGAGCGAGCTGGAGTCCAGGCTCACATCGCGTGGCATTGTGTAGCGAACTATCCACCGCAGCCTGGTCGTTATCGAATGTTGTACGCCACAACCAAAGGACGGCGCCGGCTCTACCGGCCCGGTGATCCCTGTGAGCAGAAGAGAGAGGGTTCCAAGATGGTCCCGGTACGAGAAGATTTGCCAGAGCGCTATCGCGGGTTGCTCGATTGGTACGAGCAAAGCTACGCGGTGAGCGGGGCTAGAGGAAGAGCGGGCGCTGGCATGGAACGGAAAGACCCGATTCTCGCCTTGCGAGGGCTAGGGAAGGATCTTTGCTCGAAGGAGCATCCGGATGCACACGTGGCCAAGCTCCGTGAGGGTTGGGTGTGAGCCGAGTCTTCTGGGACACGAATCTCTTCATCTACCTCATCGAGGATTATGGAGAACTCTCCGGGCAGGTGTTTGCCTTGCGCGAGCGGATGCTTGAGCGACAGGACACGCTGGTGACCTCTGCCCTTACGCTTGGCGAAATCATGGTGAAGCCCACGCTGGCTGGTCGTCAGGACCTTTGCGACCAATATGCGCAAGCATTGCGCTCGACGGCACGCGTCGTAGCCTTCGATGAAGCTGCAGCAACTGCCTACGCCCGGATCCGCTGCGACAAGGCCATTCGCCCGCCCGACGCCATGCAACTAGCGTGTGCTGCTCAAGCGAAGGTGGATCTGTTCCTCACCAACGATGACCGCCTCAGCCGTAAGCGCGTCCAAGGCATAGAGTTTGTAACTTCTCTCTCCCGCGCCCCCCTGTAGATCGTCGCTTACTTCTCCTCAGGGTGCGGTCAGCGGCCGGCCAACCGTAGGCGGGTTTGTGCGGTTACGCCCAGGCCCACCGCGACACTGGTCAGATAGTCTCTTGATTTCAGCTTCTCGGGGCCAAATTCGTACTCGAACAATCGGCGAATGGCTGGGATCTGTGCGGTGCCTCCGGTCATGAAAACAGCCTGCACCTTGCCCTTGTCTACTCCGGCTTTGTCAAGCACGGTATGCATGCACGAGCCGATACGCTCGCGATCACGCGCCATGTAGGTCTCAAATTCCTCGCGCGTAATCGGCTCTTCGATAAGAATGTCATCACGGTCGAAACGAATGACGGTACTCTCCTGTCGCGAAAGCTCGCTCTTCGCCTTCTCGATCGCCTGGAACAAGAAGAAGGCGGAGTTGCCCTCGATCAAGTCCTCCAGCGCGACTACCACTTCGGGCCGGCTGCAGGTGTCGTGCAGGCGGCGCAACTGCTCGCGTGTCTCACGACTACGCAGGAAGGCTACGTAGTGCCAGCGCGAAAGGTTGGCGAGCAGTTGGGAGGGGAAAGGCAGATCGTTGCCTTC
>CAZGSN010000317.1:0-8077 GCA_964528465.1 uncultured Binatia bacterium (SeqCode)
CTGGGCGCGATCGCCAGCGGCGAGATCAAGAAGGAACTCAAGGACGCCGCGTCCGATCTTGCTACCTACGGCCTGGACAAGCCGTTTGTTACGGCACGCGTAAAGGCCAAGGACAAGGAGCTGGCAGCGATTGCGATCGGCAAGACCACTCCGATCGGTGGTTCAGCCTACTTACAACGATCCGACGACAAGAAGATCCTGCTGGCGAGTAGCAGTTTACGCTCCAGCCTCGACAAGCAGGTCAAAGATCTTCGCGACAAGAGCATCGTCAGCTTCAGCGACGACGAGCTGCAGCGGGTTGAGGTTATCGGCAGCGGTGGTGAGATGGTGCTGAGCAAGAAGGATGGCGCCTGGGTGATCGAACGCCCTGCCACCTACGCTGCGGATGCCTCGAACGTGCGCAGCTTCCTGTCGTCTTTGCGAGCCATGCGCGCCACCGACTTCCCGAACGACGCGCCCAGCGATTTGAGCGCGTACGGTCTTGACGCTCCACAGCTCACGATTCGTCTACTGGTCGGGAAGGACAACGCCGAGAAGACTATTCGTTTCGGCAGTAAGCAGTCGGACAAAAAAGAGCCTTACGTCCAGACCAGTGGGCTGCCGACAATTTATACGGTGAGCGAGTTTTCTCTGAAAGAGCTGAGCAAAGGTCCCAACGAGCTGCGCGATAAGACTGTGCTTGCCTTCACGCGTGACGATGCCGTGGCCATCAGCGTGCGTCACCAAGATGGCAGCGAGTTCCGCCTGCTTCGCGGGGACGACAAGCAGTGGCGAGCCGAGGGCCTCGAAGGCAAGCCGGCTGTCGCTGCCAACCAGTACATTGGCGATGTGCACGAACTGAAGGGCTACGAGATTGTCGCCGATAACCCTGCTGGCCCTGCTGAGTATGGCCTTGATCAGCCCATGCTGACCTTACGCGTGAGCGGGAGTGAGCAGAAGGCTCTCGGTACAATCTTGATCGGCGAGCGTCCGTCGAGCGAAGGCAAGAAGGAATTCGTTGCCATGGCCGAGGGAGGACCAACTGTCTTCCTGGTGCGAGACTACACAGTTGCGCGTCTGAACAAACAAGCTTCCGCCTTCATGGAAGCCCCAACCCCCACTCCCGGAGGTGCCACGCCAACCGCAAGCACCGACGAAATGGACGACGTGGGATTTGGTGACGAAGACTTGGGTGACGAGTAGGGGTTTGCGCAGCCAAAGACGCACAGGCGGACGATCCTCCAACCGGGGTGCTATCCCTACTCATGCAGCCGACTTCAGATTCTCCCGAATGATGCGCGGATGACGCGCGGCAATTCGCAGAAGCCCGATCGCCGGCCCATCGGGCTTGCGACGGCCCTGCTCCCAATTTCGCAAAGTGTGGACACTGATATTCAGTGCCTGAGCAAACTGCGATTGCGATAGACCGACGAAACTGCGCAAGCTGGCAATGTCGTCCCCGGATTCGATCTGGCCCGTCATCAGGCGCTTGCGCACCCGCGCGGGAATGGCGCGTGCCATTTGTTCGTCGGTAAGCTCCGCGATCTCTTTCATTGTCGCTCTCCCTGTATGTAGGACCGGTACATCTCAGCCTCGCGCGCCATCGCCCAGCGCGCACTGATGATTCGAGTTATGTCGGGTTCACGCTCCGTGTAGACGACGAGAATCATTCCACGCTGAATCGGGCCGATCGCAATGAACCGGTCTTCGTGGTCGGAATGCGCGTCGTCGAAAATTTCCAAGTAGTCACCGCCCCGCGTAAATAACGTACTTGCCTTTCGAAAGGATACGCGGTGGATGCGGCGGTTCCTCACGTCCTTGGCGGCATCCCAGACGATGTTCACGCTCCCTCGTAGGCGGGGCATGGTACTAAGTCAATGGCTTACTTGCCGCCAGTGAGTTATTCGCGGAAAGTGTCGCGGCTCCGGCCGCCCCGTTGATGCCTGGCAATTCGTACCTGAGGGCGCGGCCGTTGCAGGGGACGCTTGGATCGGGTTCGGGGCTCGATGATACTTCGAGATTCGGGGTTGAGTGGCGATGGCTGGAGGACAGCGATTGGCGGCAGTGCGGCATCTTGCAACGCACCAGGACGTCGGGACGGATGCGGGCGACTGCGCGGCATGTGCTGGCCATCTGGCAGTGTCCAGTGTGACCCGACGCGAAGGCAAGCCGACCACCCCTATGAAAACCTTTTCGCCGGCCTGCCGATAGCCTCCCGCGCCATCTCCGGCGTTTTTGTCATCCGGAAGCTGCCTCGGCTCAGTTGCAACTGCCGTCTGCAAGGTCGTTGTCGAAGAGATCGCAATCGGCGCTTTGCCCCTCCGAAGTGTTGCACTGTGTTCGCAGTCCTCCTCGGGACTTTGCTCCCCGTTGCCGCAACGTGGCGTGGTGCAGTTGTTGATGGCACACGCGGAAGATGGATGCCGCACGTTCTCGGCTGCGGTGCGGCCGCGACGGTTGCGGCCACCGCAGCGGATGGCCGAGCGAGGTCCTGTGCGAGAATGCCGAGGACCTAATCTGCCACGATCGATTTCTCTGATTGCTGGCCCCATATGTAGAAGACGGGAACACCGCTCAGCACGATCAGGAGGCCCGGCCATGTGTAGTTGGGCTTTACGATCAGCAGATCGAACAGGATACACGCCGTCACGGCGATGTAGAGCGCTGGCAGCATGGGATAACCGAAGGCACGGTACGGACGCGCTAGTTCGGGGGCGGTGCGGCGCAGCACGAACACGGCGGCCGCGGTCAGCGCATAGAAGAGCAGTGCGGCGAAGATGACGTAGTCCAGCAAGTCGCCGTAGCTTCCAGAAAGTGTCAGAAGTGCCGCCCAGATTCCCTGCAGCGCGAGCGCCACCGCAGGCACGCTTTGCCGGTTTAAGCGGCCGGCGGCTTGGAAGAACAAGCCGTGTTGCGCCATGGCGAAGTAAACGCGGGCGCCGGCGAGGATGAGGCCGTTCACGCAGCCAAACGTCGACACCATGATGGCAATTGCCATAGCGATAGCTCCGTTTGGACCGAAGATGACTTCCATTACGGCGGTGGCGACACGGTCGGCATGGGCATGGGCAATGCCGCGGCCCAAAGCTGTCGCCGCGGCGGGGTCACCTTGCAGCGGCAGTGCCACCAGGTAGGCGATATTGGCACCAAGGTAGAGCGTGATGACGATCGAGGTGCCCAGCAGCAGGCTCAGCGGGACAGTGCGCGCTGGGTCGCGTACCTCGGCAGCGGCAAAGGTGATGTTGTTCCAGGCGTCAGCGGAGAACAAAGAGCCCACCATCGCGGCGCCGAGGGTGGGGAGAAGGGTGAGCGACCACACTGGCGGTCCCCAGAAAGACCGAGCATTGGCACTCCAGGCAACTTCGTTACCGCCTGCGAGCAACCCGATTAGGACAAGGGCCAGTAGGGCTCCGATCTTGGTCGCGGTGAACGCGTTCTGCACCCAGCGGCCAGTCTGTAGGCCCGTGCAGTTGGCAAAAGTCAGCAGTGCGATGACCGAGATTGCCAGTACCTTCTGGGCCGAAAAAGAGAGACCAAAGAAGACGACAGGCTGATCAATCGCGGGAAACAGTACGGCGTTGAACTTGGCGAAGGCAACGGCGACCGCAGCGATGGTGCCGGTTTGAATGACGGTGAACAGGGTCCATCCGTACAGAAAACCGAGGAGGGGACCGTAGGCCCGCCGCAGATACACGTACTGTCCGCCGGCATGTGGCATCATGCCGGCGAGTTCGCCGTAGGTCAGAGCTCCGACAACGGTGAGCCCGCCGGTGACCAGCCACACCAAGATCAACCAAGCGGGTGCCTGCACCTGCCGCGCAATGTCGGCGGCAACAATGAACACGCCGGAGCCGAGCATGGATCCCGCTACGATGGCGGTGGCGTCCCACAGGCCAAGACCACGCACGAAGTGGGCCTGGGTAGTCTTTGTCATGGCGGCCAGCTTTGGAGCGGCGTATCAAGCATCCAAGAGTTTGCTGTGGTGGCGGCTGTAGCCGAAGTAAATGAGGAGACCGATGCCAAGCCACACGCCAAGCCGCAGCCAGTTGTGCCAGCCGAGGGAGAACATGAGACCGAGGTTGAAGAGGATGCCGAGCAGCGGCACGACCGGAACTAGCGGGCAGCGGAAAGGCCGGTGCTGATCAGGGTTGGTATAGCGCATGATCCATACCGCGCCGCAGACGACGACGAAGGCAAACAAGGTGCCGATGTTAACCATCTCCGCCAAAGCGTGGATCGGGAACAGCGCTGCGACCAATGCCACGAAGAAGCCGGTTAAAATGGTTGCTTTGTGAGGAGTCCGGAAACGCGGATGCACGGTGCCGAAGAATTCGTACGGCAGCAGTCCATCGCGAGCCATGGCAAAAAATACCCGCGGTTGGCTCAGCATCAGCACCAGCAGCACGCTCGTAATTCCCGCCACGGCGCCGAACGAGATGAACAACACGGCGGACTTCAATCCGTAGCGTGTGAAAGCGGCGGCAATCGGGGCATCGATGTTGATTTCGGCATAGGGCACCATCCCGGTCAGAACTCCCGAAACGGCAATGTAGAGCAGCGTGCACAGCAACAGGGAGGTGATGATGCCGATGGGCACGTCGCGCTGCGGATTGCGGGCTTCTTCTGCGTGGGTCGATACCGAATCGAAGCCGATGTAGGCGAAGAACACGTAGGCGGCGCCGCTGGCGACTCCGGTGAAGCCAAAAGGCATGAAGGGCGACCAGTTGTCCGTATTCACGTAGGGGATGCCGGCCCCGATGACGAACAACACTACCGCCAGCTTGAGCACCACCATGGCTGCATTGAAACGTGCACTCTCGCGGATCCCGATCACCAGGATCACGGTTACCAATGCGACAATTACCGCCGCTGGCAGGTTGAACCAAGCTCCGGGTGTGCTGAATGGGTCGCTGGTGAGATAGGTGGGAATGTGCAGGCCAAAGATCTCGATGAAGTGAAGGAAGTACTTCGACCAACCGTAGGCCACGGTGCTCGACGCCATGCCGTACTCGAGCACCAGATCCCAGCCGATGATCCAAGCCATCATTTCCCCCATGGTGGCGTAGGCGTAGGTGTAGGCACTGCCGGCTACGGGGATCATCGATGCGAACTCGGCGTAGCAAAGCGCCGCAAAGGTACAGCCCAGCCCGGCAATGACAAAGGAGAGCATCAGTCCGGGGCCGGCGTAGTCGTGAGCTGCCAGCCCGGTAAGGACGAAGATGCCGGCGCCAATGATGGCTCCGACGCCGAGTGCCGTGAGAGACAGCGGCCCCAGAACGCGCCGTAACCGGTTCTCGCTGGCCATCTCTTCTTCCAAGAGATGAATGCTCTTCACTGCAAAGATCTGCTCGCGCAGAGATAATTTTTCTGCCTTCGCTTTTCGCTTCGTCATGAGTGGCGCGCACCATATGGAAAGCGTCCAAAGGGGTCAATTGATCGACGCGAGACTAGAGCCAACGCGGAATGCTGCCTTCGCAGCACAGCCTGTCAAAACAACTCCCCGTGCTCCAGTGCGGTGGCCAATTCCGTGGCGGGCAGAATCAAAATGCCATCCTCGGTGCGGCGGCGCTTTGGCTCGAGGCAAACGATGACCAAGCGCTTCGCCTTTGGAAAATCGTCCCGTAGTTGGCGCAGGCCGTTGAGATGGTGGGTGGTGATCTTGGGGCTGGCCTTGGCTTCCACTGCTACTTCCATGTCATTGACGATGAAGTCGACTTCGATGCCGCTCGCCAAGCGCCAATGGCTGAGCGATGCGAATGCCTCGCTGTAGGCATTGTGGGCGATCAACTCGTGTAGGACCCAGTTCTCGAACGCCTTGCCGTAGAGTTCCGCTCCCGGCCGTAGCTCACCGCGCCGCGCCAGATAGTTCACGACCCCTACGTCCTCGAAGTAGAACTTCGGTGCTGCTATGACCCGACGCTTGGGGCGCTTCGAGTAGGCCGGAAGCCAGCGGCCCAGGAGGGTGTCGGTCAGGATTTCGAAATAGCTCTTGATCGTATGGCTTGAAACGCCGCAGTCGCGAGCGATCGTCGAGAAGTTGACCAACTCGGCATCAGACAAGGAAGCTAGATTGAGGAACTCGGAGAATACCGGGAGGTTGCGAGCTAGTCCCTCGGCGGCCACCTCCTCCTTCAAGTAATCCGCTACGTAAGCGTTGAGCAATCGCAGTGGTCGCTCGGCCTGGTAATGGCGCGGCAGGTAGCCATGATTGAGCAGACGCGTGAGGTTGAAATCACGGCCCAACTCGCCGCTGGTGAGCCCGTGCAACTCGTAACGCACAGCCCGGCCGCCAAGGAGATTGGCGTGGCCGCGCTTGACCTTACGAGCACTCGACCCACACAGGCAGAAAGAGAGATGGCGATTCTCATGCAGCCAGTGCACTTCATCGAGAAGCGCGGGGACCTTCTGGACCTCGTCAATCACCACCTGTTGCCCGCGCGGCCAATCGCCAAGCTCCTCGCGTAGGCGCTCGGGATTCTGCAAATAGCGGCGGAACTCGTCTGCCTTGAGCAGGTCAATCCAATACGCGTGCGGATAGGTCGCCTTTAGGAGCGTCGTCTTCCCAGTCTGACGTGGGCCCCAGAGGAAGAACGTTTCCTTGCCTGGCTTCGGAAGCCGGATGGCGCGCTCGAACATTGGCTTCAAATTATCATGATTATTTGAACCAGCGCTACCAGAGATACGAAGACCTTGGGTGCGCCGATGCACCAATGAAGGAACCTACGACTGTGGTGCGGGGCCGATCACGCGAGCTGGGTTGCCGACGACCAGGGTGTGCGGGGGTACGTCCTTGGTGACGACGCTGCCGGCGCCGACCATGGCGCCCTCGCCAATGGTCACACCGCACAGGATGACCGCGCCGCTGCCGATGGCAGCGCGACGGCCGACGTGGGTTGGTACCACCTCCCAGTCGTCCCCACCTTTCAACGATCCGTCGGCGTTTACTGCCGCCGGGTAGCGATCATTGGTGAAAACCACGTGGTGGCCGATGAAGCATTCATCTTCGATGGTCACCCCCTCGCAAACAAACGAGTGGCTGGAAATCTTGCAGCGCTCGCCGATGCGGGCGTTTTTCTGCACCTCGACAAAGGTGCCGATCTTGCTCTCGGCGCCAATGGTGCAGCCGTACAGATTGACGAATCCGTAGAGGACGACGCCGTGCCCGAGCACGACATCGGGGGCGATCAACGAGAAAGGTGGAGTCGACATGCGACGCTCCTAGCGCAAGCGATTTACCGAGAACACGGGTGTGCGCTTCCTAGGAGGGCATCGAGGTGGTCCGCAAGCGTGGCAGGACGTAACGGCCAACGTAATCGCATTCGTTGGCGTGCGGGTAGCCGGAGAGGATGAAGGCGCTTAGGCCGAGATCGATGTACTGCTGGAGTTTGCGGGTTACCTGGTCGGGGTCACCCACTAACGCGGCGCCGCAGCCGCTGCGGGCGCGGCCAATGCCTGTCCAAAGGTGGTCCTCGACAAAACCTTCATCGTCCGCCGCGTCGCGCATCTCGGCCTGCCGGCGCACGCCTTGCGAGGCGTGGTCCAGAGACTTCTGGCGGATCTCCTCGCCGGTGTGGGAGTCGAGCTTGCTCATCAGTTGACGAGCGAAGGCGCGAGCCTCGGATTCCGTTTCACGCACGATCATGTGCACGCGGTATCCAAAGCGTAAGTTGCGACCGTGTGCCGCAGCGCGGCTGTGCATGTCGCGCAGGAGGTCCTTGATGGCTGGAATCGGTTCGGGCCACATCAGGAAGACATCCGCCTCTGCGGCCGCGACATTGCGGGCATCTTCGGAAAGGCCACCGAAGTAGAGGGGCGGGCAGCGCCCTTCGATGGTGCGTACGGCCGGCGGCTCCAACTCCAGGTTGTAGAACTCTCCGCGTTGCTCAATTCCCTCGCCGTTGAGCAGCCGACGCAGGATCTGCATGCATTCACGGGTACGCTGGTAGCGAGGCGCCGACGGCAGGGGTGCGCCGGGTAGGTCGCTGGAGATGATGTTGATGGTCAGGCGTCCGCGTAGCATGCGATCCAAAGTGGCCAGTTGCCGCGCGAGCTGTGGCGGGTGCATCTCGCCGCAGCGCACGGCGACAAGCAAACGGAT
>CAZGSN010000318.1:0-1826 GCA_964528465.1 uncultured Binatia bacterium (SeqCode)
CGCGCCGAAAGCCGCGCCCAAGGCGGCACCGACTCCGGAAATCTCATCTTCGGCTTGGAACGTGGACACGCCGAAATTCTTGTAGGCGGCAAGCTCGTGCAAAATGTCGCTTGCCGGCGTGATCGGATAGCTGCCGAGAAACAACGGCAACCCAGCCTGCTGGGCCGCCGCGACGAAGCCCATGGCCAACGCCGAGTTGCCGGTAACGTTGCGATACGTGCCGCGAGGAATGGAGGCCGGCTTGATCCGGTAGGTACTGGCAAAGGCCTCGGTCGTGTCGCCGAAGTGGTAGCCCGACCGCAGCACGCGAATGTTGGCCTCGGCAAGCTCCGGAGTCTTGCGGAAACGAGCTTCGATCCAACGTTCTGTAGGCTCGATGGGTCGCCCAAACATCCACGAGGTCAGCCCCAGAGCAAAGAAGTTCTTGCAACGATTCACCGTGCGCGCCGGAAGATTGGTGTCGCGCAAAGTTTCGGCGGTGAGCTTGGTGATGTCGATGTCGAAGACTTGAAAGCGCGACAGCGAGCCGTCGAGCAGCGGGTTGTTCTCGTATTCTGCCTTCTTGAGGTTTTGCTCGTTGAACTGTTCGCGATCGACGATGAGCTGACCGCCGACTCGCAGATCCCCCAGATTCACCTTCAGCGCTGCCGGATTCATGGCCACCAGCACGTCGAGGTCGTCCCCGGGTGTAAACACCTCGGAGCTCGAGAAATTCAACTGGAATCCCGACACTCCAGCTAGCGTGCCTGCGGGGGCGCGAATCTCAGCCGGGAAATCCGGCAAAGTGCTGAGGTCGTTTCCGGCCAGCGCCGTCTCATTGGTGAACTGCATGCCGGCAACCTGCATGCCATCGCCAGAGTCGCCGGCGAAGCGAATGACGACTGACTCGAGTTCGGCGATGGGCTTGTGGTGAGCCGCGCTTACCGGCTCAAACGGGGGAACAGCCATGTGAACGTATACCTCCCAACATCCTTGCGTAGACCGAATTTGTAATTCCGTGAGGCAGCTTTGGGCATGAGAAATGTCACTCAGGTCACGCCAAGACGGCCGCTGCCTCCACGCCGCTGATCTCGTAGGGGCGATCGCCCAGATCCTGGCCGCTACGAATGGTGACTTGTTTTTGCAGGCGCGACTGCATCGACGCCAGCGTCCTCGCCTCATGCTTGGCAAGGTACTGCTCTACCGCCGCAGGTACGGTGACGACGATCTGCTGCAACTGTGGATTGAGGGCCGCCTCTCTTTCGATGCGGCGCATGACATCGTAGGCGCGAGTGGCAGCCGATTTCACCAGCGCGTTGCCGTGGCAAGCGGGGCACGGGTCACAGAGAAGCTGTGCCAGGCTTTCGCGGCTGCGCTTGCGTGTCATTTCCACCAGACCAAGCTCGGACATCGGCAATATCTTGAAGCGACCCTTGTCTGTCTTGATCAATTCTGAAAGCGCCTCGAAGACTTGCCTCTGATGTGCCCGGCTCTCCATGTCGATGAAATCGACGACAATCAAGCCCCCAATGTTGCGTAGCCGCAGTTGGCTCACGATGGCACGCGCCGCTTCGAGATTGGTTTGCAGGATCGTGCCTTCTTGGGTGTTCTTGCCCACGAAGCGGCCGGTGTTCACGTCGATGACGGTTAGTGCCTCGGTGTGATCGATCACGAGATAGCCGCCCGACTTGAGCCAGACCTTCTTGCCGAGGTTGTCGTCGATGCGCGACTCGATCCCGAAGTGGTCGAAGATCGGCAGCGAGCCCGAGTAGTGCTCGAGCCGCGGCTTGGGATCGGCGACGAAACGAGACAGGAAGTCCTTCATCTCGTCGTAGACCTTCTTGTCG
>CAZGSN010000319.1:0-7384 GCA_964528465.1 uncultured Binatia bacterium (SeqCode)
ATGCTCGCTCGGCCGGGCGTTACCACGCTATCGCGTCGCCTGACAGCGATCGAGACACGATCGCATCGCTTCGTCGACCCTCACGCAGTGTCGTCCGAATGTGTCCACGCGGGGTCAATCGCCTCGCGGTGACGAGTATCGAATGACTGCGGACTGGGCGTCGTTGAGGCTTTCAGAGAGAGGAAATGCAATATGGAAATGCAACTGCGCGTTCAAAAGGCAGCGCGTTCAGACCCGAGCGCTTCCCACAGACCGGTTCCCAAACCAGCTGAATCGCTATGGCAACGGGTCACCAAGCGATTGGGGAAGGCTTGCTGCCCGGTCGTCTTGCTTCTGCTTGCGCCTTCAAGTGCTTTTGCGCAAGCCCCATCGAGTCTCGGAATTTTCGTTGGTCCACCTGTTCCGGTGGTCGGACAGGCCTACACGATCCGAGGGCGAGGTGCGACAGTCAGCCCTCCAGTTACAGTGGAGAACATCACGGTAGCCCGCAGTGGCGATTTCGTCGACGTCACGTTCTTCATCAACCATGGCAGCGACTTCAGCTCGCCGGCTATCTACGAGGGAACGGTTGCGGGCCCCGACCTTCCTGCAGGCACTTACACGTTTCGGCAGTTCGTTCGGCAGCGCTTCTTTGGCCAAGGCGGATATTCCAATCCGCCTGTCCTTCAATATTCGAAAACGGTCGTCGTCACTAACGCCTCGAATGTTGGAGAGGCCATTGAGTACTACAACTCGAACCTCCATCATTACTTCATGACGGCTTCGTCGAACGAAATCGCAGCGCTCGACGCAGGTGTGTTCTCCGGATGGAGCAGGACGGGCCAGGTATTCCCCGGCCTTTACCTTGGCAATCCGTCGACGGACGCGGCGGTCACGCCAGTTGCGCCGGTGTGTCGGTACTACGGAGTACCGAGTGCCGGGTTGGATACGCACTTCTTCACAGCGTTTGCGACCGAATGCGCGGTCATCCCGCAACTGTGGCCGAACAGTTGGATTCTCGAGACGCCGAATGCGTTCTATGTCTCGCTACCAAGCATCACTGATGGAAGCTGTCCCGATGGAACGGTTCCGCTGTACCGACTGTTCAACGGAAGACCCGATGTCAATCACCGATATACGACGTCGCTGGAGATTCGCCAGCAAATGATTGACCAGCAATGGATCCCGGAAGGGTATGGACCAATCGGTGTCGGCATGTGCATCAACGGCTAGTCATGTAACGAGGCAAGCTGCAAGTCAAATAGCAATAATTCCGCACGTCTAACTGACATCTGCGCGCGCGAGGCCGTCCTGGCCTCGGCGACGCGGTGGGACCCCATGACACTCTTTCGCTATGCGCTCGCATTGAGCGCAGCCCTCGGCTTGTCTATTCAGGCCTCCGCCCAAGATAGCTCTTCCGTTTCGATAACGTCGATTCCAAACACTCCGTATTTCTATACGAATGAACTGATCGTAGAACTCGATACGAACGCGCTTGGTCAGGGTATCGACGATGTTGTTGCAACACTGCAATCACGTTCGACCAATGCTGGGGTGCTTGAGCGCTTCGGTAGCCCAAGCAATGCCCGCGCACTCTCGCGAATCAGGATGCCGCAGCCCTCCGTAGCTGCTCTTGCCGCAGCGGATCCAGAACGTAGGCTTCAAAGCATGGTGGTACTGCAATTCCCAAATGACGATGCCACGCGCCGCGCCCAGATGGCGCTTGCGCGGCATCCCGCGGTGATAGCGCAATCCAGAAACGTCATCGGCCGATACTCTACCGATCCGCTGATTCCGGTTGACACGGACGAGAAGAAGTATCAGTGGGGTCACTACAAGCTGAACGTCATTCAGCCGGGCAATCCGACGGGAGTCTGGGCCACGACAAAGGGGAACGCCTATGTCGCCATCCTCGACAATGGCCTGCAAGCCGGCGGAAACGTTCATGCCGACTTGGCCGCAAACTACCGACCGCAGTTTTCGTACAACTACGGCTACGCGCACAATGGGGCAACTGGTGGAAGCCTATCTCCTACTAATCTCGACGAAACACCCTTCCTCAACTATTACTCTACGTACTCGGCTGGCCACGGAACGCACGTAGCTGGCGTCGTCGCAGCGTCAAACGACAACGGCTTCGGAGGAAGCGGTGTCTGTCCGTCGTGTTCCATCGTCGCCGGCAGAGTCACGCGCGTCGACAGCGATGGCTACGGCCACTACTACGCTGGCCCTGATTCCGTGTCGCTTGCGACAGGACTGGCAGACGTCGTGTCGCATGGCGTCCAGGTAGTCAACCACAGTCTAGGCATCCCGAGCTCGGCGCAGGTTGGCGCCGCACTCGCGAAGGCGGTCGCGCGCGACGTGGTTGTCGTTGCAGCATCTGGCAATGGGGCCGTGAACGAGGTGGACTATCCGGCAAGTGATGCACACGTGATCGCGGTCGGCGGGGTGAATAGCCTTGGGGCGATGTGGTACGAAGACCCCACCACGGGTTCCAATTGGAGTGAGATCACAAAGGTCCAGCAGTTTGTGGCGCCAGCCAAGGACGTCATGTCGACGGTTTACGTTGGCAAGGACTGGAACACCGATGCTCCGTGGAACTGCGGAGATAGCTTTCCCTCGGGCTTTGCCACTGGCTACGGCGATTGCACCGGGACGTCTATGGCAGCGCCGCACATTGCCGGACTTGTGGGGCTCATGCGCTCGGCAGATCCACTCAAGTCTCGGAAGAATGTCCGCGATATCCTTTCGGCGACGAGCAACACTACTGCGTGTACGAGCGGCTCGACGCAATGCGGACTGGGCGTGCCGGATGCGACGAAGAGCGTCGTAGCAATGCTCGGCGGTAACAACGTATTGAACCGGAAGACGCCGCTATTCAGCTTCTACAGCTCCTCGGCACTGGACCATTTCTACACGACCGTGCCACAGATGGCCATGTCGGCTATGGAGCGGGGAGGTCTGCTGCCCCAGCCGGCTAGTCAGCCCGCAGTGAGCTATCAAGGGATTGGTTCTACGATCGGCCAGTACACAGCGTATCCCGCGGCGACGTGCAGCCCCCTGCCTTGCTCAAATACACCGAAGGCGATTGCGGTCGTAATGACCGTTGCAGCGAACCCGTCTGGAGGAACGCCGCTGGTTCCGCTTTACCGGATGAGCTACAAGTGTGGTGACGAGCTCGTCACGAGCCCCCCGAATGCCGCAAATCCCATTTGTGCGTCAAGCCCGTCTCACCTGAGCCACTTCTACTCGACCGATCCTACCGCTGTGGCCGTGTACACGGGTTACGACATCAGTGGAACCTATGTTGGCGGCGGGCTTGGCTATAAGCTCGATGGCATTGAAGGCTTCATCTACTCGACTGCCGTGGCCCAGCCGTCGGGTACGGTCCGTCTGTGCAGGAAGTACGACCCCGCTCGCGACGACTATGTCCTGTTTCCGGGCTCGGGCACCGGCGGCCTGAGCTGTTCCGCAACAACCGATGGTTACTCGGGTGGCAACTACTATCAAACGGCCGGTGGAACGGATTGGATCGGCTGGGTTTATCCGGCCTCTACGACAATCGGCGCAACTCAAACGAACGCTGCGCCGACGATCAGCATCTCGTCGCCTGCGAATGGCTCCAGCTTCGCAAAGAACTCAACCGTTACGATCAATGCTTCCGCCAGCGATTCGGATGGTTCGATTTCGGAGGTGCGCTTCTTTGTTGATCAGAAGCTAATTGCCTCCGACACCTCATCTCCGTTCTCAGCCACTTGGTCTTCAGGCACGAAGGACACGTACACACTGACGGCTATTGCTATCGACAATCGAGGCGCCGTTACGGCCTCGGCTCCGATTTCCATCAAGATTGGAGCGGGTGCGCCTACGCCACCGGCTTTCGTAAATGCTGGCTTCGAGTCCCCATCTGTTGGTCTTGGCAACTATGTCGCGAATCCTACCGGGGCCGGTGTCGGCTGGACGTTCGTGCCTGCAGGCGGATCGGGCAGCTCCGGTGTATCGGCCAATAGCAGCGCTTTCACTACGCAGAATCCTGCGGCACCTGAGTTGTCTCAAGTGGGCTTCCTACAAGGTGCAACAACCATCTCTCAGGTCGTCAGTTTTGGCAGCGTGGGCGGCTACCACTTGGAGTTTTCTTGGGCCCAGCGCTACTCGAATCAGACATTTCTAAAAGTACAGCTCAAGGTGGATGGTGCGAACTGGGGCTCACCGTTCTACCCCACGTCGGTGAACTATGTGAGCAGTTGGTCGCCTAGCTTCCCGATTGGCTCGACAGGAAGCCATACGATTACACTGCAAGGTGTGAATGATGGATACGACAACACGATCTTCTTTGATCAGGTGACCATCGTAGCAGACTAGCATTTGCATTTCGCCGGAATTTGGAGCAGGCTCCCCAAGCCTGCTCCAATTCCATTTCAATGAATCGCTGGCGTGGAGTCTTGCGCCAGGATAACTAGGCAACTAAGGCATACGACAGAAATGCTGGCGCTGAACCAAACGACATTCGTGACATTCGCGATGTCGTGCTTTCCTTCCATGTCAAGAGCCGTCGACGTTTCCAGGAGCAGTTATGAAGCCTGCGTGGATGGAGTGTGTGTGTGTGATCCTATGATGCTTCGCGCACTGCCAAAGCAATGGTTCGGCCGAGCCCTGAAGATCTGCGCTCTCGCGGTTGGCTGCGTTATTGCTCCAGCATCCAGTGCCGCGGAGCTGTTCCTTGGACCCTACCTCGGCGCAGGCGGCGGCCAGTCCTTCTTCGACATGAACTTCGCCGGCCAGGTGAACTCGGCGTACTCCGGTACCGGATTCACGGTGGAGAGCGCGAACCTCATCGACGACAAGGACGGCGCTTGGAAGCTATACGGCGGATGGCGCTTACATCGCTACGGCGCGATCGAGCTGGGCTACCTGGACTTCGGCCGTGCTACGACGCAATACGACGTCGGCGTGCCGCAAGGCGTGGCGCGCCGCGACGGCCGCTACCGGCTGACCGGCTGGGAAACTTCGCTCGCCGGCACGCTGCCTGTCGGTGATCGCGCAACCGTGTTCGCGAAGGCAGGCGTGCTGTTCTCGCGGCTTAAGTATTCCGAGAGCGGCACCAACCAGTTTGACGAGCCGACATCATTCTCGGCGACGAGCAACCAGTCGCGCTTTATATGGGGCCTTGGCGGCTCGTTCGAGGTTTGGCAGGCTCTGTCAGGTCGGCTCGAGTGGCAGCGCGTCGAGAAGGTCGGGGAAACGTTCGCACTCAACGAGAGCGGCAATGGCCGCTTTGACCACGTCGACCTCGTCACCCTGAGCGTGCAATGGCAATTCAGGTAGGCGTCTACACCTTGTGGGCTGCGAGACCATAACCTGTCGCTGACGCTCCGATTTACTCACTGGGCCGCCGCTAGGGCTACCGCGGCCGCATCCACGGCACCCAAGCCGAACGTCACTACGCGCGTTGCCCGATAGCGCTGCACCGCGCACCGACGCCAGTCCAACGTGGGGCAAGCCGCCTCAGCCGAATGGCCGATACCGGCGGCCGCGGGAAGCGCGTACGCTCAGCTCACCATGGAGCACATTCGGCTTGCGCTGACGGGCACGGTCGCCGACCTGGACGAGGTTCCTACCGGCGACGCGAGCGATACACCGGCAGCAGTTTTGGTGGTCGACATCGGCGGCGACCTCTGCAGAGTCACGTTGCCATGGGCGCTTAGGCTCGCTGCAAGGCTCGACGTGGGCACGCCTGTAGGCGTTGAGCTTGTAGTGCCCCTTCAAGCCAGTTTCGACAACGAAAACCGGAATTAAAGTTCCTGCTCGAGCGACCGTCGTTGCGCTCGTCGGTCGGCCTGCACACTTGTCGCCCCTTCGGCGACAATGGCCGCAGGACACCTTTCAGACGAATGAGGCCCCCAAAAAAGGGCAGGGGTGCCGTGCTAGCGGCACCCCTGGTTCGCCAACTTCTACCGAAGGAGGACTTTCGATGAGACCTACATCGAAAGGCCGAAGTCCTCGGGAGCGCTTTGCGGATGAGGTTCAGTTTGCATTCACGCCGCTCACGCTGAACTTCTGGGCCATCTTCCAAGTTCCACTGGAAGCTCGTCCGGGGTTCGCGTGTGCGACGGTGGGGCTTGCTGTACTTCTTTTCGTTCGCGCTACCGCAGGATTTTTCGTCCGTACGAAGTAGCCTTCGTACTGGGGCCGGCGTGGCTTGCCACGCCGGCTTCCCTCTTCAATATATAGCGCCGCGTTTATATCGGTATGACAAGGATTCGGGGTAGCGCTACAGCGTGAACCTGACCACCAGCCGTTGCGCCACCGGCGCAATCGCGGTTCGGCACCCGTGCTCGGGCGACGTCGCATCCTTCGCTTGCAAGAGCCCTGCCGCGGTGAGCGCTTTGACGTCGCGGCTTACGGCAGCACGGTCACGTGCGACCGCCAGCGCGAGCTGCTCGATGGGTCGAAAAGCGCGAGTGAAGTAACCGGGCTTATACCAAGCTCAATCTAACGCCGTGCTTATCCGAGCATGCAGACCTACTAAAATGTCGCAAGCGCGTTAACGTAGCAAAGCTTCTTTGGCATCGTGCGATAGCCCTACCGCAATGACAATGTCTACCGAAACAATAATTCGCTTTCCAAGCGGTTGGGCCGACAGCTCTGCGTTCGAGGCCGCCCTCGCAGCGCCTCCCTTGGCCGCGCACGCGAATGCGTGCCATGTCGTGCGCGTTCAAGTACCCCGGGGCTGCTTCCTCATGGTGGACGCCGCTACCAAGCTGCTGTCATGTGCCAATCAGCTGCACGACATGACCAAGAGAGTCACGCTCGAATTCGAAGATGGAGAGGCCGGCACCATGGGCTATCTCAACCGGGTGGGCTTCTTTGACTACCTTAACCAAGCAGTGGTGGTGCTACCTAGCCGGCCGGCAGTCTCCGCGGCAAAGGTCTACAGCGGTGCGAATTCTGGGTTGGTCGAGGTCCGGGCCTTGCGGGCATCCGCGATGGACAAGTCGCTCCCTGGGCAACTAGCAGATTGCTTGGTGAATGCGGCTGGTGCGACAGGCGCGAAGGACGAGGCGCTCGGCCAAGTGGCCTTTACCATCTTTTCGGAGCTCATTCAGAACGTCTATCGCCACAGCGAGACGAGGCTAGACGGGTATGCGGCGCTGCAGTACTACCGGCGAGGAAAGAAAGTAACGGTAACGGTATCTGACAGCGGCGCCGGTCTGTTGCAGACACTTCGCCCCAGCCTGAAGGCGCATTTTCCGCTGCTGGCCAACAAGAGTGACGCTGATGTGCTCGTTGAGATGGTCACTTCGGGGGTTTCCCGCTTCGGACCGGACAATGGCTGCGGAATCAGTCAGTGCGCCCGAAATGCGGTAACCCGCAACGCGGCTATGGAAATCCGCATGCCGACGTC
>CAZGSN010000320.1:0-2376 GCA_964528465.1 uncultured Binatia bacterium (SeqCode)
GCCTGTGGCGGCAAGGTCGCGAATGATGTCGTGATGGCGCTTCGGTGCCTCGACCGAGAACACCAGCGTGCTGTTCACGCGAATGGCCGCGGCGACCACCTTAGGTAAGCCACGCGCCTCCTTGCGGGCGCTCGCGTCCAACCCATCAGGCTTCATCGTTATGGTCTCCCTTGATACGGAGGGCGCGAAGAAGGGCCGAGAGGATGGCGAGGTGCTGTGTGGGCCCTTCACCGATTCCAAGCTGGCGATCTTCCCCAACGTCCAGTATCTGGTGAGCGAATAGCGCCTCGTCGGGACGCGTTTGGCCCTTCGCCATGACGTACCATGTGCCCGGCAGTAAGTTGTCAACGAGTGCTAGATCAGCGTCTATGCTCTGACTGTAGAAGGGCACAAAGCTGTCAACATATCGACGGTCTGCCGCGTTGAGATATCCCACAGCAGCGTAGTGGTCGGCGCTACCGTCGAAGGACTCGGGAAAGAAGTGGGCGTGCAACGCAACGTCCAACTTTCGATCCGGCCCCGTCGCAGCTTCGACCCGCCCTACTAGCTCCTCTATCGTGCTGGAGGGGGTGGTCACGGCTTCACTCCATTTGCCTTTCATTCCTTGTCGCTCCTCTGTTTGGAGCGCGTGCGACGGCCTAGGACGTTATCGAGGTCTTCGGTCTTGCACCGCATCCATCGGTTTTTGAGAGCAGAGTAGGAGGCGCGGTCGAGCGCGACGCTAGCCCCGATCCAGTCGCCGTCCTTGTCGAGCACATCCGCAAAGTGCTTGTCGATGTCGCCGCCGACCTCTGCGCGGCCCGCGATGCGTGCCCGGCGAAGCGTCGTTTCAACAGCCGGAAACCCATCAACGAACAGGACAGACTCGCAACCGATGAGCCGATCCTTGCTGTCGTAACGGTACAGTTTCAAGCCGGCCGCGTTGGGTGGAAGATGGTCCGTCAGCACGCTCATTCCCCGCTCCTCTGCTTAGAGGAGAGGGCGCGGATGGTCTGCACGGCTTCGAGCAACACGCCCCGTGCCGCGTCTCCGTTGCGCATGTGGTTAGCGACCATTTCAATGCGCCCGCATGCGCCTTCGGCTTGCTCCCACTCCTCCTCAAACGCTGCGTCTCGCACATCCCGACCAGCGGGTGACGGTGCGGGGGAGGTGGGGGCGGCTGCGAGCATCGCATTGATGCGAGACGCGCCTGCCGGCGTTGCAATGGCGAGGCCATCAGTTCGGTCGATCAGGCCAAGCTCGTACAACCGAGCCCACGCTACCTTAAGGTCGAACACGCGATCCGGCGGCATGTTGCAACCCGAGATCGACGTGCCGATCAGCACCTGCGTTTCGTACGCGGTAAGCTTTGGCTCCCCCACACCCGGTGAGGCGGCAACTGGTTCGATAGCAGTGAGAGCGACGAGTTCGCGCAGCACAATGCCGAGCTTGTGATCAGCAGGGCCGGGGTGAAGATGGGCTCGAAGTCTGCGTTCACGCTCAGCAAGGCACAGCGCGCCAGCGCGGACAAGGTTGCGCTCACGGTCCATCGGCTTCCACCATTCGGAGCCCCACGGCCAGTTGCCGGGCATGGAGCCATCCGGCGTTCCCATCCGCGTGCCGTGCCAAGTGTAGGCGACAGCAGCACTGAGCATTTCTCCGCCCCGGTGCTCGTCGTCGTGCTCGGCGGCCCAGCCTTCATCCGATATCTGGCGGTTGCGCTCGGTGGTTATCGCGGTCCACGCATCCGCGACAGCGTTCACCCCTTCTACCCATGTGGAGGGGTGGGTGAAGAGGGGAGTGATGCGCGAGCGATCGCCGTCCGCCTCGCTCAGCGCGACCGCCTCAGTCCAACAAAGGCATGGCTGCTTGTTCTCGCCGGCCTCAGCGATCCACGCCATCGGCTCTGCATCCTTGGATGCGGCGCGGAGGTAGGCCTTGATGATGCGTGAAAGCTGATCGTCGCTTAGTGGATTGCCAATGATGGCTTCGCGCGCAGCCTCAAGGCCCTTCTCATTCACGGTCATGGTGTTGATCCTGTGTGGGTGAGCGCGGTTCCATGCAGCGACGACACGCTTCGGATCGCTGTCGTGGTTAGCCATCTGCATCGACACGCCGCAATGGTGGCACACAACGCTGGCGGCGTACTTCGTCTCTGACTTCACGTCGGGGGCGTAGAGCGCCGGGGCTCCACCGCACGCGCACCTGCTCAATACGTCCATCGTTCAGCGCTCCTCCTCTTTGGGGAATTTCACTTGGCCCCTTCCGGGCAGTCGGTTGGCTGACTTGAGCGGCGGGCCCTTCGGCATGGAGCGGCGTTCGCCCTTGGGCTTGCGAGGCTTCGCGGGACGCTCGCTGCTCAGGCGCTCGGGATCGAGCGGGACGACCACGATGCCG
>CAZGSN010000321.1:0-1915 GCA_964528465.1 uncultured Binatia bacterium (SeqCode)
CCCGGCTGTACATGGTGGACGCCCTGAAGGCCGACACTCGCTCGCTGATGGAGTACCAGGACATGAAGAGTCGCGAGCTGCCTGACAAGGTGTTCACGAAGGAATATCTGAAAAAGCTTGAGTGACTGTCTCCGGTAGCAACACGGCGGGACGCCCGTGGCGCGAGCCGTGCTTTGCGCCAGGATCCACCCGCCAAATCCAATTGCCCCGCCATCGTTGATGCGGGAGACCGTGCCAATGAATCGAAACCATGTCTCGTTCCTGATTTTCGCGCTCGTTTGCGCGATTCCCGCGCTTGCTGCCAAGGAAGACAAGGCCGCCCGCTTCTACGAAGACGCCGTGACGCGCCTTGAGAAGAATGAAGCGCCCGCGGCCATCATCCAACTCAAGAATGCGATCCAGCAGGATCCCGGTATGGTTTCCGCGCACCTGCTGCTCGGGCGAGCCTACCTCGCCAACGCGCAACCCGACGCCGCCCAGGAGTCGCTCGAGAAGGCGCAGCGTCTGGGCGCCGATCGCAGCCAGGTTGCCCTTCTGCTGGCCCGGGCCATGCTCGATCAGGGGAAATCAAAGGACGTCCTCGACCGATTCCCGCCGGAGGCCGTACCTCCCAATGAACGCGCCGAACTGTTGGTCATCCGCGGCGAGGCGCACAAGCAGCTAGGCGACTACCGAGCGGCAACCCAGAGCTTTGAGTCGGCGCGGGCCGCGGACCCGCTTTCGGTGACGGCCATGCTTGCTGTAGCCGATGCCTATGCCCGACAGGGCCGCGAGGGTGAAGCAGGCCGGCTCGCGGAAGAGGCGGTGGCACGATCGCCGGGAGAAGCTCGTGTCTGGTATTCCAAAGGAGCCGTACTGCATGCAGCACGAAACTTCAACGGGGCGTTGGAAGCATATGCGCAAGCCCTCAAGCTGCAGCCAAAGCATATCGATGCCAGGATCGGGCGCGTTTCGTTACTCTTCGATCTTGGTCGCGACACCGATGCTCTGGCAGATCTCGAGTATCTGAAGCGCGAACATCCGCGCGAGCCGCGCGGAGCTTACTACCGGGCGCTCTACCTCAACCGCATCGGGGACGCCAAAGGCGCTCGCGAGGCGTTGGCCGAGGTGACGGCACTCCTGGATCCGGTACCGCCGGATGTCCTGCGCGCGCGCGCGCCCGAGTTGCTGATGATCGGAGCCCTTGCGCATCACGGACTCGAGGAATCCGAGAAAGCAGTGCGCTACCTCGAGGCCTTCCTTGAAGGCAACCCGTCTAGCTCCGGTGCCCGCAAGTTACTGGGCTCCATTTACATCGGCCGCAAGGATTTCACTCGGGCGATAGATGTACTCGAAGTGGGGCAGCGGTATGCCCCGAAAGATCCACAACTGCTGGCGTTGCTTGCGAGCGCCTACATGGGGGTGGGCAAGAATCAGTTGGCCGCGCGCTTGCTTGAGCAGGCGATGGAAAGCGGCGGCAGTTCCCCAGAAGTGAACGCGACGCTTGGCTTCAATTTGTTGCAGACGGGGCGGCAGGATCTTGGCGTGCAGTATCTCCAGAAGGCCTTCGACAAGGATTCCTCTCGAGGCAACCTGGGTACCTCGCTCGCGGTGCTGTACATCCGTCGCGGCGAACCCAAGAAGGCGCTTGCAGTCGCAGACCGGCTGCTCCAGCATCAACCTGACAATCCGGTGGTGCTCAACTTGTCCGGCGTCGCGAAGGCAGCGTTGGGTGACCGTACCGGGGCGCGCACGGCGTACGAGAAGGCGATCCGGCTCGATTCGCAGATGTCGACCCCGAAACTCAACCTCGCCAAGCTCGACATCGCCGAGCAGAAATTCGACGCTGCGCGCGTCCGGTTGCTGGCGTTGCACAAGGAGCGCTCAAAGGATCCGCAGCCGCTATTCGAACTGGCGCGGCTCGAGCAGATTCTGG
>CAZGSN010000322.1:0-4679 GCA_964528465.1 uncultured Binatia bacterium (SeqCode)
GGGGGGGGGGGGGGGGCCTTTACACCTATGCCGACGTGTCTTTCATTTGCGGGAAGGTAGAGCTGACCGCGGATCGACTGGAGTCGGCTACGAACCCGGTGGTTCTTGTGGAGGTCCTCTCCGAGGCGACGCGCGACTACGACCGCGGCGACAAGTTCCACCTCTACCAAGGAATTCCGACGCTGACACTCAGTCGACGATCTGTGCTTGCAAACAGTCCCCTGTCCCTTTTTCGCGAGAGAAGCCCTGTTGAGGATTTCCATTCGACCGATTCCGGAAAGGCGTTGAATATCGAAGAACCTCTCACGTTCATCCTTCCCCGCGAAGATACTGCGAACGTGCGGATAGAGGAAACCCGGCTTGCTTGTCGATCCAAGAGATCGAGTCTTCTCCTCAGCCGCTGGTATCGGCGTTTGGGCGGACAAATGTACACCGATTAGAGATACGAAGGGCCAGGCAAACCGCCTCCCCTTGGCGCCGGCTACGCTTTGCGGACGAATCACACACGCGATATCCGATCCTACGCGCGGGGATGGGCTTTGTCGTAGACGTTCATGAGCTGGTCGATGTTGACGTGCGTGTATTTTTGCGTCGTCGACAAGCTGCTGTGCCCGAGCAGCTCTTGGATGGCGCGCAAGTCGGCGCCGGCACCGAGCAGATGCGTGGCAAAGCTGTGGCGCAGGGCATGGGGGCTGACTTTGAGAGCGATTCCACACTGTAGAATGTAGTGATCGACGAGGCGGCCGACGCTCCGCGCCGTCAGTCGGCTGCCTCGGACATTGAGAAACACCGCCGCATCGTTGCGCACGCCGCGTGGGCATAGCTCCCCGATCTTCTCTCGGTATGTGCCAAGAGCGGCTAACGCCTTCTTGCCGATGGGGACGAGGCGTTCCTTGCCTCCTTTGCCGCGAACACGAACCAGATCGAGAGTCGTGTCGATATCGTCCCAGTCGAGACTCACCAACTCAGAAACGCGCAGCCCGCAGGAATAGGTCACCTCCAAAATGGCCCGGTCTCGTAAGCCCGCGGCGGTATCGTCCGGTGGCGTTTCCAAGAGGCGAAACATGTCGTCTACGGTGAGATGTACCGGGAGCTGCTTGTCCTTCTTCGGCGTGGCGATGCCGACGGTTGGATCGCTGGCAATCACGCCACGGCGCAGCAGGAAGCGGAAAAACATCTTGGCCGAGGAAAGCTTGCGCCCTGCGGAACTCTTTCGGTTGCGCTGCAAGACGTGGGCAAGGAACGCACGGATGGCGAGCGCATCCACCGACGACGCCATCACTTCGTCACCGGTTTCGCTGCAAGCACCGCCATGTTGCAGGAGGAATTCATGCAGTTGTTTGAGGTCGCTGATGTAACTGCGCACCGTGTGCGGCGAGGCATTCTCCTCGGTAGCCAGCGAACGTTGAAATTCCGCGATGTACTCTTGCATGGCCCTCTACCGCCGCACCGAGGAAGCCTATGGCACATCGCCTGCAACAACTCGACACGGGCGGTGAAATTTGTCATCCCTGCTTCGCCAGCATTGCAACGAAGCGACCATCACGAACCATGCGCTTTTGCCATCACTGCCGCACCGATATCGGCGACACCCTAAGCGTCGGGCGCCGCGACGCCTGCTTGCGCTGCGGTGCCGACCTACACTGCTGCTTGAACTGCCAGCACCATGATCCCGGCTACCACAACCAATGCCGGGAGACAGAGGCTGAGTGGCAAGTCGACAAGCAGGCTGGCAATTTCTGCGACTACTTCAGCTTTCGCAGCGGTGGCCTGGCAGAGAAGAAGAAGGACGACGCGCGCAGTCGGCTAGAAGCGTTATTCCGCAAGGAGAAGTCGTGAGACCGCTTGCACTTTCCTTGGCGCTGCTCAGCGTCATTCTTACGGCTTGCCAGTCGGACCCGAGCAGCGCGCAAGGCACGGCCGAGCGCTTTATCGATCAGCGTTACGTCTTGATTCACGCGCAGGGAGCCAAGGAGCTGAGCACCGGCCTAGCCCGCAGCAAGATCGACAAAGAGGAGCGGCTCAGCCAGGGGCAGCACATTGATGACAGCACGCGCAAACCAACCGTCCGCTACAAATTGCTCGAGACCCAGGGTAGCGGCGAGCAGCCGACTTTCGTCTTTGAGGGGACCATCTATGTCGACGATGACGAGAGCTTCACGCGCAAGTGGCTGGTAACCACCCGACAAGAGGGCGGCGCGTGGAAGGTGTCGAACTTCGATGAGCTGAATTGAGTCCGCAAAGGAGATCAGAGCACGACACGTCTGCAAGTTGACCAGGCGAATTGAGAGAGGGAGCACGCTGTGGCTATAGTGCCGCGCCCGGCGTCCAAGGATGTTGGGTAGTGAGGTAGAAAGCATGCGAGCCGTTACGGACATCGGACCCAAGACCAAGTTGTGTGCCTTGATCGGTAATCCCGTCGAGCATTCCATGTCGCCGGCAATTCACAATCGCGCCTTTGCGGAGCTGGGACTCGACTACGTCTATGTTGCCTTTCGCGTCGAAGACGTAGGCGCCGCCATTGCCGGAATGCGGGCACTGGAGAACTTCCGCGGCATGAGCGTGACGATCCCGCACAAAGTCGCGGTGATTCCACACTTGGACGAGGTCAACCCCGTCGACCGTGGTATCGGCTCCGTCAACACCATTGTCAGCGAAGACGGCAAGCTCAAAGGATTCGGAACCGACGGACCAGGCGCCTTGCGTGCACTCACCGACGCGGGAGTCAAGGTCAACGGCCGCAACATCACCATCCTCGGGAGCGGCGGCGCAGCGCGGGCCGTTGCCTTCACGCTCGCCACTAAGGCGAAACCAAAGACATTGCAACTTATGGGTGTGATTCCGAGCGAGCTGAAGAAGCTCACTTCGGATCTCAAGCGCAAGACCAAAGCTACGATCAGCGCCGCAGCCCTCGAAACCAAGACCTTGGAAGCACGACTTGCCGAGACGCACGTATTGATTCACTGCACCCCGGTCGGCATGCACCCCAACGTCAACGACAGTGTCGTCCCCAAGCAGTTGCTGCATCGTAACCTCGCGGTGATGGACATCGTCTACAACCCGATTCAGACGCGCCTGCTGGCAGATGCGACGGCGCGCGGACTAACCACCGTTTCCGGTGTCGATATGTTCGTGAATCAAGCCGTCTTGCAGTTTGAGCTATGGACGGGACAAAAGGCGCCACAGCCAGTCATGCGCAAGGTCGTGCTCGAACACCTTGGCGGCAAACCGAGGAAGAAATGAATCTTGTCTTGATCGGGTACAGGGGTACCGGCAAATCCACCGTCGCTAAGCTGCTCGCGGCCAAGCTGGGGTTGGACGTGGTGAGCCTCGACCAAGAGATTGTCCGCCAGGCCGGGAGTTCCATCCCGAACATCGTCAAGATGCATGGCTGGCCCCATTTTCGTGATCTCGAAGAGCAGGTCACCCAGCGCTTCGCAGCCCAGGACCGGCTCCTCCTCGACACCGGAGGAGGCGTGATCTTGCGGCCTCAGAACGTTGCGAACCTGCGCCGCAACGGCAAGCTGTTCTGGCTGCGCGCCTCGACCCCCGCCATCGTGGCGCGCATCGAGGGCGGCAGTGAGCGCCCGGCACTTACTGCCGGCAAGACCTTCACCGAAGAGGTCGAAGAGGTTCTGCGCGAGCGTACTCCTTTGTATGAAAGCGCAGCCGACTTCACCGTCGAAACCGATGAGCGGACCCCTGAGCAAGTCGCCGAGCAAGTCGCACGACGCTTCGTCCAGTCGTGAGCGCGGCAGCCTTCGCATGTGGAAGCCTTGATGGACCGGTCCTTCCCTGAGCCCGGCAGCGAGGACGAGATCCGCCGCCTCTTCACCGAATCGGTCGCCGACGACAGCATGGGCCTACACACACGCTACGAGCACGGGCGCCTGCGCTTCACCTACGTAAACGTGATCCTTTCCGCTTCCCGCTAGCATGGAATACTTCGGCTTCGATTTCGGCACCACCAACTCGTCGCTGGCTTGGGCACACCGTGACGGCACGGTGGCGCTGTGCCCACTTGATCCACCGGCCATCGATCCCAACGTACTCCGCAGTCTTCTCTATTTTTCGCTCGAGCGACGCGGGTTCGTCGTTGGTCATCAAGCCATCGAAGAGTACCTCGCCGAGGACATGCAAGGTCGGATGATGCAGTCGATCAAGACCTTCTTGGCGGACGACCTGTTCGAGCAAACCTTTGTGCACGACCGCTTCTATACGCTGGAAGACCTAATTGCCGTGGTCTTCCGCCATGTGCATCGGTCCATCCGGACTTTGACGAGTGACGACGCCGCCCTGGTGATCGGACGGCCGGCTATCTTCGTCGACCGGCCGGAGAAGGAAGAACTCGCTCAGTCACGGCTGCGGCGGGCGGCGCATTTGGCCGGTTTCTTCGAGATTGAGTTCCAGTATGAACCGATTGCCGCCGGGCTCGCCTACGAAATGTCGCTGCAGAAACCGGAGATCGCTCTCATTGCGGACTTCGGTGGCGGCACTTCGGATTTCACCGTCATGCGTTTGGCCGCGGGGGCGCACGGAGATCGCCGGCAGGACATTCTTGCCACCGGCGGCGTACAAATCGCAGGCGACAGCTTCAGCGCTGCCATCATGCAGAACAAGCTACTCAAATATTTCGGCGCCGGCGCGACGTACCGCAGCATGGAAGGCAACGATCTGCC
>CAZGSN010000323.1:0-28027 GCA_964528465.1 uncultured Binatia bacterium (SeqCode)
GGCTGGGGCACGGGACAGAGACGGACGAAACAGCGTCGTGCCGGGGCGGCGCGACCAACCGGAGGGATTCCAATGAAGAAACTCATCACCTGGGCAGTCATCGGTATAGTCTTCGCCGCGGCGTGGCTGAGCGTGCTGGCGCCTGCCGTCGACGCCCAGGTCGTGCGCGCTGACTTCTATGAGACGAATGGTACGGTAACTGCCACGGCGCTGGACGGCACCACCCTCTACATCGCTGGCAACTTCACCAATGTCGGTCCGCACACCGGGTCCTTGGTTCCTCTGGATGCGACAACGGGGCTTGCCGCCGCCGGATTTCCGCGGGTTGAGGGCGGATCGGTTTTGGCGGTCGCCTCGGATGGCGCCGGTGGCTGGTATATCGGCGGCAACTTCACCTCGGTGGGAGATGTTCCGAGAAACCGCATCGCACACGTCTTGTCCGATAACACCGTCGCTACCTGGGCCCCCGACGCTACCGGTAGTGTCACCGCCCTGGCGGTGAGCGGGGGCACGGTTTACGCGGCCGGGAGCTTCACTAGCATCGGCGGGCAGACGCGTAATCGCATCGCGGCGCTCGATTCGAGCACCGGTCTGGCCACCGCTTGGGATCCCAACGCGAACAATACCGTCAACGTCCTGGCAGTGAGCGGGGGCACGGTGTACGCGGGTGGGAGCTTCACCAGTATCGGCGGGCAGACGCGTAACCGCATCGCGGCGCTCGATGCGAGCACCGGTCTGGCCACCGCTTGGGATCCCAACGCGAACAATACCGTCAACGCCGTGGCGGTGAACGGGAGCACGGTGTACGCGGGCGGGACCTTCACCAGCATCGGCGGGCAGACGCGCAACCGCATCGCGGCGCTCGATGCGAGCACCGGCCTGGCCACCGCTTGGAATCCAAACGCAAGCAGTACAGTCAACGTCCTGGCGGTGAACGGGAGCACGGTGTACGCGGGGGGAAACTTCACCAGCATCGGCGGGCAGGTGCGCAGCCGCATCGCGGCGCTCGATGCGAGCACCGAGCTGGCCACCGCTTGGGATCCCAACGCGAGCAGTACCGTCAACGCCCTGGCGGTGAACGGGAGCACGGTGTACGCAGGCGGGGCTTTCACCAGCATCGGCGGCCAGACGCGCAACCGCATCGCAGCGCTCGATACAACCACTGGCCTGGTCACGGCTTGGGATCCCAACGCAGATGCCACCATCAGCGCCCTCGCCGTGAGCGGGGGCACGGTTTACGCGGGCGGAGCTTTCTCCACCATTGGAGGGCAGACGCGCAGCCGTATCGCAGCGCTCGATGCGAGCACTGGCCTGGCCAGCGCTTGGGATCCCAACGCAGTCGGTAGTGTCTTCGCCCTGACGGTGAGCGGGGGCACGGTTTACGCGGGCGGGAGCTTTATCGGAATCGGCGGGCAGACGCGTAGCCGCATCGGGGCGCTCGACGCGAGCAGCGGCCTAGCTACCGCATGGAATCCCGGCGCGAACGGTAACGTCCTTGCGCTGGAGGTAAGCGGGGGTACGGTGTACGCGGGCGGAGCCTTCACCAGCATCGGCGGGCAATCGCGCAACCGGATCGCAGCGCTCGATGCGAGCAGCGGCCTGGCTACTGCTTGGGACCCCGGCGCCGACAACACGGTCATCACCCTGGCGGTGAGCGGGGGCACGGTCTACGCAGGGGGAAGCTTCACCAGCATCGGCGGGCAGACGCGCAATCGGATCTCGGCGCTCGATGCGAGCACTGGCCTGGCCACCGCTTGGGACCCCAACGCCGCCAACGCGGTCAACGCCCTGGCGGTGAGCGGGGACACGGTGTACGTGGGAGGGACTTTCGCCAGCATCGGAGGACAGACGCGTAACCGCATCGCGGCGCTCGATGCGACCACTGGTCTGGCCACCGCCTGGGATCCCAACGCAAGCGCTGCCGTCAACGTGCTGACAGTAAGCGGCAGTTCGCTGTACGTGGGGGGACAATTCAGCAGCATCGGCGGACTGTTCCGAAGCTCGCTGGCTGCCTTCAACGATGGCCCATCTGCGACGGTGACCCCGACGGGAACACCCACGCATACGCCGACCGAGACACCAGCAAATTCACCCACGGAGACGCCAACGGACACCGCCACCGCGACTCCGACCGACACCCCGACAGCGACTCCAACCGAGATCCCAACCGACACCCCAACCGAGACCCCGACGTCGACCCCTACGCACACGCCGACGTCAACTGCGACACCCACGTCTGCGGTTGCCGCATGTGCGCCGACTCCGCGCACCGCATGCGCCACAGCGCCCAAGGGTTCGCTGAGTATCACCGTCGATCCCGTCGATAGCGCGAAGCGCAAGCTGAGCTGGAAATGGAACAAAGGCAGCGCGGACCTTGCCGACCTTGGTGATCCGGTGTCGGCAGGCACGAATTACCGCCTGTGCCTCTACGACGACGGCAATCTCCGCCTCGATCTGGAGCTCGCCGCCGGCGGCACCTGCGCCGACAAGCCCTGTTGGTCGGCGTCCGACAGCGGCCGCAAGTACAAGCACAAACTCGGGAACGCGGCAGGGATCACGCAGACGACACTCAAAGCCGGCGCTGGCAAAGCGGCCCTAGCACTGAAAGCTAAGGGCACTAGCCTGGCGACTCCGTTTCCGATCACCGGCATGAGCGCGGTTACTGTGCAGTTCGTACGCAACCCGAGCGCGGCTGTGGAATGCTGGGAGACGGTGCTGCCAGCGCCGGCGCGCAGCAACAACGGAATCAAGTTCCAGGACAAGATTCCATAGCGCCCGATGGCGCGGCGCTGCTGCAGTTCATTGGAGCCACCTTGAGCCGGATCTGTGCGTCGTCGCGACAGGAGGGGAAGCCATGACTTGAGGCCAACCACATGTGAGGGGCAGGGGAAGATCACAAAGAAGAAGAACACACATGGAGGCGATCGTGAAGACAATAGGGAACGTACCGGTTACGAGGCTTTGGGGGTGGGGTCCAATTCAACGTACTAATCTAGCGTCTAGGGTTGCGCCGCTCGCGGCATCTTTCCTCATCTGGGCATCACCGGGAATGGCAGCCATAGATCCGTCCTTTGCCGCCCCGGCGACGAATCCCTTCGGACTGGCGGACGTGGGCGCGGAGAGTGCACCGAGCTTCGCCGATATCGACAATGACGGCGACTACGATGCGTTCGTGGGTAACTACGATGGCGTGATCACTTACTTCCAGAACACTGGCACGGCAACGGCTCCTGCATTTAGCGCGCCTGCTATCAGCCCGTTTGGGCTCACGGACATCGGCTTTCAGAACTCGCCGCACTTCATCGACTTGGACAACGACGGCGATATCGACGCCATGGTTGGCAAGTCGACTGGACATATCTCGTACGTCAAGAATAACGGAACCACAACTTCTCCGACCTTCGCAGCCCCAGTGGGGAATCCTTTCGGAATGAGCGATCCTGGGACCAACACCCACCCGTGCTTTGTCGATATCGACGGCGACGGTGACCGCGATGGCCTGATCGGCGACTCCGGCGGTGGCATCATCTACTACCAGAACACCGGCACGGCCACGGCACCGGCATTCGCCGCTGCCGTAAGCAACCCCTTCGGTATCAGTGTGGCACCCGACTCAAAGACGTTGCCCTCGTTTGCCGATGTTGACCTCGACGGCGACCTCGACGCGTTCATTGGCAACCAGGCGGGGAATACGCGCTTCCTGCGCAATACCGGCACCCCCCTGGCGCCGGCGTTCGCTGCTGCCGTCGACAATCCGTTCGGTCTGAGCAGCGTAGGTCCGACCGCCAGCCCGAGCCTGGTCGACATTGATGCCGACGGCGACTTCGACGTCTTTTACGGCGAGGCCAGTGGCAACCTCGTCTACTTCGAGAACATTGCCACGCCGCCGACTCCGACCGTGGCGGGTACATCTACGCAGACGCCGACGAATACGCCCACCCAGACAGCAACCCGTACGGCAACATCGACGCCTACCGATACCGCAACACAAACTCCGACGCGTACGCCGGCACCACCAACATTGACACCGACAATCACCAGCACCGCCACGTCGTCGCCAACACCGACGCACACTCCCTTGCCGGCGCTATGTCCCGGCTCGCCGGCTGCAACTTGCCTGGCATCGGAGAAGGCACAACTCACGCTCAAGCTCGGAGACAACCCGACTAGGTACAAGCTCACCTGGGACTTCAAGAACGGCCCCCTGTTGTCGCAGGCCAGCTTCGGCACTCCAACCGCGAGTGACACGTACGCCCTGTGCATATTCGAGAACGGTGTCTTGAAGTTCGAGTCCAACATCGCCGCCAGTTCCACCCTGTGGGAGCCAAGCAGCGACAAGGGGTACAGATACAAGGATCGCGAGGGGACGACTTCGGAAGGCATCACGGGTGCAACAATGCTCGGCGGAGCCGCCGGAAAATCGAAGATCGCTATTGACGGCAAAGGCGCAGCATTGCCCGTCCCACCCCCGGCAAGTGCAAGCGCTGTATTCACACCGGGCGCCACGATCGTCTCGCAACTGCACCAAGCGGACGGCAGTTGCTACGGGATGACGTTCTCAGGCGCACAGATCACAAAAAACAACGGAGTACAGTTCCGGGCAAAGAAGTAGTCCACCAAAGGACAGATGAGGGTCGAGAGGCGCAAGGCGCTTTCTTCGGACTCTTCGGGCTGCGCAGGGCACGGGCAAGGTTCGTGACAAGGCAAGTGAAGCGCTCTCCCTCCGTAGGGCCTACGCGTGCACCTTCCCCCGGGCGACTGGCCGGAATTCCATCTTGAGCATGAAGCCTCACCCTCTCCCCATCCCTGCGGGAGAGGGTGAGCGGTGAGGGTTCCACCCACGACAAGATTCGTTTCGTAAGGAGGTCCCCGGCTCCAGACAGGGCCACGTCAAAGTCGCCTCCGGAAGACCTGATGGGGTTCCATCCGACGCGGGCTGGGGGCAGCCCGTCTCCAATGCTCACGCAAATCAGCAATGGAGACGCCGCGCCCTCGCGGCGCATCAGGCGAAACGCCTCCGTCGACGACTTTGGCGTAACCCTGCGGCTCCGGAAACCTTAGCTTGCTCGTCACGCGAGAATGGAAATCGGTGCTCGCGCCGAATCGCCTGCGCGGTTCACCTTGACAAGGCCAACCCAATAGGGCGACAACCAGCCATTCCGATAGCCGTAGGCCGTTTGCCGCTCAGGCTGAGATGAGCATGTATAGAAGAACCCAAAGCCACCACGACCGTGCCAGGCTGTCTCCGTTCTGCAGATGGCTGCTCCTTCTTGCCTACCTTTTCTTCGTTTGGCCTCTGGCGGCACAGATTTCTACAGGCAGTGGCGTGGACGGATTAGGGAATCTCGAGGTTTCCGGCCGCGAACCCGTCATACCGCGGGAATTCAACGGGGATGTCCGCAATCTGCCGCAAGTCCAGTTCAAGCGCCAGGCGCGCCTCGAGTCGGAAGAGGTTCGTCAGCCCCCGATCAACCCCAACAAGCAGCCGTTGCCCGGATATGTCGACCCTCCACCGGTGCAGAGCCTGCTGCGGGCGCCGACCCTGAACATGCCGGCCCCAAACACGAGCTTTGCCGGGCTGAGCCTCAATGGGAGCTGCACGGGCGGGCAATGTGGCGGAGGTTATCCGCCGGACACCGTGGGAGATGTCGGGCCCAATCACTACGTGCAAGGCGTCAACAACGCCATCGGCATTTTCAGCAAGACCGGGACACAATTGGCTGCCTTTACCTTCAACGCGTTTTGGGCGAGCGCTGGCACTGGTACCCCGTGCGACAACAACAATCACGGCGATCCGGTTGTCCTCTACGATCCGCTGGGTGACCGCTTCCTGTTCATGGACTTCGCTTGGTCCAACTCCACCGCGGGCCCGTACTATTTCTGCTTTGCGGTCTCCAAGACCGCCGACCCCACCGGAAGCTATTGGCTTTACGCTGTACGCGGCGACGATGCCGCCCATCCGTGGCTTCCCGATTATCCGAAGGGTGGTGTGTGGCCGGATGGATTCTACTTTTCGGCCAACATGTTCTGCATGCAGACTACGGGCTGCAGCGGCGGCCAGGAGTCGTTCCAAGAGGTGCGTGCGTGGGCCTTCAATCGCACGCAGATGGAGGCTGGTCAGCCGCTCCAGCAGGTCGTAATCGACACCAACACCACAACCTACTTTTCCCTACTGCCCAGCAACATGCGCGGTGCGCAGCCTCCTGCCGGCGCTCCCAACTACTTCGTATCCGAGAGCCAATCCGTGTACGGCGTAGAGGTATTCAAGTTCCACGCCGACTACAGCGGCGCAGGCTCGACGTTTACCGGGCCAACACAGATCGGCCACGCCTCGTACACCGTTCCCAACGGAGCCATCGTCCCGCAGCCGAGCACAACTACCACCCTCGACACCCTTTACGACCGCCTCATGATGCAGAATCAGTACCGCAACCGAGGTGGTACGGAGTCGCTGTGGCTGGCGCACACGGTGCGTGCGTCCTCTGCTTCCAACACCGGCATCCAGTGGCTGCAATTAAATGTCACCGGAGGTACGGTCGTCACCACGGCGGTGCAGCAGCAACTGTACTTCCCTGACAGCACGCTGTACCGCTTCATGCCTAGCCTCGCGGTAGATGGCTCCGGCAACATGGCAGTGGGGTACAGTGCCGCCAGCGCCTCGACATTCCCGTCGATCCGCTATTCCGGACGCCTAGCTTCCGACCCTCTCAACACCCTGCCGCAGGGGGAAGCCATCTTGATCAACGGCGGCGGCTCGCAGTCCACCAACTGCGGAGGCAGTCCGTGCACGCGTTGGGGGGACTACAGCGCCATGAGCGTCGACCCGGTTGACGACTGCACCTTCTGGTATACGACCGAGTACTACGCAACCACCGGCGGCATCTGGAACACCCGCATCGGCAGCTTCAAGTTTCCCAGTTGTGGGCCAACCAATACCCCGACCGTCAGCGTAACGTCGACCAGCACGCCGACACGAACAGGAACGAGGACGCCGACGGTGCCAACCAGCACCAGGACGCCGACCGTAACACCAACATCAACCCCAACCCGAACGCATACTTTCACCGCGACCCCGAGTGTGACCGCCACGCGCTCATCGACGCCCACTCGCACACCAACGATAAGTGCAACGCAAACGCCGACGCACACAGTCGCGCCGAGTTCACCCACCAACACGGCATCCGTCACCCCGACTCTGACGGCGACAGAGACCCTGACAGCAGTGCCGACAGCAACCCAGACGCAGTCGCCAACGGTCAGTGCGAGCGTAACTGTTACGTCGTCCCCGGCGGCAACAAGCACGCCAACCTCGAGCGCAACTGACACGCCAACGGCAACACTTCCGCCAAACTCTCCTACCGACAGTCCGTCGGCCACAGCAACGCTCACGGGTACCGAAACCCCAACAGCAGTGCCTACAGTAACCGAGACGCAGTCGCCCACTGCCAGCCCCAGCGTAAGTCCTACGCAGTCCTCGACGGCAACAAACACGCCACCATCGAGCGCAACCGAGACGCCAACGGCAACACTTCCGCCGAACTCGCCTACCGACACACCGTCGGTGACGCCCACGATCACGACCACTCAAACATCGACACAAGCGCCGACTGCAACTCCGACAGAGACGCCTACAACCCTCCCGACGCAGACGCATACTCCGACCGCCGAGCTGATTGTCCTAACGCCGACTGAGACTCCCACAGCCACCGGGACTCCACCACCGTCGCCGACACCGACCTCTACTGCGGCAGCCACAGCCACCGACACGGCAGTTCCACTGGCCGGAGGCTGTGAGGCCGCGCCACTGTCCGGTTGCAAACAGCCGATGGCCGCAGGCAAAGCTAGCCTGTCGCTGAAGGCGAACGACTTCTCCACACGAGCGATTCTGAAATGGAAGTGGTCGAACGGCGCGGAAACTTCGCCCGCTGATATTGGCGACCCCGCCACGGACGGGAGCGAGTACAGGGTTTGCATTTACGATGGTAACTCTGGGCAAGTCTTCGGCGCTGCGATTGCGGCTGGAAGCGGCTGGAGTTCACGCCCGGGGAAAGCCCGCTACAACGATTCCGCGGCAACCCAAGCAGGCATCAAGACAATCTCCCTGATGACTGGAATCAACGGCAAGGCTAAGGCGGCAGTGGCAGCCAACAACAAATCGCAGCAGCTCACCTTGCTCCAGACACTTCCCCTTGCCGAGCCGATTACGGTTCAGTTGTCCAAGAGTAGTGGTGCTTGCTGGGAGGCTACGTATGACACCCGTGTTAGCGGCGGCACCAACACATCCGCCGCCGGAGCGCATCGCTATTCAGCAAAGAGCCTGGCCCCGCAGCCTTGAGGCCTTCCTATCATCGGGTTGACCGCTGCGAGGTGATCCACCGTGGCCGTCAGAGCAACAATCGTCGCCCGTAGTAGGCGGCGCCAATCAGTGGGGCATCGGAATTGATGGCAACGCGCACCGGCAAGGCTTCGAGGAGCGGCCGGAATCGTCCCTTGTCGAAAAAGCCTCGCAAGAAGCTGCCGTCTTGCAGCGCCGGCAAGATCTTCGGCGCAATGCCGCCGGTGATGTAGACGCCACCGAGTGCCAGACACTTGAGGGCAAGGTTGCCAGCCTCGGCCCCGTAGATTTCCGAGAACATGGCCAACGCCTTAGTACACAGAGGTTCTTTGCCAGCCAAGCCAAGCGTAGAGATCGTCACGCTGGGATCACCCACCCCAAGCTGCTCCCGCAAGGCCTCCGATTCCGTGGCAAATCCCGAGTCGCGCAAGAAGCTGTACACGTCGTACAACCCGGCCCCGCAAAGAATGCGCTCGTAGCTGACATGTCCGCCAAGCTTGGCGCGCAGGTAGCGCAACAAGGCGATCTCCTCGTCATTGCGCGGACCGAAATCGGTGTGCCCGCCCTCTGAGGCGATGGGATGGTAGTGCGTCCTATCCCAGAACAAGATTGCCTCGCCGAGACCAGTACCCGCTGCAATCACGGCAGCATTACCCGGGCGATCTGGCGCACTGTGGGGATTGAGCGAGCACAACTCCGATGCATCGAGAAACAATACCCCGTAAGCTGCGGCTTCGAGGTCGTTGAGCAAGCGGACTTGCGACACCTGCAGGCGTTCCGCCAACTCACTTTCCGAGAGGTCCCAGCCAAGATTCGTAGTGTGCACACGGCCATCAATTACCGCACCGGCAACTCCCAGGCACACCGAGCCCAACGGGAGCCTGGCATCGCTGGCAAGGAATGCCTCCACCACAGCATCAAAGGTTGCGTGCTCAGCATTAACGAGCGTGGAGCGCCGCACGCAGCGCAGGCCGTTACCCTCCTCCTCAAACAACCCCAGGACAGTTTTGGTTCCTCCAACGTCGCCGGCGAGGATCATAGGAGTGTGTTTGCGGATGGTTTCGTCCGATGGGACATATAGGACCTATGAGTCCTATCCCCCCACCACAATCTCTCGCAATCGTCGTAAGCCAGCTTCCACATCCGCTCCCAGATGCACACGCAGCAGTCGCCGCCCGCGCTGCGCCAGCACCTCGAAGTCGCCCTGCGCCTGTGCCTGCTTGAGCATTCCAAAACTGTACTTGCGGCCCGGGATCGCCACATCGGTGGCGTCATCGGCCGTGATCTGTAGAAAGACGCCGTTGTTGGGTCCGCCCTTGTGCAACTGACCAGTCGAATGCAGGAAGCGCGGGCCGAACCCCACAGTGGTTGCCACTTGCAGGCGGTCGCGAATGAAGTGCCGCAGAGCCTGCAGTTCAAGCTCGTTAGCCGCATTCATCTCCAGGTACGCATTCAACGCCACGTAGTCCCCGGGTCTCACACGCCCAAGATGAGCCTTGAGATAGGCAGCGGGGGTTCGGCTCGCGGCAATGGCACGCAAAGCCTCGGCATTGGTGGCGTCGGCGAACAAGCTCACGCCGTCGCCCGCAAGAACAGGCTCTTGCTTTGGCAAAGGCGCGCCAGACTCAAAGGCGCTGGTCAGTTTTCGCGTTTCGACCTTGCTGGCCTCCACATCCGGCTGGTCGAACGGGTTGATCCCCAGTACCGCGCCCGCCACAGCCGTAGCCATCTCCCAGCGAAAGAACTCCTGCCCGATCTCCATCACCTCATTCAGCTCGATACGCACCACCGGCTGGCCCGCCTTCTCTAGATTTTCGATTGCTTTGTCTTGCTCCGACGACGGCGCGCTCGCCAGGCGCACGTAAACAAACTGCCGGTCGTTGCCGTATGCCAGCGCCGCAGCCAAGTCCTCGTCGGCAATGGGAACCAGCCCGACACCACGCTTACCTGTCGATTCCGCGACCAACTGCTCCACCCACGCCGCCAGCGACCGCAGTGGCGGCGACAACACCAAGGTGATCTTGTCGCGTCCGCGCTGTGCCAACGTGGCCAGCAGCACGCCCAACACCACTCCCGGATTACTTTCGGGCGGCACCATGGCGCCACACGCGCTCACCATCAGACGTGTTCGTTCGCATAGTGCCGCCACGTCGATTCCCATGAGCGCGGCGGGCACCATGCCAAAGGCGGAAAGAGCCGAGTAGCGACCGCCGATGCTGGGCAGGCCGTAGAAAATGGTGCGAAAGCCGTCCGCCCTGGCCACCTCTTCCATCTTCGTACCGGGGTCGGTAACGGCAACGAAGTGCCGGCCGGCCGATCCCGTCGCCTGCTGAATCCTGTCGAAGAAATACTCCTTGAAGACGTTGGGCTCGATGGTGCCACCCGACTTTGAAGACACCACGCACAAGGTCTTACTCAGATCGACTCTCTGCGCGCACGCCAACACTTGGGCTGGGACCGTCGAATCGAGAACGACGAGTTCCGGAAATCCGGCCCGCTTTCCAAACGTCTGCCGCAAGACATCCGGGCACAAGCTCGAGCCGCCCATGCCTAAGACCACGACATGCCGAATTCCCTCCGCGCGCACCTCATCCACCAACTGCTGTATCCGCCCCAGATCGCTGTCATTGCCATCGAGCACACGCAGCCAGCCAAGCCAGCGATCCTCATCGGCGCCGCTCCACAGGCTCGTGTCCCCAGCCCACAGACGCCGCACCTTGCCGTCGCGCCGCCAAGCCTCGAACCCCGCATGCACCGCGGCTGCCGCCTCGCCAACCTGGAACGACTGCGTCGCCAACCTACCTTGCAAGCCGGCGCAGCGCTTACGTTCCACAGCGGTCAGCAGCTTGTCGAAGGCGTCACAGAACTTCTCTACGCCATCCTGCAGCAGAAAGTCTGTCGCTTCGCTGAGGCGAACTCCAGACTCTTCCAGCGCAGCAAGAGTGGTCCGGGCCTGGCGCAGATTGTCGGGCCAATTCTCCGTAAGGCGAGCGCGTGCCTCACCTTGCGTGCGGAACGTCGTCAGCGTTTCCGCAGGAACCGTATTCACGGTATCGGCACCGATCAGTTCGTCGACGTAGATCGTCTTCGGGTAGCTTGGGTTCTTGGTGCTCGTGCTCGCCCACAGGAGTCGCTGCGGGCGCGCACCTTGCGCGGCTAGGCGCTGCCATCGCGGCGAAGCGTACAGCTCGAGATAGCGGGCATAGGTGTTCTTGGCGTTGGCTATCGCCGTCTTGCCAAGCAGCCCCTGCAGGTTCGGCCGCTGCGCCGCGTCGCTGGCCTCGATGCGCTTTGCCAGCTTGTCGTCAACAACCGAATCGATGCGGCTGATGAAGAAGCTAGCAACGCTTGCCGCCAGCCGTAGATCGCCGCCGTCGGCCGCGCGCTTCTCGACGCCGCGGATGTAGGCCTCGGCCACGGCTTCATAGGCAGACAGGGCAAACAACAAGGTCACATTGACGTTGACCCCTTCTCCGATCAGTTGCTCGATGGCCGGGATTCCCGCCGCCGTCGCAGGTACTTTGATCAAGACGTTGTCGCGACCTACGGCTCGGCGGAGGCGGTGTGCCTCTTCCACCGTGGCAGCCGTGTCGTGCGCCAAGTAGGGGGAGACCTCCAAGCTCACATAGCCGTCGCGCCCCTCGCTGCGGATAAAGGCCGGGTACAAGATGTCGGCGGCAAGTTGGATGTCGGCAATCGCCAACTGCTCATAGATTTCGTTGGCCGTAGCTACGCCCTGCTGAACCAAAGCGCGAATGGCTTGGTCGTAGTCGTCGCTGCCCGCTACTGCCTTTTCGAAAATGGCCGGGTTCGAGGTAACGCCGAGAATGCCGTCCGCTTCTACCAGAGCCCGCAGGCCACCCGACGTAATCAAATCGCGCGAGATGTAGTCATACCAAAGGCTCTGCCCGAGACTTTGCACATCGATCAGCCGATTACTCATCCAACCTCCACGTAAGCATCATTGACTGCTTTCTTGTGGCTGGTGAGTGGTGGCTTGTGGCTTGTGAGTTGAAGTACAGTCACCAACCACCAGTCACCAACCACCAGTCAAGACAGTGACCGCACCCTGGCGCGCACGCTGCCGGCTGCCGAATCTACTTCGAACAACGCTTCTGACGTGGCCTGTTCCGCAGCCACGGGCCACAAGTCGGAAAACAAAAAGAAATGCAGACGCAGCACCGAGCCATCGCTCTCGGCACTGCCCAAACAGGCCGACTCCGCGCGTCGCGGTGAATCGACGGCCATGGCGGTGAGTAGAGGTTGCTCGGCAACACGCACTGCTTCCTCCCAGAGGCGCTTGCGCTCCGGGTTGTCGCGCACTTCCGCAGGCGGCCAGTTGGGCAGCTTGACGCGCCGCAAGTCTTCGAGGCGCAGGGTGCAAACGGTGGGCTCCTCGGTCGACTCGGGCCACGCCGTCGCCCTCGCAACTTGTGCAGGTGCAGGATCCGCGACTTCGTGCTGCAATGCCGCGGCGACTTCCGTCACGTGAGGCGCAACCGAAGCCGGCGGTGTTGCAGGAGCAGACTCCGGCAAGGACGCCGCAGCAGTGGTTGCCTCCGTGGCGGGAGCTGATGCTTCCGTCACGGAATCGGTCGGAACTGTCTCTGCAGTCGCTGCGGTCGCTGTCGTCGCGGTTGTCCCTTGGGAAACGCTGGACTCGGCCATCTCTGTCGCGCGCCGCTGCATCACGGATTCCTCTGCAGCAGCGCGTTGCTGCCGGCGCCGGCGACGCACATCCGCCACCGCCAATAGGTTTGGCATGATGCACAGCAACAATGCAGCGGTACAAACCACGGCAACCTCGAAAGGCGTAATGTTCGGCCAATTATGCATTCCTTCACCTCCTGCGGCTTCTCGGGTTGCCCAACGCCCACACCTTATGGCTAATGGCGCCATGCCAACCGATACCGAGATGCGAGCCGCGACCTATGCCACACCCCGGATAGACAATTCCATGCCCTCGCGCATGGCATTTCCGACTCAGCTCCGTTTGCGAAGTTGTTTCTTCCTCGGCAACGCGGCGGCCAGTCTACTCGCCGTCACGCTCTTCGCCTCCCCCTGCCTTGCCGACCTCCCCTACCCTGCCAACCCCATGCCCTGTGAATCTGGCCAGTTACCGCCGGACTGCATCGCGAGCACCGATTTTGCCAGCTACGCCTTTCTTCCACTCAGCTCTCCGCCGGTGCGACCGAACGACTTTCACGACGATTGGAAGATCACCAGTGATAGGACTGGCGAGACGGCCATCGACAGCAGCCCACAGGAGTTGTTCGGCGTTAAAGGAGCCAGCGTCGACTTGGCCTGGCAGATCAGCACCGGACGTCCCGATGTCCTCATTGCCGTTCTTGATTCGGGGATTCGCTGGCAAGACCGCATCACGGATCTGTTTGACAAGCTCTATCTCAACCGCCGGGAGCTGCCGGTACCGGAGGGTAGCAGCAACAGTATCGACCCGTGGGATCGCAATCGGGACGGCGTCTTCAATGTACGCGATTACCGAGCAAACCGAGGCTATGAGGCCGACTCCCGGGTTAGCGATCAGAATGGCAATCGCTTGATTGATCCCGAGGACCTAATCTTTGTCTTTTCCGACGGCAGGGATGACGACGGCAACGGCTACATCGACGACATCAGTGGTTGGGACTTCTTCGAAGATGACAACGACGCTCTGGACGAGGTTCGCTACGGCCACGGCACCGGAGAGTCGGAGGACTCGGGAGCTGAGGCCAACAACAACGAAGGCGGTGTCGGCACCTGCCCCAACTGCATGCTGCTGTCGCTGCGTGTCGGCGACAGCTTCGTGGCCGAGGTCAACAACTTCGCACAGGCGGTGTTGTTTGCCGTCGACAACGGTGCCCTCGTCATCCAGGAAGCGCTGGGCACGCTCAACAACACCAAGTTTGCGCAAGAGGCTGTCGACTACGCCTACCGCCACGGTGTCGCCATCATCGCCTCGGCTGCCGACGAGCAATCCAATCACCACAACTATCCCGCCAACTATGCCCACACGATCGAGGTAAATTCGGTCACGCGCTTCATATCGACCGACGACCTCGTGCAAACGCCGCGCTCCTATCTGTATCTCAACGGCTGCACCAACTACGGCGGCCACATTGCCCTCACGGTGCCGTCTTCTTCCTGTTCCTCGGAAGCCACAGGCCGATCCTCCGGCATGGCCGGACTGATCTACTCCGCCGCTCTCAACGAAATCGACAAGGGACGCCTGCAACCCTATCGCGCCGCAACCGAGGAACAGCGAGCCATGCCGCTGTCGGCCAACGAGGTGAAGCAGCTTCTTACTTCCAGCGCCGACGACATCAATTTCGACCCCAATTACGAAACCATGACGCCATTCCCCGGCGTGCAGATGAGTCGCCGCTTTCCGTCAATTGCCGGTTGGGATCAGTTTTTCGGGTACGGTCGCGTCAATGCCAACACGACTCTCCGACGCATCGCCGAAGGCAAGATTCCTCCCGAGGCCGACATCACTTCGCCGACGTGGTTCGAGATCCTTGATCCCGATCGGACTCTGCGCGTCACAGCAGACGTCGCGGCAGTGCGCTCCGCCAGCTTCTCGTATCGCATCGAGGCGGCGCCCGGTATTCAACCTGCGGAATCGGCTTTCGAGGCCATTGCCATGGGCAGCGACAGCATGCCGCGCCAGATCGAGGCGGATCTCTCGTCATTGGTGACACGCATGCCACACGGCATTGACGGGCCAGCAGTCGACGCCAGTGGTCTGCCCGACCCGGATCGCTTTAGCGTCACCGTGCGTGTGCTGGTGACCGACCAGCAGGGTCTGATTGGCGAAGACCGCCGCGTCTTTGCGATTCATCGGGATCCAGCCCTCAAGGCCGGAACCCCGCGCTTTCTTGGCGGCGACGGCGTCGCCTCTCCCGTGCTGGCCGATGTGGACGGCGACAACGTGGACGAGATCGTGCTCGCGACATCCGATGGTTTCGTGCATGCCTTCCAGGGTGGTCTCGATCGTGAGGCAGATGGCTGGCCCGTACGTAGCAATCCAATTGAGGTACACAGCGATGCTCCGGCCTTCGCGGAGCTATCGATTCCGCATGCGGCGTTTCTCGGCCGGCCTGCGGTCGGCGATCTCGACCGCGACGGCAGCCCGGAGATCGTTGCCGCCGATGTGCGTGGGCTGGTTTATGTTTGGGATCACACGGGCAGGCTTCGCCCCGGCTTCCCCGTTTCCACGCTCGCGCAGTACTCACACACCTGGCGCTCCGAGCGCGATCTCGGCAGCCAAGACGGCCGCGTTCCCGATCGCTCCAATCGTCACAACGCCGATAACCGCCTGGCACGCGGGATCGGGGCGGGCCCAGCTTTGGCCAACCTCGATGGCTCACAGGATGGCTCTCTCGAGATCGTCGCTGGTGCATGGGATCGACACGTGTACGCCTGGCATGCGGACGGCACGCCGGTGCATGGCTGGCCGCTGCTGCTCAAGGATCCAGCGAAAGTTGCGGCTGTCGATCCCATCACCAACGAAGTAACCCTGAATGCCAATGCCAATGCAGCCATGGGAACCAAGATTATCACCACACCCTCGCTCGGCGATGTGGATGGCGACGGGCAGATCGACGTCATCGTGGGCGTCAATGAAGAGTACATCGAAAACCCCAACGCCGTGTTTTCCAATCTCACGATTAACCTGTACCGCACCAGCGGCTTGCTCGAGAGCGGCAACTCTCGCCTCTACGCCTTGTCGCGACATGGCGCAGCGAGTGGTAGTACTCCCCTCGAACGTGGGTGGAACCCCGACGGGTTCTTGAGCGGCTGGCCGGTGAAGGTTGCGACGCTGACTACCGAATTGCTGCCGTTTGTGGGCACCGGCATCAACGGCTCGCCGTCTCTCGCCGATCTCGACAACGACGGCCGCGCAGAGATCGGTATCTTTTCGTTCGTGGGGCCGGCCTACATCTTCAACGGTGCCGGCAAGTCTTGGTTAGGAGACGATCCAACCCGCCGTGGCACGCCACGCACCCTGGCCATCAGCGGATTCGGCGCCGGCTCCAATTCTTCCGACTCCCCAGCCATTCCAGGACTGGGTGGTGGCGTACTGGCGCCCTTTGCCGGAGCCGGCAACGGCGAGTACTTCCTCGCGCCTACGGCAGGCTTGGGAAAGCTCATCGACAACAACATTCCCGCCGACCAAATCCCTAGCGACAACCAGATTGGCGCCTGGTCGATCGCCGACGCCCAGGGAAAGCCGCTCACCGGGACTTTTGTCCGCGCCTTCCCGAGGGTGATGAACGATTTGCAGTTTCTCACTACTCCGGCGGTTGCCGACATCGACAACGACGGCTTGCCGGAAGCTTTGCAGGGGAGTGGCGTGTACGACGTGCATGCCTTCAACATCAACGGCATCGAGCCCGCCGCTTGGCCCAAATTCACCAATGGTTGGACCGTCACCACTCCCGCCGTAGGGGATGTCGATGGCGACGGTCGTAGCGAAGTCGTCAGCGCTACCCGCGAAGGCTGGCTGTTCCTGTGGCAAACTTCTGGCGACGCGTGTGCCTTTGCCCCGGCACCACTGAGCCATCACGACGCGTTCAGTAGCGGCAATGCGCAAACCGACGCGCGGCCTCCCGCCGGGTTGCGCGTCGATCGCGTCGACAGCCAACCCGGGGGTATTATCGAGTTGGCACTACCCGCGGTCCCCGGAGACGACTTGTATTGCGGAGCCACGGCTCAATTCGACATTCGCATCGCCACCACACCGATCACGTCGGAATCCGCCTTTGCAGAAGCTGTACGCTTACAGGTGCAGGAGAGCCCCTCTCTCTCCGGCCGGAATCGCTCTGCCACGTTGAAACTCTTGGCTCCCAGTAACGGCGTGCCAGGGCGCGGCTACTTGGCAGGGCGCACGCACGACGAAGCCGGCAACGTAACCGCTACCGTCGATCTTGGAGCGGTGACGCTCTTAGCTGTACCGACCCCGACCACGTCACCTTCTCCTACGCCGACACCCACACCCAGCGCGACACCAACGGCTAGCTCCTCTCCAACCCCGACCAACACAGAACGTCGCACCGCAACTTCCACTTTGACAATGACGCCAAGGCACACGCCAACCCGCAGCCCCAGCCTCACCCCGACACGTGGCAGCGGAGGAGGCGGCGACGGCTGCGCAGTGGACCCGACTTCCCCGCGCTCTTCTGCTCTCTCCTGGCTGACGCTTGGTCTGGTTCTCATTGGACTGCGCAGGTTTCTTTCAGCGTGGTCAGGACCTCGGGCCAGCGGCCTGGGGCCTGTGATTTCCGGCGTTTGGAAACAACAGACTCCTAAGGGATTGCGTCGATGAGACCCGACGCAGAACGAACAAGCGCAGCCAGTAGCCGCAACATCGCTACGTGCATCCATGCCTTCGGGGATGATGCGCTCGGGAATGACGATGCTGTCGGCGTCGCGCAACGTATTCGCAGCGGGGAGATAACGGCACGTGAGGCTGTCGAGGCAGCGATTGAGCGCGCTCACCGCGTCAATCCAGTGCTCAACGCCATTGCCCTCGAGAATTTCGCCAACGCGTCGACGAGTGCAGACAATCGCCCCGCAGGCGTCTTTGGCGGCGTACCGACCTTCGTCAAAGACAACACCGATGTCAGAGGACTACCCACATGGCACGGCTCACAGGCCGTGAATCCACAGCCCGCTAAGGCAGACGCTCCTTTCGCCAAGCAGCTCTTGTCGCTGGGCCTGATTTTTCTGGGCAAGAGCCGCATGCCTGAGTTTGGGTTGAACGCCACCACCGAGTTTGCCGGGGCCCCTCCGGTGCGCAATCCATGGCACATCGATCACTCGCCCGGAGCCTCGTCCGGTGGTGCCGCAGCGCTGGTTGCTGCCGGCGTCGTTCCATTGGCCCATGCCAACGACGGTGGCGGATCGACCCGTATTCCAGCGGCCTGCTGCGGTCTAATCGGCCTCAAGCCAACACGTGGCAGGCTGCTTGAGCCGGAGTCGCAGCGCCACCTGCCGGTGCGCTTGGTTACCGAGGGAGTCGTCACCCGCAGCGTGCGTGACACGGCGCAATTTTACGCCGCAGCGGAAAGCCACTACCGCAATCGCCGGCTGCCGGAGATTGGCTTGGTGGAGGGTCCGACGCAGCGGCGTCTGCGCGTTGGCATGCTCATGGATTCCGTCTCTGGCCAACCCACGGACGACCCTACACGGCGTGTGGTGCAAGCGACCGCGCAACTGTTGGCAGGCATGGGGCATAGGGTTGAAGAGATGGCCATGCCGTTGCAGGCGACCTTTGCCGACGATTTCGGGATCTATTGGGGTATGCTGTCGTTCCTCTTGGGTATGTTTGGCAAATATGTGCTGAGCCCCGACTTCGATAGTTCCAAGCTCGACAATCTTACCCAGGGGCTCGGCCATCATTTTCGCCGCAACTTCTGGCGCGCGCCGGCGGTGATCTTGCGCTTGCGTAACTCCATTCATGCCTATGCCGAAATCTTTGAGAGCTACGACATAGTCCTTTCCCCGGTCCTAGCGCACACGCCTCCGCGCTTAGGGTATCTTTCCCCGGAGCTCAGCTTCGAAGTGTTATTCGATCGCTTACGCCGCTACGTCGCCTTCACCCCGCTCAACAATATTACTGGTGGTCCCGGCCTGTCGCTGCCGATGGGGACAAGCGCGGAAGGAGTACCCATCGCCGCGCATTTTTCCGCCAAGCACGGCGACGAGCGGACCCTGCTCGAACTCGCATTCGAAATTGAGGCGGCGCATCCCTGGCCGCGCATCCAGGATCGTGTCTAAAGAATGTTCCAAAGTCTTGCGCCGTACTCTCGTAGGGCGCGAGCCGCAGGTTGCCGATCTGCGCGCAGCACTGGGGGCCGCACAAGAGGGGCGAGGCCAAATGTTGCTGATTTCCGGAGAGCCGGGGATCGGCAAGACGCGGTTAGCGGAAGAAGCCGAAGTATTGGCTCGCGGCGATGGTATGCACACCTTGTGGGGGCGCTGCCACGAGATCGAGGGACAGCCACCATTCTGGGCGTGGATGCAGATTCTCCGTGCCCAGGCGCAGACCGTTGGCGCCGAGCAAGTCGCCCGCGAGATAAATGCCGACACCTTGCCACTAGCCCAGCTCGTGCCCGAACTGTTGCCGCACCTACCCTCCCTTTCCGCAAAGGCAGGCCCCGATTCCGACTCCGCGCGTTTCCGCTTGTTCCTGGGTCTTACGGCGCTGCTCCGGCGCTGGGCAGGCCAACGGGCCATACTGCTCGTCGTGGACGATCTGCACTGGGCGGACGTGGGATCTCTGCGGCTGCTGGACTTCCTATCCTACGAGATTACGCAACTCCCAATCGTAGTTCTGGCAACCTATCGTGCCGCCGATTTGCAGCACACCACGCGTGCCGACATCATCGGTGGTCTGCAGCGACGCGCTCACAGCATGGCGCTCGTCGGATTGAGTGCCGACGAGGTCGACCGCTTCCTACATAGCGACGACGCGCCGCCGTTAGCCCCGGCATGGGCCAAGCGCTTGCATGAAGTGACGGATGGCAATCCGTTTTTTCTGGGCGAGATGCTGCGCTGGCTAGACAGCCACCGCGACGAGCCGCCGACGGCATCGCTGCCCCTTCCGCAAGGAGTCTTGGCGGCAATTCGGCAACGGCTACATGCGTTACCCGCAGATGTCGTTGCTCTGTTGGGTACGGCGGCCGTGTGTGGGCGGAGATTCGATCTGCGCGATGTTGCGGACGTGCTTGGCGTTGCCGAGCCGGGTGTCCGTGGCCAGATGCAGCCCGCGCTCGACCGTGAAATCCTCCGCAGCGTTGCCGATCACCCGCGCCAACTACGTTTTGCGCATGCCTTGATTCACGAAGCGATGCTTGCCGAGCTGCCCGTCGAGCAGCGCCTCGACCTCCACCGGCGCTATGGAGAACTGTTCGAGGCTGCCGGACACACCGCGGCAGATACACTCGTCAGCGAGATGGCGCATCACTTCTACGAAGCTGCGGCCGCCGGCACGGCCGCGAAGGGTGCCACCTACTGTGAGCGTGCCGGAGAACTCGCCATGCAGGCACTGGCCTTCGAAGTTGCCGCTCTGCAGTTCGCGCGGGCGTTGCACCTCCTCGACGTAGCGCACGCGAGCGATCCGGGGCATCGCTGTGACGTCCTGTTGCAGCTCGGCGATGCGGCCAACCGTTCGGCACAAGCAGCGGAGTCGCTCGCCGCGTACCAGAGCGCGGCCGATCTGGCGCGACGCAACGATAACCCGGTGCAGCTTGCTCGCGCTGCTATTGGCTTGTGCGGTATCGGTTCCACGTGGGCTCAGTTCGGCCGCTACGACCCGAAGTTGATCGACTCCTTGCAGGAAGCCTTGCGCCGTCTTCCCGAGAAAGAGATGCGGCTGCAGGCTCGTCTCATGGCCCGCCTGGCCACCGAACTCCATTTCGCACCGGAGCAATCCGACACCGACAAGCTCAGCACCGACGCCGTCCTGTTGGCGCGGCAAACCGGAGACGCCGTTACCTTAGCCTACACACTTCCCGCTCGGCTGCGCTGCTCCACGCCGGACCAACGCCAGGAGCGCCGCGCCATTCTCGATGAACTCTTGGCACTGACAGGGGGACGTGGAGAGTTGGCGGTGCATGCGTATGTATGGCGCCTCAGCGAGTTTCTGCAGAGTGGGGAAATGGCTGAGGTCGCAGCCTGCCGCGAAGTACTGATGGCCACGGTGCGCGAGCTACGCCAGCCGCGAGAACTGTGGCTCATTCCGGCGTTGCAGGGGCAGAAGCACTTGCTCGACGGTCACCTGGATCAAGCCGAAGCGAGTGCCCAAGCCGTGCTGGGGCATGAGAACCTTAGCCCCAACGGCCGGATGGTGGCCCTCGTCTTGTTGTTCTTGATTCGCCGCGAGCAGGCGCGGCTGGGAGAGCTTGCCGATGGTATGCGCACCTTTGCCTATCAGTCCGCAACCGTCAACGCCTGGCGTACCAACCTGGCACTGCTCTACGCCGAGACCGGCGACCTTGCTGGCGCGAAGGCCGAACTCGATGCCTTGGTCGACGAGGGTTTGACTTGCCTGCGGCGCGACAACACTTGGATGCTGGGGGTCGCGGGGCTCGCAGGCGCGGCTGCGCTTGTGGGCACCCCAGAGCAAGCGGCAGCGATCTACAAGACGCTCCGTCCGTATGCCGAACGCAATATCGTCGCCGCTTCTTTCTATTACATTGGTCCTGTTTCGTATTATCTCGGCACTCTCGCGCAGCGACAGGGTCGTTACGCACAGGCGCTTCCGCATCTCGACGACGCCATCGTTTCGGCGCGTGCAGCAGGTTCACCGGCATACGTTGCCCGCGCCTTGGTAGCCAAGGCCGCAGCGCTTGCGGTCGTATCACCACGCGAAGAGGCGGTGGTCCGCAGTCTTCAAGAGGAAGCGCATCACCTGACTTCCACGCTCGGTCTGCGCGCCATCGTCACGAAAGGCGTTGGCGAGAATGCCTCGCCAACTACGCTTGCTGCTGTGCAAGAAGCCCGCGTCGCATCGCTAGTTCGAGTGGCAGATGGGTGGACGCTTAGCTTCATGGGTCGCACCTCCATCCTGAAAGCACGACGAGGCATGCATCACCTGGCGCGTCTTCTCGCCTCACCGCAGGAACTCCTGCATGTTCTCGACCTTGCCGGACCCGCGGCCCGCGAGAGTACTGCCTTACCCGAAGCCCTATTGGACGCGACAGCCAAAGCCAACCTGCGTACACGCGTGGCCGACCTACGTGGCGAGCTATTCGAGGCAGAGGAACACAACGACCTTGCACGCGCGGCGGCTTCGCGGGCAGAGATCGATGCCATTGGTCAGCACCTCGCCGAGGCACTGGGCCTCGGCGGCCGCGACCGACACTTCAACGCCGAGACACAGCGCGCGCGAGCAGCAGTGACCAAAGCCATTCGGGCTGCCATCGATCAGATCGGTCTGCACGAACCCGACCTCGCCGCACTACTGACACGAGCCGTGAGCACAGGCTCGTTCTGCTCCTACACCCCCCTGAAACACGCCAACATCGTCTGGGATGTCGTGATCTAAGGCCAACCCAGCACTTCAGCACTTCAGCACTTCAGCACCCCAGAGCCCCCGCACCCAACTCACACAGGATGAATCGTGTCGGGGCTCCAGTACGCGCGCATGGAGGTGATCAAGCCCTCGTCGTTGAAGGTCATGATGTCGATGGTATCGACGACCATGCCTTCCATTCCGGCCGGGTACGCCAGCATCGCGGCGGCGCCGATATTGCCGACGACGCGAACATTGCCTTCAAGCTCGAGGCGTAGGCGGCCGGCTGCATTCTTGTACAGCTCGCGAATCTCTTCCTTACCGCTGCGCGGGGTGGAGCCGACCGGATCTTCCACGGTCGCATCCTCCGTATACATCGCGACGATGGCCTCCGACTCGCCCGACGTCATCAGCGCGCAGTAGCGCTGCAACACAGCGCGGATATGCTCCGCGGTAGCTTTGGATTGCGTGCTCATTCCTCATCACCTCCGAGGCTCGTGCGAATCGCAGAATCGCCACCTTGCGCCAAGGGCGATCACCGCGCAGCCGATTATTGATTCCCCCCGGACCGTGTTTCTCAACCCTTCAAGTGTTTGTCGAATAGGCCCAAGGTTCTGGTCCACGCATCCTTCGCTTCCTCGGCACGGTAGACATCCTTGCGTGTGTCGTTGAAGAAAGCGTGCGGGGCGCCTTCGTAAATGTGAACCTCCGACGTCTTGCCCATACGGGCTAGGGACGCTGCCAGACGGTCGACATCCGCGCGTTTGATCCAAAAATCTTCGGTGCCGTAGAAATAGAGGAGAGGAGCGGACAGCCGGGCAAGTTGTTCGTCCTCGGGGATCTCACCGTAGAACGGAGCAGCAGCTTTGATGTCGGTGGTGCTGCACGCCAACAAAGCAGCAAAGCTTCCCCCCATGCAAAAGCCGGTGACACCGATGCGATCGCCACGTACGCCATCGGCCTTCTTCAGGTAGGCCACCACCGCAAGCAGATCGGCGATGCCGTCGGGCTTGGATAGACCGCCCATGAGCTTGCCTGCTCGTTCGGGATCTGTGGTCACCTGATTTTCCTGGCGCGAGTACATATCTGGCGCCACGGCCACATAGCCCTCGCGCGCGAATCGCTCGGCTACGTTCTTGGTGTGATCGTTGAGCCCCCACCACTCTTGAATGACGATGACCGCGGGATGCGGGCCGCCAGTCGATGGGCGGGCCTCGAAGACGCGAATCGAAACCGCAGGTCCGGGGATCTGCACCAGCGAGGAATGAACTGAGATTGTCGACATGTGTGTGCTCCTTTGCGGCGGCGCCTTTTACCAAGGTGCCGGTGGCGGCTCAATCGGGAGGGCGGCGCCTCTTTAGCACGCATAATTCATGAGACTGCTCGCCGCGGAGGCGCCAAACATCAACGTGACCTTCGTATTGAACCACGAAGGCACGAAGGTCACGAAGAATGACTCTTCAGAGGGAATTCTGAAGGACACCCAGCGCGGCCCAGCCGCAACCGAACTCCCGAGCTTCATCAAGGTCGGGACAGATGCGGTCATTCGGGCTCGATCGAGACCAGCCGCGCAGACTGTGGCCGTAGACCGGAGGCTGTAGGTCGGAAGCAGATTTCCCGGATAGCCATTGTTGCCGAACATCGCGTGGATACCGAACCTCGCCGCGAGAATTTGCGCGCGCCGACAAGATTTGGATCCCTTGTTACACAGTGGACCAGTCCCCTTGACCTCGCCCTACTCTTGCTTCGTGTCCTTCGTGCCTTCGTGGTTCAAAGAACACACTGTTTTCGTCAACATGCTTCGAATCCCTCGTGCGTTCAGCCGCTTGACCCGATTTTACCGCGAGGTCGTGAATTGTCCGGGTTAGGTCACCTGCCACGCCAGCAAGCCTCCATCCAGGAGCGCAGTCGAAGGGGTGGGCAAAACCGCCGTACGCGACGATTCGATCGATCGTACACAGAACGGAGTTGCGGGCCAGACTCCGAGCCGCAGGGCTAGTAGGCGACGTGCGCCTCGAGGGTGCCGGCTTCCGTACGCACGACCACGAGACGCGACATGCAGGGCATGCAGTAGACGCGATCCCCTGGGAACAGCTCGCGCGTGGATCGAATCACCACCTTGCAGACCGGGCAGATGACCTCGTTTGGAGCCAGGGAATCGCCGACACCTCGCCACTTGCGGTAAAAGCGCCGATACTTCTTGGGTACCTCATCGAAGCCAGTCTCTTCGAGTATGAACCGCTGCCTCTCGCCCTGGCGCTGGCTTGCACCATTCTCGTTGCCTTCGACACCCTCTTCTTCTTGCAGCGGATCGGCCATCAGGAAAACCCCAGGCGTTCGACCGATTCCAAGTATGCCCGGCTCAAGCGCTCTTCCTCGTCGCGCGCCACGCCAATGTGTCGAACCGTTTCCGCCAGAGTGTCTAGCACCAAGTGGTCTAGCTCCTTCTTTACATGGCCGATACGGGCCCGAATGTGGGGGGCCGAGCGCATGCGTCGACCCAGCTCATTCTCGCCGAAACCAATGTGGCGGCGCTCATCCTTCACCACCCCCTGGAGAATCTCGCGCGTAATCGGATCGGCGGTTTGGCTGTGGCTGTGAAATACCGCAAACTCCAAGGCCTCGAGGATGACATTCTGCGCGAACAGCGCCGCTTCCCAGTCCTTGCTCGCCACCAGCTCCAGCAAGCGGCGCCGGAACAGCAATAGGCTCGAGCTGGCTCGGCGCTCCACCTCCGCCTCCGGTGCTGTGACACCCAGATCCCGCAAGCGATGTTGGAACACTTCCAGGTGCCGACCCTCGTCGACAACCTGCGTCGACAGAAAGATCTTGGTGAGTCGATTCGGGGCAATGGCAATCAACCCGCTGGCACCTTCCAAGGCCGCCGTTTCACCAACACAGTAATTGCACAGGACAGTGATGAGCCGCTCGCGATCCAACTCGCTCATCGGCTCCTCCGCAGTATCGAACCGGTGTCCGTGCGTAAGACCCGTCAGGTACCCCTCAACCGCGGCAAACCAAAAGTCGAACGAGTGCACCTCTTCGAGAAACGCTTGCTCGTCGAGGTCGTGAATGTCAGCGGGCACCGCTGCCGGGCCGCTCCGCTGCGTGCGACTCACGGCCGAACCGGTGTCTGATACTCGATGCCGATGCGACCAAGGCGGGTTTTGAACTCGGCCAACACTGTGTCGGCAAGTAGCTCTTCCATTTCTTCGGGCGGCATGCCGCTCAGGTTGGCTCCGTGCCACTCGGCGGAGACATGCTCACGGCCCAGCTTTTCGAATTCTGCTGCTGCTCGGTTGTTGCGGAACGCGTCGGCAAAAGTCGCCAGCATGTAGTACGACATCTCTTTCTGCATGCGCTCGATCTCTGCCTTACGTTCGGGGTGCTGCTTGATGAGACTGCCGATGCGGTTCTCGCCGAAACCAACGTGGCGACGCTCGTCCGCGATGGTTCCCGACAGAGTATGGCCAAATTTCGGGTTCAGCGATTGATTCATGGCATACATCATTTCGAATACGCTGAAGGCCATGCCCTCGAGGACGATATTCTGCCCGACCACGCCGGCGACGAAGTCCTTTTTATCCACTTTTTCCAGAAGTACTTCGGCGAAGCGCACCAAGTTGCGATTGGCGTACTGTTGAATCACGCTCTCGAGTTCGTTCTTCTTGACGCCCAGGTCGTAGAGCCGGTGGGTAAACACCTCCACGTGGCGAGCTTCGTCGAGAGTCTGTGTCGCCAGGAAGCGCTTGCTGGCCTCGTCTGGTGCCGCGTTGATCAAGCCCGAGGACGCCGACAAGGCGCAACGCTCGCCGACTACCAACTGCACCGTCGTGCGAATCGTCTCTTCATGCAGGACATCATTTTGGAGGAGAAGTTCAGGCTCGCCCTCTCCGGGCTGGTGCCCATACTCGGTTCCGGTCAAGTAGCCCTGTGGGCAAGATTCCAGCCACGATTGGATTGAATAGGCCGAGAGAAAGTCCGCCATCTGTCGTTCTCCTTCTTTTGCTCAAAGCTGCGAGTAGATTCCCGCGTGTTGGCGGGCATTCCAACAAGTGCCGTGCCAACTCGCGCCGAAGCTTAATGTGAACTCACCGTCACATTCCAGTTCCCAGGCATGACATGAGCGGAAGAGTTCATTCCCGATTCTGGTAGACACCCACCTTCCTTCCGCGCCAGCGCCGGGTCTGCGGAAACTTAGGGAAAGCCTATGTATCTTGACGGCAGCGGATGCGGCGGACAACATGCCGCTTATCTTACGCAACGGAGGCTAGGTGCATGGCAGCGGCGAAACGGGTGGGGATTTTAGTGGGTGGTGGTCCGGCTCCAGGGATTAACAGTGTCATTGCGGCCGCAACGATTCGCAGCATCTTGGAAGGGAGCGAGGTCGTCGGCATTCGCGACGGCTTCGAGTGGATCATGGAAGGCGATACGGATCACACCATCCCACTAACCACCGACATAGTGAGTCGGCTGCACTTCCGCGGCGGCTCGATCATCGGCATCGCTCGGGCCAATCCCACCAAGGACCCACAACTGCTCGACAATGCGCTGACGTCGCTGGATAGGCTCGACATCGATCGCCTGATCACCATTGGCGGCGACGACACGGCATTCTCTGCCATGAAGCTCGCCGAGCGCTCGGCAGGGCGTATTCGGGTGGTCCACGTACCGAAGACCATCGACAACGACCTGTGCCTGCCACCGCATATCGACACCTTTGGCTTCCAGACAGCACGCCACATTGGAGTCGAGTTGGTAAAGAACCTCATGGTCGACGCCTTCACGACTTCGCGTTGGTACATCGTCATCTCCATGGGTCGCAAAGCGGGGCACCTGGCCCTTGGCATTGGCAAGGCCGCGGGAGCCACCCTCACCATGATCTCCGAGGAGTTTGGGGGGCAGCCGATCCGCTTCAGCGCCATCGTGGATACGTTGGCATGCGCCGTCATCAAACGGCTTAGCGAGGGCCGACGCGATGGCGTCGCGGTCTTGGCTGAGGGTTTGGTTCTCGACCTCGACGAAGCGGACCTTGCCTCCGTCAAGGATGTCGAGCGCGACGCGCACGGGCATATCCGCCTTGCGGAAATCGACATTGGCGAGATGGTGAAACGAGCCCTGGCCGAGAGGCTCAAAGGGCTCGGCATCAAGACCACTCTGATTGCCAAGAACATTGGTTTCGAGCTGCGTTGTGCCGACCCGATCCCTTACGACATGGAATACACCCGTGATCTTGGTTACTGCGCGGCGAAGTTTCTTCTCGACGGCGGGGATGCGGTGATGGTTTCGATGCAGGGCGGCAAGTTCGTGCCGATTCCGTTTGCGGATCTGCTGGATCCGCAAACGGGGAGAGCGCGGGTCCGACTCGTGGATATCCATTCGGCACGTTACGCAATCGCTCGCCGCTACATGATCCGCCTACGGCGGGACGATTTTGAAGACGCTGCTACCATTGCGAGCTTCGCCGCCGTGGCCCACCTCACACCAGAGGAATTCCGCTCGCGCTTTTCCTACCTCGTCGACAACGAACCACCAGCCCTCACTTTGGTGGGAAGTAGGTAGCCAACGCCATGGAAACGCCAGGGCCACGCCAAAGGCGTCGACGGAGGCGTTTCGCCTGATGCGCCGCGAGGGCGCGGCGTCTCCATTGCTAATTTGCGTGAGCATTGGAGACG
>CAZGSN010000324.1:0-1817 GCA_964528465.1 uncultured Binatia bacterium (SeqCode)
TGATCGGACGCCCGGTAGAGACTCCCCCCGCATGCTTCTCAATGATCTCGCGCAGCGGTGTGCCTAGCGGCAGCTCGTACACGCCGGGACGATGGACGTGGCCACTGATGCCGAAGAGCGTGTTGCCACTGCTCTTCTCGGTACCACGGGCTTTGAACCACTCCACCCCTTTGGCCAGGATCACCGGAACGTGGGTGACCGTCTCCAAATTGTTCACCGTCGTCGGACAACCCCATAGGCCCCACCCTGCCGGGAACGGCGGGCGTTTGCGCGGCTGGCCTTTCTTGCCCTCCATCGACTCGATCATGCCCGTCTCTTCGCCGCAGATGTACGCGCCGGCCCCCCGCTGCACGAAGATATCGAAGCGCTTGCCGGTTCCGAAAATATTCTCCCCGAGGAAGCCGCGGGCATACGCCTGGCGGATCGCTTCCATCAAGCGCAGATACGGGACCGTGTACTCGCCACGCAAATAGACATAGGCGGCGACACCACGAATGGCTTTGCCGGCAATGATGGCGCCCTCGATAAACTGATGCGGATTGCGCTCCAAAATCTGACGATCCTTGAAGGTGCCCGGCTCGCTCTCGTCGCCGTTGATCGCCAGATAGCTCGGCTTGGGCGCGTCCTTGGGCATGAAGGTCCACTTCACTCCAGTGGCAAACCCGGCGCCACCCCGACCGCGCAGCCCGGCGTCCTTGACGACCTCGGCAATCTGCTCCGGTTCCATGGAGGACCACGCGCGCTTCGCTTGCTCGTAGCCACCAACCTTCAAGTACTCGTCAATGTCGCAACGCGAGGTTCCGTTCGGAGGCAGCAGGTAGCCTTCCACCCCATCGGGAATGGAGGAAGGCACGGCGCCATTGCCGTCGCCGCTTGTCGGGTCGGGACTGGCCAACAGTGCATCGAGTTCAGCCGTGCCGACATGTTGCAAGAACGGGTTGTTGTTGACCTGCACAATCGGCGCGGTTCCGCACGAGCCCAAGCACTCGACTTCGGCGATGGAGAATTTTCCGTCGGCCGTCACCTCTCCCGCGCTGATACCGAGCTTACCTTCGAGATGGCGGACCAGCTTGCGCGCACCACTGACGGCGCAGGCGATGTTGGTGCACACCTGCACATGGCAACGCCCCTTCGGCTCGCTGTGGAACATCGGGTAGAAGGAAACCACTTCCTGCACTTGGATCGGCAGCAGGTCGAGCAGCTCGGCAACTTCCTTCACTATCTCGAGGGGCAGGTGCCCGTACTCTTCTTGCGCGAGATGCAGGGCTGCCAAGCATACCGAACGCGGGCTCGGGAAGTTGAGACGCTCCTTGACGATGCGCGTGCGCGTTGCCTCGGAGAGAAGATACTTACGGCTCGGGTCCGGAGTCGGATCCTTCGGCAGAGGTTTGCCGACCGAATTCGGGTGCTCAACGATCACACTCGCCTCCGATCATGTTGATCATGTCGAACGTCGGCACCAGATCGGCAAGCAAGCGGCCCTTGATCATAGCGGCCAAAGGCTGCGTGTTGGAGAAACTGGGTGTGCGCGCCCGGCACTTGTAGGGTTTCCCGCTGCCGTCGCTGACCAGGAAGTAGCCAATTTCGCCGTTGGCCGACTCGGTCCCCACGTACACTTCGCCCGGTGGTGGCTTGGGCCCTTCGGTGACCAGCTTGAACTGGTTGATGAGTTCTTCCATGCGCCCGTAGACACGTCCCTTGGCCGGGAAGCGCAGGGCCGGGTTGTCGATGTCGACCGGCCCGTCCGGAATCATCTTCAAGCACTGCTCGACGATGCGCATGCTTTGCTTGATCTCTTCGATGCGCACCAGGTAGCG
>CAZGSN010000325.1:0-8191 GCA_964528465.1 uncultured Binatia bacterium (SeqCode)
TGGTTCCAGTCAACGGCCGGGATGCGGCATCCGTGAAATCCGTGGTCAAATGGGCCAATTCGGGCCTGGCTTTCTCATCCGGTCCCGGTGTCCAGCACTAGGACTTGTGGGTAAGGCTAAGGGCGAAAGCCGGGGTCCACCGCCAGTTGAACGTCGGAAATGCTGGTGTTCACCACTGGATCCCGGAGGTTCCCCAGTTCCTGTTGATCCCGTGGCGGCAACTAGGTATTGCCAGCCGCTCGATGCGGGTAACCAGGCAGGCAAGCAATGCGTAAGGTGATGGTCGTATTTGGGACGCGGCCGGAGGCCATCAAGCTGGCTCCGGTGGTGCATGCCCTGGCGCGTTCCTCGACTCTGCAGCCCTACGTTTGCGTCACCGGCCAGCACCGTCAGATGCTGGATCAGATGCTGCAGTTCTTCGCCATCCAGCCCGATCACGATCTCGCCGTGATGCGTCCCAATCAAGATTTGTACGGCCTCACGGCCCGTCTGATCGAGAGCATGCAGCCGGTGCTCAACGAGCAGCGACCGGATGCCATTCTCGTGCAAGGCGATACGACCACGGCCTTTGCCGCTGCCCTGGCGGGTTTCTACTCGCGCGTGCCGACTGGGCATGTGGAGGCCGGGCTGCGTACCAACGACTTGTACAACCCTTTCCCCGAGGAGATGAATCGGCGACTGGTGAGCCAGATTGCCGCTTGGCACTACGCCCCGACGGCGCTGGCGCGACAAAACTTGTTGCGTGAAGCGGTTCCGGTGGAACGGGTTCTGGTGACCGGCAATACCATCGTCGATGCGGTTACCGACTTGTTGCAACGGCTGGATCGCGAACCACCGCCGTTGCCACCGTCGTTGTCGGCGCAGGCCTTTGCCGGCAAACGTCTGATTGCCGTCACTGGGCATCGGCGCGAGAGTTTTGGCGACGGCATGCGCAACATTTGCCGGGCATTACGAACCCTCGCCGATCGCTTCGAGGACGTAGTTATCGTCTACCCCGTGCATCTCAATCCCAATGTGCAGCAGCCGGTTCGTGAGATTCTCGGCGATCATCCGCGCGTGCTCCTCACCGAGCCGATGGACTATCTCCCCTTCGTAGCCCTGCTGCGTCAGGCCTACTTGATCCTCACCGATTCCGGTGGCGTGCAGGAAGAGGCGCCGTCCTTACGGGTGCCGGTGCTGGTCATGCGGGAAACCACCGAGCGTCCCGAGGGCGTCGATGCCGGAGTGGCGCAGTTGGTCGGCACTCAGAGCGAGCCAATCATTGCCGCCGCCACGCGACTGCTGACAGATCGAACCGCCTACGAACGCATGGTCACCGCCACCAACCCCTACGGCGACGGCCACGCCGCGGAAGCCATCGTCCGGCACCTCGAACAACAGCTCGTTGCGTAGCAACGCCGCGGGTAGTGCATCTGCTGTCGTGATGGAACGTCAGGAGTTCCCCGACATCGCCCTTCCTCGGCTCGCCGGCGATGCGCCCAGCGATTGTCTTTGCCGGTACATCTATGGGTGCTACAGAGGCCCGCGGGAGTAAGACCACCGTGCACCTTGAGGTTCCCGACGATGTCCTCCTTGCTGCGCACCTGTCGCCGGCAGAGCTTCGCGTCGAAATCGCGGTGATGCTTTTCGACCCCCGGGCGTGTGGCCGCGGGCTTGGGAACGGCTTGAGACACCCGCCCCATGTCCCCAGTCCCCAGATGGCTGATGTTCCCGTACCGACTGATCGCGGGCTGCCCCAGCATTCCGGCATGGATTGATTTCTCGTCTCCACTCGGAAAGAGAACCGGCCATGAAGAACATGGTCTCCACCGCAGAGGCTCGCGAGCACTTCACTGACTGCCGGCGCACGGCCGAGGCTGGCCATGCCGTCGTCATTACGCGCAAGGGCAAGGCCGTGGCGGCGCTGGTGCCCGCTGCCACGGCGCTCGACTCGCGAGTTCCAGCGGGCAAGAGCGGTCTTGCGGCCGTCGCCGGGGGCTGGGCCGGATCCGACCATCTCAGGTCCTTTGCGGTCTTGGCGCCTTTGCGCGAGAAGTCTTTTGTCGGATTTACCGAGCGTCATTTGGGCAAAGCCGGATTATCCGGTTTGTTTGGTCCACGACTGCATATCGAAGTAGTCGCGCCAGGCGGCAATCTTGCCGTCGCGAATCTCGAAGATGCCGGCGACGGGCATCGTTGCCAGCTTGCCGATGCGCTTGAAGCGATCGATGCGCTCGGTCAATACGGTGTTGCCGGTCGAGGCAATGGCCAGGATCTTGAACTCGATCTCTTCCGTGGGGCGGACGAACATGTTGAGGACGTTACGAATGGCATCCGGACCTTCCACCGGCTTCAGCGGCATGTTGTGGTAGATCGCGTCGGGCGTAAAGAAGCCGGCTAGCTCGTCGATATCGCGGCGCGACCAAGCAGCGCAAAAGTCGATCACTACTTGTTCATTCGGCGTCGGCATATCTCACTCCTCCTGAAACTCATTCGTCCGCCGCAACACGCAGTAGCGACGAACTTCCAGCCCATCCAGAGACTGCGAAGATATGATTCAACTCGCGAAGCAGCGCAACGGCCGGGCTCGGGCGCTAGCCCCGCGAAGCTTTCGCTAGGCGAGCGGAATTTGGATTGCCGGAGTCGCCGCTTCTGTGCTCTTGTCCGGCTATGAAATACGACAACCTCCTGGTGGAAGATGGAGCCGTGGCGACGATCACGATGAATCGCCCCGAGCGCCGCAACGCGTTGTCGACGGCGATGATGCGCGATCTCATCGAGGCGCTGACAAGTTTGGTGGCGGACAAACAAACGCGCGTCATTGTGCTTGCCGCAGCGGGGCCGGCCTTCTCGGCGGGGCATGACTTGAAGGAGATGTGCAACCGCGACCTTCCCGCCTACCGCGAGATCTTCGAGGTGTGCACGCAGTTGATGAGTGTCATTCAAGCCGTGCCGCAACCGGTCATCGCTCGCGTGCAAGGTGTGGCGACGGCGGCTGGCTGTCAGCTCGTGGCGACCTGTGATCTCGCCATCGCCGCCAGCCACGCCACCTTTGCGACACCGGGAGTCAAGATTGGTTTGTTCTGCACCACGCCGATGGTGGCCCTCACCCGCGCTGTCGGACGCAAGCGCGCCATGGAGATGCTCCTCACCGGTGTCGCCATCGATGCCCAGTGTGCTGCCGACTGGGGTCTGATCAACCACGTGGTCGAGCCGGAAAAGCTTGTGGAAGCGACCCTCCAGCTCGCGCAGCAAATCGCGCAAGCCAGCACACTGACGGTGGGGCTTGGCAAGCAAGCCTTCTACACCCAAATCGATCTCGACCAGCCCAAGGCGTATGCCTACGCCAAAGAGGTCATGAGCATGAACGCTCTCGCCGCCGACGCGCAGGAGGGGATGGGCGCGTTTGTCGAGAAGCGGGCTCCGCAGTGGCGGGGGCGGTAAAGTCGGTGCGCCAGTGAGCCGGTGCCCCTGTGCGCCGGTCCTGCTTGCGGCCGAAGGGATGGCCGCTACCCACAAGTTGTCGCACACTCGCCTGCGCCCCTTCGTAACAACAATCTGGGTACCGGCGCACTGGTTCACCCGCCTAGCGCCACTCCGACCCCTCAGATACACGTCCCGGCGTGCGTATCGACGAACGAACTCCAATCTTGGTAGGGGCTGGGCAGGTTTGCCAGCGTGACGTGGACTTTCGTGAGGCGCTGGAGCCGGCGGCGTTGATGGCCAAGGCGGCGCGTCTGGCGGCGGCGGATGCCGGGCAGGGCGAGGCCTTGCTGCGTCGACTCGACAGTGTCGCCGTGGTGAACATCATCGGCTGGCATTACAGCAATGCCCCTGGGCTTCTTTGTGAACAGATCGGTGCCGGCACGGCGCAGCAGATCTACACGACGATCGGCGGCAACACGCCACAGTGGCTGGTCAACGAAACCGCGGAGCGCATCGCTTGCGGGGAGACGCGCCTAGCTCTCTTGGCTGGGGCCGAGGCCATGTACTCCTTCTCCAGGGCACGCAAAGCCAAGGTACACCTGCCGTGGTCTTCCGGTGGCTCCGGCACGCCCAAGATCGTTGGCGTCGACAAGCAGGGTGTGAATGACCTCGAGCTGGCATACGGCTTGATGATGCCGATTGCCGTGTACCCAATGTTCGAGAACGCGTTGCGGGCTCATTACGGAAACACCATCGCCGAGCATCAACGCCAATTGGGCGAGCTGTGCAGTCGTTTCACCCAGATTGCCCTGGACAATCCCCATGCTTGGTTTCGCCAGTCCCGTTCGGCTGAGGAGATTACCAGCATCACCGCCGACAACCGCTACATAGGTTTTCCTTACCCGAAGCTGATGAACGCCATCCTCGATGTGGATCAGTCGGCCGCGGTGGTGATGACTTCCGTGGGTATGGCGCGCGAGCTTGGGATTGATGAATCGCGCTGGGTCTACCTGTGGGGTTGTGGTGATGCCAGCGACATTTGGCACGTATCGGAGCGCCTCAATTACTTCAGCTCGCCCGCCATTCGTGCGGCGGGGAAGCAGGCGCTGGCCATGGCTGGCGTCGGCATCGACGAGATCGACTATCTAGACATTTACAGTTGCTTCCCGAGTGCCGTACGCATTGGACGCGACATGCTTGGCATCGCAGCCGAGGACCCGCGGCCGCTGACAGTTACTGGTGGCCTGCCCTACCAAGGGGGGCCCGGCAATAACTACGTCATGCATTCGATTGCGACGATGATGGACAAGCTCCGCGATCAGCCGGGTAGCAAGGGACTGGTGAGCGGTCTCGGCTGGTACATCACCAAGCACTCGCTCGGTGTGTACAGCAGCGAACCTCCGTCTCGGCCCTGGGAGCGTGCAGACCCGCGCCTGGTGCAAGCAGAACTCGATTCCATGCCGCACCCGGTGGTTGCCCCTGAGGCAACCGGTAAGGCGAAGATTGAGACCTATACCGTCTTGTTCGGTCGTGACGGCGCGCCGCTACGTGGCGTTGCCATCGCTAGGTTGGAAGACGATCGCCGCTGTCTTGCTCAGATCGATGGTGATCGCAGTGTCCTGGAGGGATTGACCGAGCAGGAAGGTGTCGGCCGCTATGGTGTCGTGCGAGCAGAGGAAGGTTCGAACCACCTAGCTCTGACCTGACTTGCCGCCAGCCCCCATCGCTCCACGCTCTTCTGACTTGCCAGTGATGGAGCCAGAAGAGCGTAGGTGGCTGGGTGAGCGATGCGGTCTAGCGGTGACGTGCTCCGAGGTCACGTTGCGATTCCCCGTAGTTCATGCGCACCGAGCGACCATTTGTATAGTCTCGTCCGCTGGGGCGATTTTCCCAGGTTTGCTGGGCTTCCGTGGATTTGCGCCCGCCGTGGCTTTCTGGATAGGTAGTTCCCCAATGTTCCCGTGCGTCGCGCCTCGCCTCCGCTACTTTTACGGTGGCCGGAGCAGTGGACGGCCTGTCGGTGAAGATTCCTGTCACTGCGGCCACAGCGTCCGACATAGTGCGGCGCACCTGGCCAACGTTGGCCTTATCTTGGGCATTTGGAAGCGAGATGGCGACGGCCACCGCGAGTGCCATGGGGACGAACGATAGGGAATCAGCGAACTTCATTTCCTTCTCCTCTGAACTGAAAGTTGTCGGGCTTGTGAAAAGCAATATGGCTCAATTCCCTGCCTCGGCGATAGATTCGAATGGTAATGGTTCGGTAATGAAATGGTGATGCCGAGGCTTGGAATGCGTTGCGATCCGCGGTAGCTTCCCGCTGATTCCACCAGAGAATAATGCAGTATCAATTCGTAAGCTGTCGACTTGACGTCGAAAATCGCACTCTCGCCCGCGATGGCAAGCCACTCAAGGTGGAGCCGAAGGCGTTCGACCTGTTGGTGCTGCTACTGCGCCACAGCGACCGTGTCGTGAGCCGCCAGGAGTTGTTGGACAACGTTTGGGCGGGGGTGACGGTCAGTGATGCCTCCATCAAACGCTGCGTCATGGTTGCCCGGCAGGCCATCGGGGATGCTGACCCGGACAACCGCATCATTGCCTCCGTGCACGGGCGTGGCTTTCGTTTCATGGCTCCCGTGACCCAGCTCGATGGGAGTGAACCTACCCGTACGGCCACAACCGAGGTTTTCGCTCCGCCCGCCCTGATGCCACTTCCTACCGGTGCCTTCGCCGGGCGTGTGGAAGAGCTACGTTCTCTTGCGTCGGCCTGGCAAGCGGCGCGCCAAGGTCGCCGCCAGGTGGCTCTGATTGCCGGTGAGCCGGGAATCGGCAAGACGCGGCTGTCGCTGGAAGCGGCGGCGCAGGCGCAGGCGGAAGGGGCGTTGGTGCTCATTGGTCGTTGCGACGACGAGTTGGCGGTGCCGTTTCAGCCCTTCCTCGAAATTCTCGACCAGTTCCTGCTTTGGTGCCCACCGGCATCCCTGGGCTCCATGCTGGGGCGCCATGCGGCCGAGTTGCAGCGATTGATCCCTGACCTTGCGCAGCTTCTTCCCGGTTTGCCGCCACCAACAATGGCAGATGCAGAAACCGAGCGCTTCCGGCTGTTCGCAGCAATGGCCGACTGGTTACGCGAACTGACGAGTGCAGTCGCAACCGTGCTCATTCTCGACGACCTGCACTGGGCAACGAAAGAAACCGGGTTGCTGCTTCGCCACCTCCTGCGCTCCGGCGGGAATAGCCGGCTGCTCGTGATGGCCACCTATCGCGATACCGACGTCCTCGAGAATGTCTCCATTCGTGATCTTCTGGCCGACATCCAGCAAGAAGATGGGGTGCACCTCGTCAGCTTGCAGGGACTCGACCTGCAAAGCGTCGGGGCCTTGCTCGCCGCTGCGGCCGGCGAGGGGCATGGCCGAGAAGATTTGGCGGCAGAAGTACACCACTACGCGCAGGGCAACGTATTGTTCGTCTCGGAAATCATCCGGCATCTGCGCGAGTCGGGACGTTTGGCAGATCCACAAGCTGGGGCCCTGCAAATTCCTAAAGGCGTGCGCGCCACCGTGCAGCGGCGGGTCCGGCACTTACCCGAAGAATGCCGCGAACTCTTGTCGTGGGCCTGTGTGATGGGTGCGGATTTTTCCGCTCCCCTTCTCGCGGCAGCGGCGGGGAAGTCGGTCGATCTTCCCTTGCTGCATCTCGACCCGGCCTGTCAGGCGCGCATCCTCGAGGCTCGGCCAGAAGGCAACTATCGCTTCACGCATCGTCTGGTACGCGACGCCCTCTACGAAGAGCTTGCCCCCGGACAACGAAGCTTGCGGCATTGGCGGGTTGGCGAGGCCATCGAGACGATGTTTGCAGCCGATCTGACGCCACACTTGGGTGCCCTCGCATTTCATTTTTCGCAAACTGCAGGCGGTGGAGAGTTCGGCAAGGCGTTGGTCTACTGTCGGCGAGCCGGCGATGCGGCCCGTTCGCGCCTGGCATACGGCCAAGCCGCGACACACTACTTGTCTGCACTACGCCTGCTCCCCCATCAGGAAGTGGAGACCACCGAGAGGCTGGAACTGCTGATTGCCCTCGGGGAAGTGCAGCGCGATGGTGGCACGGAGCAATATCGGGAAACGCTGCTCGAAGCGGCGCAACTGGCACGCAGGCTTGGGGACGCAGACGCCTTGGCGCGGGCCGCGCTTGCCAATTCGCAGGGATGGGCGGCGGGGATCTTCGCGCGGGACGAAGAGCGCATCGACACCCTGGAAGCGGCTCTCGATGCGGTGGGGCCGGGAGATTCCGTTGTCCGTGCCCGCCTGTTGGCGAATCTCATGGGAGAACTCTCTTTTTCCGATGAGCCGCAACGTCTGCACGCACTCGACGAAGAGGCGATGACAATGGTAGAGCGCCTTGGTGACGCGGCTACGCTCAGCCATGTGCTGCGTCTGCGCACTCTTTCGCGCTGGACGCCCGATCTTTTTGCGGCACGCCGGGCTCAAAGTCTCAAGCAGTTGGATCTGGCGGAGCAGCTTGCCAATCCGTTTGAGCGCTGGTGGGGTCTCAATCGCTGTTTCGGTACTGCCATCGAGCACGCAAGCTTCGCGGAGGCAGAACAGCGGTTACGCGAATTGCGCCGGCTCACCGAGGACTTGGGCCAACCGTCCTTGCGCTGGCACATCGGCCATCTCGAGTGCGTGTGGGCGCAACTAGCGGGTGATTTGGAGAAAGCGGAGGCGATCGCGAACCACAACCTGGAGTTGGGGCAGAGTATGGGTCGCACCGACGCTAGCGCCTTCTA
>CAZGSN010000326.1:0-4092 GCA_964528465.1 uncultured Binatia bacterium (SeqCode)
GGTAGGCGCAACGGCGTCGATTCGGCCGGACGCTGTTGCAAGATCAAACTGCCGATTCGCCAGGGGTGGCGGGCGCAAGCCCTCCACCCCTGGCTTGTTTTGTTTCATGCGCCTCGGCGTGGTTGTGAGGGCTTACGTTCCAAGCCGCGGTATTCCGTCTCTTGCCAGGGTCCTTGCTTGCGAAGAGCTTGTTGCTGATGAGTCAAGTCTGACGAGCACGCCTCTGGTGCGATGGGCGTGCGTCATATTTGTTGGCTTCCATCCGAGATTTGCGGCCTCACGGCCGCGGCTACGGTGTCTTCGCCAGTTCCGTGTAGCCGCGCGCGTGAGCGCGTGGATGGTAGAAGTTTGCCTCCCAACGAATTTGTCGCACACCCTGGTGCGATTAACGCACCGGCAATAGGCAAAGATGCGGGCGCGGGCCGCTCGTGCTCGCGTTGACTCGATATTTTGCTGCTGTTACTGCGAGCCGCCCATGACCCAAGTACGGGCTCGCTTTGCTCCTAGTCCTTCCGGCTACCTTCACATTGGTGGCGCTCGTACGGCCCTGTTCAATTATCTCTTCGCCCGGCACCACGGCGGGACGTTTGTCCTGCGCATCGAGGACACTGACCGCGAGCGCTCTACGCAGGAATCAATCCAGGCCATACTCGATGGCATGACATGGCTCGGCCTCAACTGGGATGAGGGACCGTATTTTCAGAGTGAGCGCCAAGCCTTGCACATGGAGCACGCTCAGCGCCTGCTTAGCGACGGCAAGGCGTACCGCTGCTACTGCACCGCTGCCGAACTCGAGGCTAAGCGCGAGTTGGCTACCAAGGCGGGGCACACTCCGATGTATGACCGCACCTGCCGTAACCGCGGCGGTGGCAAAGAGGGCTCCCCTTTCGTTGTACGCTTCAAGGCGCCGCTCGACGGCGAGACCGTGGTGCCCGATCTGGTCAAGGGACACGTCACCTTCCGCAATCGCGATTTCGATGATCTCATTCTCGTGCGCTCCGATGGCACTCCGGTCTACAACTTTTCTGCTGTCGTCGATGACGCGACCATGGGGATCACGCACATCTTGCGCGGGGAGGATCACCTCGCCAATACGCCCAAGCAGATGCAGCTCTATCGGGCCTTGGGCTTTGAGCCGCCGGCGTTCGCGCACATTCCGTTGATTCTGGGCCTCGACCGCACACGGCTAAGCAAACGCCACGGGGCAACCTCGGTGCTGGCCTATCGCGACATGGGGTATCTTCCCGACGCTGTTGTGAACTACCTGGCTCGCTTGGCCTGGTCGCACGGAGATCAGGAAATATTTTCCCGCGTCGAGCTGATCGAGAAGTTCGGTTTGGATCATGTCGGTACCTCTGCAGGTATCTACAACGCCGAGAAGGCGGAATGGGTGAATGCCCAGCACATCAAGGCTCTAGCGCCGGAAACGCTAGCGGCGGCGTTGCGGCCTGTTCTTGCGGCACGCGGGTACGACGCCGACAAGTTCGACGATGCGTGGCTGGCACGTGTCGGCAAGTCGCTGCAAGATCGCGCCAAGACGCTGCTCGAACTCGTCGATCAAGCCAAGTATTGTCTCGACGATACCGTCGAACTCGACGAGTCTGCGACCGCCAAACACTGGAAGCCAGCGCTGCTTGATCCCCTGCGCGCTCTGCGGACGGAGCTAGGCAACGCCAAGAGCTGGGATCACGATACGCTGCACGCCTGTTTCCAGGTGGTGCAGGAGCGGTTTTCCATCAACCTGGGGAAGCTGGCCCAACCCATGCGGGTGGCTCTTACCGGCGGCACGGTGAGCCCGGGGATCTTCGATGTGCTGGAGATTCTTGGGGCGCAGCGCTCCCTAGAACGTCTCGACGTGGCCATTGCCTGGATCGCGAGCGCCTCGGCCACGACGCCAAACACGGTGAATCCAGCGAAGCCGGCACATTCAGAATGATGCGTGCGGTGAGCACGTTGGCGAACGACACGGAGGTAATGAGATGAAGGTTGGAGACAGCGTAATCACCATGGGCGCCCCGGGGCGCTTCCACATTGTCGCCATCGACGGGGATGCGGTGACCATCGAGAACGAAGAGGGTGTCCGTAAGACCGTGCGCAACGTCAATCTGCGGGTGATGCCGGACAGCGCTGCGTAAGGCACCGAGCATCGAGTTTCCCCGTCGCGAGGATTGTATGGAGCTGGAGCTAGGCGACACCGAGCGCCTGTTGCGCGATACCTTTCGCAACTACTTCACCACGGAAGTGGAGCCACAGGTGCCGCGCATGGAGAGCGGCGAGCTGCTGCCATATGACCTGATGCGGCATATGCACCGGACGCTTGGCCTCGACGCCATGCTGCCGCGGCCTGGTGGAGGTACGCGCAGCGAAGGCGGCATCGCCGCTGGCAACGTTGGCCGTTACGCGCGCCCCACGTTCATGGTGGAGATGGCGCGGGTGAGCCCTTCCTTTGCCTTGAGCTATGGCGCCAGCACCGGACTATTTGGCGCCAATGTCGTGAGTAAGGGCAGTCCCGAACAGATCGAGCGCTTTGCCTTGCCCGTGCTGCGTTGCGAGAAGATCGGCTCCTGGTGTCTGACTGAGCCCGGCGCAGGCAGTGATGCCTTGGGCGGAATGAAGACCAGTGCAGTTGCCGACGGTGACGATTTCGTCCTCAACGGCAGCAAGACCTTCATTACCAACGCCCCGTACGCCGATACGTTCCTGGTTTATGCCCGTGTCAGCGGTGGCGCCCAGGACGGTGCCATCCAGCCCTTCATCGTCGAACGCGGCACGCCGGGCTTGAGCACCGGTCCGGCAATGAAAAAGATGGGCATGCGCGGTTCTCCCACCGGGGAGGTGTTTCTCGACGACGTGCGCGTGCCCAAGGATCAACTCCTTGGCGGTGGTGTGCGCCAGCGGGACCATGTGAAGAGCAGTCTGGCAGCCGAGCGCGGTGGCCTATCGGTGTTGTCGTACGGAATCGCCGAGCGTTGCTTCGAGATTGCCCGCGACTATGCCAAGCAGCGCCAGCAGTTTGGTCAGCCGATCGCCAACTTCCAGCTTATCCAACAGCGCTTGGCACGCATGTATGTCGCCGTCAGCAACTGCCGCCGCATCGTCTACGCCGACTACATGGCGGGGCGTACTCTGCAGGAGTCGGTTGCCGATGTGTGTGCCGGCAAACTCTACTGCGCGGAGATGGGAACCTTCGTGGCTTTCGAAGCCATCCACATCCTGGCCGGCAACGGATACATGGAAGAGTATGTGGTGGAGCGCTTGGCGCGCGATGCCAAGCTCATCGAACTCGGCGGCGGCACCACCGAGATCCAGATTCTCACCGTAGCGCGCGAGCTATTGCGCGATGTGGCCTGAGGCGGACGAAGAGGACGCTAGTGACAGGAATTGAGGTTCTAGACACGGCAGTCAAGATTGGTCTTGGAGCCTTGATCTCCGGTATCTCCACCTATGTGCTAGCCGGCCGCAACGCGCAGATCGGGCAAGCGGCAACTCGTCTACAACGGCGCACGCAGTTACTCGAATCCGTTGCCGAGGGAGTGCAGGCATACACTCAGACTTTTCTTCTCTACTGGGCGCGCGTGGCCGATGCTGCCAGCGCCCGGCGCAGCCAAGAACCTCTCTCTACGCAAGCGCAAGAAGCTGTCATCGCGGCACGCGAGTCGCTGTTTCGCGAAGCCGAGACTCTCAATGCAGCCGAAGCCCGCCTCCTGCTCCTTGGCGACACTGAAGCTTCACAACTTCTACGCACGCTCGGCACCCTTGCCGGTGAAATCCGTAACAAGACCTCGCTGAAGGAGCCGGTTCCTGCTGAGGCAGAGCTGAGCGAGATGCGCGCCGAGTTGCTACGCCACCGCGATGCCGTGTTCGCCAGGCTTGCAGACTTGTACCAGCGCTAGCAGGCCGTCGTAGCGCAGGCGCGACGGACGAATTGACCACCAAGACACAAAGGCACCAAGAAGAGCCGGATTCGCCGGTATTCCAGACTAAACATTATCTAGGGCCATCAAGGGTGAGGCTTCGAAAATCTAGGATTCGCTCAGGGTAGCCCTCTTTGGCTTTGATTCCTCTTGGTGTCTTGGTGCCTTGGTGGTGGTC
>CAZGSN010000327.1:0-3788 GCA_964528465.1 uncultured Binatia bacterium (SeqCode)
CGCTCGGCTGCGGCGCCCCCGGTTTCGTCGCTCGAAAGTCGGCGATGGGGAGCGGCTCGTCTGGAGGATCAGGCAAGAACAGGTACCCGAACGGGACGTGCGTTGCCTTGGCGAATGTTTCGAGCTGCTTGAAGGTTGGCTGCGTCTTGCCGCTGATCCAAGCGTTCAGCTTCGGGAAGCGGATGCTCAGCTCGAGCTCGTCGATCCGAGACCGCTCACAAGCCCAACGCAGAAGCGCCGGCTTGACCTGCACGCGCGTCATGGCGCCGCTCCCTCCCCCGTGGTGAGGTCGAGCTGGCCAGTCACCGCCGCGGCGATGAGCGCGGAGCGCTTCTGTGCCAGCGGGGCCACGACCCGCGGCTCCACAATCTGCCAGATGAGGTTCGCGAAAGAGTTGTGATCCGAGACCATGGTTGCCCTCGCCCTATTTGAAATCGGCAGACCGTTCAACGGCGTGAGGCGGAAGCACTGTGGTTTGCACGATGCTGCGGTAGGGTTCTTGTGGTAGGAGGCGCGTGCGCGAGGCGAATGGGTTGGATGCGGAGGAACGGATGAGCGGAGGGTTGGTCGGCGTGGACCATGACAAGCAGTTCCTTAAGGAACCTCTGCAAAAGTCCGTGCTAGTCGCCTCCCTGCGGGGTCGGGGTCGCTATCGGAATCGGTATCGATCTCTTTTCACGCGGTATCTCCCCACCTTTGTCTCGGCCGATTCCGATCCCGATTCCGATTCCGACCCCGATCTGGTTACATGGCTATTTGTGCAGAGGTTCCTCAAGGACGAGCGAGATGTGTGCCGGTGCGGGGTGCGGCGTTCTCGTGCCCAGGCACGCAAGCGCAGGCATGACCGCTTGGGTTTCAGCAGAGGCGGCCCAGCGAATACAACTTTGGTCTTGGCGCTGGGTTAGGTGGGTCTTGGCTGAGCGAGCTTCTCGATTGCGGTCGGCGTTGCTTCTCGAAACGGGGAGCAAGTGGAGCGCCGACGATATGGTGGACCGCTTCTTGGACTATCTAATCGCCGAGAAGGGTGTGTCTCCGCATACGTTGAGCGCCTACAGTCGCGATCTTCTCTCCTTCCTCAACCATCTCGAGCAGCAAGGGGTGGCGACCATCCATGCCGTCCAGGCCGGCAACATCATCGGCTTTCTGGAGCACCAGCAGAAGCGCGGCTTGGCGGCGCGCAGTCGCTCCCGCACCTTGTCTTCCATCCGCGGCTTCTTCGCATTTCTGGTGAAGGATCGGCTGCTTTCCGGCGATCCCTCACGCGACATTCATCCTCCCCGGCAGGCGCAACGCTTGCCACGCTCCCTGGCCGCGGAAGAAGTTCGGCAACTGCTCAACGAGGAGGGAGACGAGAAGCTGCGGCGACGTGATGCGGCGATGATTGAGTTGATGTACGCCTGCGGCCTGCGCGTTTCGGAAGCGGTGACCCTGAAGGTAAATCAAGTCAATCTCGAAGCGGGCTTTCTCACGGTCATGGGCAAGGGACGCAAGGAACGTGTCGTACCCATCGGAAGTGTGGCACGGGATCGCATCGGTACCTACCTGCGCGACGTGCGGCCCTTGCTGCTCCAGGGGAAGCAAAGCCCCTTGTTGTTTCTCAATCGCGACGGCAAGGCGCTTTCACGCCAAGGCTACTGGAAGCGATTACGTGCACTCGCCTTGCGCCAGGGCATCCGCGGCAAGGTGAGCCCGCACGTATTGCGACACGCCTTTGCCACGCACCTGGTGGAAGGCGGAGCCGACTTGCGCGCCGTGCAAATGATGCTCGGGCATGCGGATATCTCGACGACACAGATCTACACCCACGTGGCACGCGACCGTCTGCGCAACGTACATCGCAAGTTTCATCCGCGCGGTTAGGTATTGCGGAGTATCCGTCGAAGGCGAGTCACCCTGCAATCACCGTACACACCCCGCATCTCGACTTGCAGATTTTTCAATGTGGGTGCCCCCGCGATTCCCAGATGCGCGGAGCTTCCGGCGCCAATCGCAGTCATTCTCCGATAAAGTGTCCGTCTCGGGCCATAATGAAGGAGTCACACAAAGGCATAATTGCGGAGGGAGCGTAGCCGTTGTCGATAGTGCCCATTACGCGGACATCTTCCGTCGTTCCGCGCAAGCCATCCCACATGAAGTGGATCTCCATCTGATATTCGGCACCAGACGGCCCGATCACTTCTACGTGCTCACAAGTGTCTTCGTCGTATCCCCGAGCTGCACGATTGGCGAGTTCCGAATAAGGCGTTTGCCGGAATCGCGCCAACTCCTTCGCTAGGAGGTCGCGAGCCTCTACCTCGTCTATCGCCTTCGATGCGATCCGCATGATCTCTCTTGGCGGCGTTGAATCTGTCATCAGAACACCGCTTACAGCAGGCAGGGGACCGGGAGCAATCGCGAGAGACAGCCTTTTGGATTGTCCGCATGGCCTGGCCCCCCGCGGGCCTCTCGCTCGCACAGCTTCGTACCTGCAAGAGTCCTGGTATGGCGTACAGGCTCGTGGCTTTGGTGATCTTCGGTCGGGTTGTTCCCCAAACCTGGTCCAAGAGGGTATGGTGCCGCGATGGATCTCCTACACACTGTCTACGAACCTCGTGGCGACGGCCCTCATCCGACGATTCTTGCCCTGCACGGATGGGGTGCCAACGCCATGGATCTACTCGGCTTGGCGCCCTACCTCGGCAATGGTGACTTTCTGGTGCTGTGCCCGCAGGGTCGAGTGGAAGTGCCGCTTGGCCCAATGGTTGGCTACGGCTGGTTTCCTCTCACCATGGGTGGCACGGCCGATCCGGACGAGCTGCAACGGGGAGTCGACGATGCGCGCCAGTTTCTCGATGCCGCGGAGCAGCGTTATCCGATCGATCGCAAGCGCACCGTCGTCCTCGGCTTCAGTCAGGGCGGCGTAGTCGCCTACGCGCTGGCTCTGAGTGATCCGCAGCGCTTCGCCGGCCTGATTGCTTTGAGTTCCTGGCTGCCCGAGCAGTTGGCAAACTCACTTCCCGACGCCTACCGCGAGCAACTGGCAACCCTCGTACACCACGGAACCAATGATGACTTGATCCAGGTCGGACGCGCCCGGGAGTCGGTGGAACGTTTGCGGGCCCTGCGCGTGCCGGTGGCGTACCGCGAATTCGACATGGGCCATGAGATCAGCGCCGAGAGCATCGCCGACCTCGCCGGTTGGCTTCAGGACAAGATCGCATCGCCCATCGTGTTGCTGCGCTAAAGCGGCAGAGTGCCCGCACAAGGCAGTGAAAGCTCCTCCCACGCACCTCGGAGCCGAGCCCGCGGGACCACCATGGTGCTGCATACAGGCAAGTACCTGGCCGTGCACGTCGCACCGAGCGGCTTCATGCGCATACATCAATGGGAATGCCCTAGTGCGCGCAGTTCACGTTCCAGCGCATGCCAGTCGGTGACGGGTGCTGTGCAGGTGTGATCGTGGCAGACGTATGCCGTTGGCTTGTTGCCAACTTGACCCTTGCCCTGCAACTGCGCTGGGAGCTGTTCGGGGGTACTAGGGCTAACGACGTGCAGAGTGCGGTTCGGAAGATAGGTGCGGCGGATTCCGGCGAGCATCTCGTCGGTTTCTCCGGGCCTGGCCACCAAGACAATCTCCTTGGGCTTGTGGACGTAGAGGTCGGCCGCGCACCACAGGTTGGCGAAGCCAAACGGCTGCTGGCGCATGCCGGCTGCGTACATGCGTAGCATGGCCTCGGCGCGATCGAGATACTCCGCCCGCTCCCGGTAGGAGTATAGGCGTAGGAGATTGCGCACCGACACCGAGTTGC
>CAZGSN010000328.1:0-3046 GCA_964528465.1 uncultured Binatia bacterium (SeqCode)
CCCTCGATCTTTTCGTTGACGCCACCGATGGGCTGGATCTCGCCCCATTGATTGACGCTACCGGTCACCGCCAGATCCTGGCGCAAGGGCACCCCCGCCAGGCTCGATAGGAGGGCAAACAGCTCTGTCGACGAGGCGCTGTCCCCGTCGATTCCTGAGTAGGACTGCTCGAAGCATAAGCTTGCAGTGAGGCTCAACGGAAAATCCTGAGCGTACGTCGAGCGCAGATAGCCGGTCAGAATGAACACGCCCTTGTCGTGCGAGTGGCCGCTGAGCTGAGCCTCGCGCTCGATATTGATGATCCCTTGCGACCCCATGGACACGGCTGCGGTGACCCGCGATGGGCGACCGAATTCGTAGCCGCCAACGTTGGCCACGGCCAATCCGTTTACTTGGCCAACCTTGCGGCCGTCGAGGTCGACGAGCAGCACGCCGTCGCGGATCAGTTCGCGTAGTTTCTCTTCAACCCGGTTCAGGCGAAAGATTCGTTGTTGCAGTGCCTGCTCGACGTGCCCGGCATCGACAAGCGGCGCACCGTTTTGGCGGCTCCACAGCGACGCCTCGCGCATGACATCGGCAATCTCATCCCACTGGCTGGGAAGTTTGCGGCGATCCTCGACCAGACGTGCGCCGTGCTCCAATAAACGCGCTACCGCCGCGGCGTCGAAATGCGGAAGACCTTCTTCGCGCACGATTCGCGCCACCTGCGAAAGAAAGCCCGGGCGGCCGGCGCCCTCTTCTACATCGAACGAGAAGTCGGCGCGCACTTTGAAAATCTCGCGGAAGTCGTCGTCGTAGAAATAGAGAAGCTGGAATAGCTCCGTGGGTCCGGTGAGCACGACACGGGTCGACAGTCGAATCGGCTCCGGCTTGAGCGTCGTGGTCGCAAAGATCGAAAAGGGGTCGTAGGTTTCGATCTCGAGTTGCCCGCTCTTGAGGCAGCGCTTGAGTGCGCGCCACACCAACGGCTCGCTCAGTACGTCCATGGTGTTGAGGATGATCACGCCGCCGTGCGCGCGCAGCAGCGAGCCAGCCTTGATGCGCGTGAACGCAGTCACCAATCTTCCCGAAGGATCGACGATGCGTTCGACCGCGCCGAATAGGTTCTTATAGGCGGGCGACGATTCCACCAGGATCGGTGCTCCCGTAACGCTGCTGTTGTCGACGAGAACATTGACCTCGTAATCCAGGAAGCCGTCTTGTCCTGCACTCGCCATCATCGGGAAGGGGAAGCCAGGAGGCGCGGGCGGGGTTTCGCGGAAGATGTCGAGGTTTTGGACCATGTGATCGCGTACTTCCTCCAGGTACTGCTTCACGTCGGCATTGCCGTCGAAGGCCTGACTGATCTCGTCAATCAACGGTGCAATCACATCGGCGGCGACCCGCCGCTCAGCCTCCTTCACTTCGCGAGCCAGGCGCCGGCCGAGGGCTTGCTGCTTGCGCAACAGCGACTTCACCTCACGCGACAGTTCGCGCTCGCGTCGGCGCAGGTCGGCCTGCTCCGCCTCGCTCAAGCGCTCCAGCTCTTGTGGCTCGTACGGTGTTCCGTCTTTCTTGAGAGGTACAAAGAAGACGCCACCCTGCGGGTGCATCTGCGGCAGAAAGCCCTTCTCCGCGGCGTGTTGTTGCAGCTCTCTAGCGATGGCCTCGCCCTCGTGGCCGTAGCGTTCCGCCAATTGCTCCTTCTCTTCTTCGAAAGTCTCCTTGCGGAAGGTTTCGGGCAGCAGCCGTTTTACGTCGTCGACCAACTCCGCAAGCTCGTGGCGCAAGCGCTTGCCCTGTCCGGCAGCGAGATAAAACGTTCGCGGCCGATCCCGGTTCTGAAAATTCTGCACCAGAACGCGATCGCCGGGCCGAGGCAGATTGCTGGTCAACTTCGCCAGCAAGGTGGCCAGTGTTTGCTCGCGACCGGTGCCGCCGAGACCGCAGACGTAGACGTTGTACCCAGCATGATTGACGCGCAGCCCCGTCTCTAGGGCTGCCAGCGCCCGTTCCTGCCCAACCCAGTCTGGGTGTGCCGCAATCTCCGCGGTTGTGGCGAAGCCGAGGTCACTCGCAGCCACACAGAACTCTGCGAGCTCAGGCTCGAGGGCAGTAATCGGGGAGACCGACTTGAGAGAGGTTGCTTCAATCATGAGATGTCCCCCGACTTAGGATCTTGCCGACGCAGGTGCAGGATCAGCGTATCGCCCTCAACCTTGGCATCGATTGCTGGGTGTGCCGCCCCCTTTGGTAAGGGGATGGTGCGCTCGAAGGCGACGCGCGCCGCGCTGCGCTGAAACCGCTGTGCCTGGAGACTCTGCTTCTTGATCTGCTTCTCGCCCGACACCAGGAGCATCCCGCCACGGACTTGGATGCGAATATCCTTGGCGGCCAACCCTTGGCTCGGCAACTCGACGATCCACCCGTCCTCGCTCTCGCGCACCGAAGCGGGGACCAGCACCGCCGCAGAGCCCCACGGCTTATGCACCAGCTCCTCAAAGAGCCGTTGCACCTCGTCGATTACCGAAGGCAGCGCCATGCCGACGCCCTATCGTGCGAATGGAGACCGCGCAAGCGTACCAGATCCCCGCTAAGCGCCGGATCTGGAGGTACTCGGTGCGCCGGTTCGCCGGTGCGGGGCCGATGCGCGGGCACCATTCTTTGAGGAAGCTCTGCCCAAGTAGTCCTGCAACCAGATCGGGGTCGGAATCGGCCGCGACACAGGGGGGAGATACCGAGCGAAGTGCGACCGACATCGATTCCGGTGGCGACCCCGCAGGCAGGCGACCCGCGGACGCGTATTCACCACAGAGGCACAGAGGTCACGGAGGCCGGCCAGGAATCGGCTCCCCTGCCGGCTGCAGACACAGAGACGTGAAGACGACAATGGTCTACGCACGTGCGAGGTGACTTCGCAGGCGCTCAAGGCTTGGAAGTGTACTGAGCCGGAAAACATCAGTTCAATCACCCACGTTCTCGCGAGGGCACTGGGAACGGCCTTCGAGACGCGGCCTGGACAGATGGCCGCTCCTCAGGCCGAACGGAAAATTTGTTGACTGAGCCC
>CAZGSN010000329.1:0-7327 GCA_964528465.1 uncultured Binatia bacterium (SeqCode)
TTGCCCGCCAATTCGCATTTCCGTCAGATGCGGGCCGAGGGCGGCCCGTCTCCAACTCAGATTCATCAATGTTTACAAGCAATGGAGACGCCGCGCCCCCGCGGCGCACCAGCCGGATTGCCTGCCTAGTCGAATTGGCGGGCAAAGCTGGCGGAGCCTGGGAACGAGCACTGATGGGGGTAATCCATCCCTGGATTCCGGATTTCCGCCGGAATGACGAACAAACACAGCGCCCCATCTCAGAGAAAATCGACAGCCTCTTTTCTCCGGCGGTGACGGTACTACATCTTACCTCTTACGACAGGCCTCTTACGCCGGCACTTCTGCCGACTTGCCGCGGTGGCGGCGGTACACACCGAGTGCCCATTGGAAGCTGGGGTGCTTGGCCAGGCTGGCTCGCCATTCCTCGGCTTCGGCTGGCATGGGCAACTGCTCGTAGGAGAATTCCGGGGCGGCCAGGGCGGGGGCTAGGAGGGATGCGGCGGTAAGGTCGGCGACGGAGAAGGCATCGCCAACCAGGTATCCACTTGGCTGGAGCTCGTTAGTGATACGATCGAGCACCGCCAATGTCTTTTCTTGGCCACGCCTGGCGCCGCTTTCGTCGATACGCATGTCCATGCGCATGGCCACACGGATGCCGGGGAACAAGAAGCGGTACAATGTGCGTAAGGCAGGCGTTTGCCCGACGCTCATTTGGTCGGCGATGTAGGCCGTATGCGGCAGCACGAGGTGGAAGAAGGCGCGGCGGATCTCGGGGCCGAGTTCTTCATCGAAATATTCCTCTAGTTCCAAGGCTCGTTGCCGAGCGGCTGGGTCGCTCGGATAGAGGGCTGGGTTTGGATGGGTTTCTTCCAGGTAGGCGAGGATACGCGTCGAGTCAGTGATGACTCTGCCGTCGACAACCAACACCGGCACTTGCTTCTGGCCCGTTTTCAGCAACACGGGTGGAATGTGCAGGCCGGGTAGCAGGCTGTAACGCTGGTGGGCTACTTGCTTGAGGTCGAGAGCCCAGCGCACCTTTTCGTTGAAGTGAGAGAAGCGGAACTGCCACAATACCGGCAGGCTCATGGATGCACCTCGCTCTCGATCTCTGGGCTTGTTTGCGGCGGAGCGCGCGCAGGAACGCGCGTCCCACCGGCACTTTGCGTTTACAGTCTACGACTTGCCGAATTGCGCCGCTTCCTCGTCGATCAACGCCTTGAAAGAAGGCCGTGCATGAATGGCGGCAACGTACTTGGCCAGCTTGGGCCATTTTTTTTCGTCCGGGCCGTAACCCGCATGGCGCAAGTTCACGAATTGTGAGCCGATGGCAATGTCGCCGATGGAAAAGCTATCGCCGGCTATGGTCGAGCCATGCAATTGCCCTTCGAGGTAGTCCAGCAGCGGCGGCATCTCTTCCGTGACCGCCTTGTTGACGATTGCTTCATCGGCCGGTTTGCCAAAGAAGGCCGGGTTGATGACCTTTTGGAAGAAGATCTTCGGGCCGAACACGCCGACCAGAGCCGTATCGGCGTACTCTTCGAACCACAAGGCACGACCATACTGGAAGGGATCGCTCGGGTAGACAGAAGGCTGCGGATGCTTCTTCTCCAAGTATGCACAGATGACCGAGGAGTCGGGAAGCACACCGTTCTCGTCGCGGAACGCGGGCACCTTCCCGAGTGGGCTGAGTTTCTTGAAGTCGTCAGAGACGTTGACCGGGATCACCGGATCGAGGTCGTAGGCGATCCCCTTCTCGGCAAGAACAACTCGAACCTTGCGGACAAACGGTGATGCGTTGATTCCCAATACCGTCGGCATGACTTCCTCCTATTGAGTGGGGCGTACGTGCGCCGCGTCGATTGATTGATGCCCGCCCAGCTACTCGCGCGCCCAAGTTGAGTCAACACAGTCCACCGATCTCCACGACGGAACGGAAGTGTGGCTGCGTAGCGGGCCGCTGATTGAGTCGGTGCGGGCTTCTTCCGCCATGCCGGCGGTGGTGACGCCGGTGCTCCTCGAAGGGCGCTGGCTCGCCGATGGCGGTATCGTGAATCCCGTCCCCGTGTCGTTGTGTCGCGCCCTTGGTGCCGACCTGGTGATCGCCGTCGATCTCAACACCGGCCTGTTGTCGCGCGGCGACGGTGGCCCGCAACCAAGCCACGACGAGGCGGCTCCTCCGTCGATCTGGGGTGTCATCGGTGCCACCTTCGACATCATGCAAATGCGCATCACCCGTAGCCGCATGGCCGGCGATCCCCCCGACGTCTTGGTGGCACCGCGCCTCGGTGGCTTCGGTATCTTCGATTTCCACCGTGCCGGTGAAGCCATCGAAGAAGGGGAGCGCGCCACCGAGCACGCCCTCGCCAGCAGTCCCCCATCCGTACGCGCCATCACGGCTGCGGCCGCGAAGCCCAACCTAGCGCCTCAGACCTAGAGCACCCTGCTGACTTTACGTTCAGACGGATAGTCATCGACGCCCGGGCAGTTTTCGATAGTGGACAGTAGCGTCCACCAGAGTTGACAGCTTGGCCGTGCTCCACGCCCGCTTCATCGGCAGCGGGCTGTTGCTGCTGGCGGCACGGGTGTTGCTCTCGTTTGTGCCGCTGGGGGATTTTCCTCTGCGAAAGAAGACGAACCCTGGGGAGGCTCGAAGGCAATGGCCAAGATCGACGTGGGTGGGAGGCGATCGTGTTGAACGTGCAGTTGTTTGGCAAGCTCCGCCTTGTGTCGCGCGGGATGCCGGTCGACACCCTGCATTCCACTAAGGCACAGGAGCTGTTGGCGTACCTGATTTTGTACCGACACCGAGTGCATGCGCGCGAGACTTTGGCGGGAGTCCTGTGGGGGGATTGTCCTACTGCACAGTCGCGCAAGTACCTGCGCCAGGCGCTGTGGCAACTCCAGGGCGTGCTCGCGGCCGATGACACGAACTCCATCGGCGTGGGGGTGGAGGCCGACGGTCTGCAAGTAAGAGCCTTGCCTGGCTTCTGTGATGTCGTTGCATTCGACGAGGTTGCGGCGGCGGTGAGGCCGATGCCAGCAGAAGCAATCGACGCCGATTGCGCTCAGCGCTTGCAGCGTGTGCTGGATTTGTACCGCGGCGATCTTCTCGAAGGCTGGTACCAAGAGTGGTGCCTCTACGAGCGCGAGCGCCTGCAGAACCTATACCTGTCCATGCTCGGCAAGCTCATGGGCTACCACGAGGCGCGGGGCGATTACGAAGCTGCCATCGACCAGGGCGGGTTGATCCTGCGCATCGATCCTGCCCGGGAGAGTGCTCACCAGCACCTGATGCGTTTGTACCTCCTGGCCGGAGACCATGGGCGTGCCCTGCAGCAATACCGGCGCTGCACCGCGGTGCTGCAGGATGAGCTTGGCGTGCATCCAAGCAAGCAAACCATGGAGCTGTACCACGAGATTCGCCAAGGGGGCGCCGGCGAGCCCCTTGCGGCAATCCCGCCCGGCAACACCGACACAGCAGCTCCGGAGGCATTGCGCCGCTTGCGTGGAGTTCTCGAACGGCTCGGGCAAATGCAGGAGCAAGTGCGCCAAGAGATCTCGGCATTGGAATGCGCGCTCGCCACTTCCAAAGCAAGGCTGCGCTGAGCGAGAAATCCGCGCTTTGGCTGACGCTCACCGAAGTTTTTCGCTGCGACAATCAAAAAAAGACAGCCCAAGAGACGTTGACGAGACGCCTGTGCAGACGCGCCCGTGGTGGGAAGGCGCGTCGTGAACAACTTGCAGGAACCGCAGATGGCCGGCGCCCCGGCCGCAGATGAAGTCGGCAGCCAGTCTTTCGTGATCAAGACGTGGTGCGACCCCATTGGCGACAGTACGGCTTGGCGCGGGCGCATTACCCATGTGCCGAGCGGAGCCCAGCGTCACGTCCAAAGCATCGGCGACATCAGCGCCTTTCTTGCGACTTATTTGACCCCAGCCCCCACGACATCGCTGCCGGCGCGGCTGCGGCAGTGGTGGCGCAACCTGCGCAAGCGCTGCGGTCTTAGCAAGCTGCTTGTCTTCTTGATCGAATCCTCAGCCACAAGCCGTCCCGCACTTCCCACTACGTAAGGAGGAATCATGCCCGTCCAAGTGTCCTACCCCGGTGTCTACATCGAAGAGATCCCCAGCGGCGTCCGCACCATTACCGGCGTCGCCACCTCCATCACCGCCTTCATCGGCCGGGCGCGGCGGGGGCCGGTGCACGAGCCGGTCACCCTCAATCATTTCGGTGACTACGAGAAGGTCTTCGGTGGCCTGCATCAAGACTACATGCTCAGTTACGCTGTCCGCGACTTCTTCCTGAACGGAGGCAGCACGGCTGTAGTGGTTCGCCTCATTTCTAGTGCCGCCGCGGTCGAATTAGCCTATTCCAAGGCCAAGGAAGTTGCCGATGCGGCGGCTAGTGCCCCGGACGTAGCTGCCGCAAAGTCCGCGGTGGCGGCGAAGGGCGCGGAGTTCGCCAACGATGCCAGTCTGTCGGCGCAGGCAAAGGCCGCAGTGAAGAAGGTAGTAGATGCTGTCGCTGCCGTTGCTTCCACCGCTAGCTTACCTGATGTCCAAAAGGCGGCGAACGATTCGCTTCCTCCAGCTCCTGCTGAAGATCAGCCCCCTGCGCCTTCGAAGGCAACATTGAGTCTGCCCGGGGCCAACGGGTCCTTGATCCTCGAAGCGGCCAACGAGGGTGTGTGGGGCAACGATCTGCAGGCGTGGGTCGATGTCGAGGATATTACCGACGCGGTCGCGGCCCGGTTCGGAGCCAAGAAGGCGGAGATGTTCAATCTCTCCGTACGCTTAGGGGAAGCCGGCCCTAGTGAGAGATTCGCGGGCGTGCTCGCTGTGCCCAATCATCCACGGGGAGTCGACAGTGTATTGAAGAGCGCCTCCAATTTGGTTCGTGTGCAGGATCCGCCCAAGTTGCCAACGGCAAACACGGGCAAGAAATCAGAGCTTGAAAAATGGACTAAGGTCCAGACCCAAGGTGCCGATGGGGGTGGCCTGACTGCCAACGACTTCACAGCGGATGGTTTCCAAGCCGATCACAAGGGGCTCTACGCCCTCGACAAGACCGAGCTCTTCAACCTTCTCTGCATCCCGCCGGATGTGCGAGGTGGGACCACCGATTCGACAGTCTATCAACAGGCCCTTGCCTACTGCGAAAAGCGCCGCGCCATGCTGCTGGTGGATTCACCCGCAGTCTGGAGTGCAAACCCGGACGGGGCAGCAAGCACAGCGCGTGAGAAGCTTCTTGAAGACGAACTCAAGCTGGCAGGGCAGAATGCTCGCAATGCGGCGCTGTTCTTTCCGCGCGTGCGCCAGGCCGACCCCAAGCGTGATGGTCTCGTCGACACCTTCGTCCCTTGCGGCATCATTGCGGGGGTGATGGCACGCACGGATTCAACCCGTGGCGTATGGAAAGCCCCGGCCGGCCTCGATGCATCGCTCAACGGCATTCAGGCTCTCGAAGTAAATCTTACCGATGCCGAGAACGGCATGCTGAACCCGCTCGGAATCAACTGCCTGCGCTTCTTTCGCGGTGCAGGCCGTGTCGTCTGGGGCGCCCGTACCTTGCGTGGGGCGGATCAGCTTGCAGATGAGTGGAAGTACATCCCTGTCCGCCGCCTGGCGCTGTACATCGAAGAGAGCCTTTACCGTGGCACGCAGTGGGTCGTCTTCGAACCCAACGACGAGCCGCTGTGGGCTCAGATTCGTCTCAACGTCGGCGCCTTCATGCACAATCTCTTTCGCCAAGGAGCCTTCCAGGGGGCGTCGCCGCGTGAGGCCTACTTCGTCAAATGCGATAAGGAAACGACGCCGCAAAACGACATCAACCTTGGCATCGTCAATATCGTCGTCGGCTTTGCCCCGCTGAAGCCGGCCGAATTCGTCATCATCAAGCTGCAACAAATGGCCGGTCAGATTGAGGTCTGAGGGAGGAACCCATGGCAGAGTTTACCGTCAACGCACAACGTTTCGATCCTTACAAGAACTTCAAATTTCGCGTGAAGTGGGATGGCCGCTACGTCGCCGGGGTGAGCAAGGTCGGTGCCCTCAAGCGCACCACCGAGGTCGTCAAGCACCGCGACGGTGGCGACCCGAGCAGCAGCCGCAAATCACCTGGCCGTACCGAGTACGAAGCGCTGACCTTGGAGCGCGGAGTCACACACGACCCCGAGTTCGAGAAGTGGGCCAATAAGGTTTGGCAGATTGGCGCCGGTCTCGGCAAGGAAGTGTCGCTCAAGGATTTCCGCAAGGACATGATCCTCGAGGTCTACAACGAAGCCGGACAGCTCGCGATCGCCTACAAGATCTACCGCTGCTGGGTGTCGGAGTTCCAAGCCCTTCCCGACTTCGACGCCAACGCCAACGCCGTCGCCATCGAGCACATCAAGCTCGAGAATGAGGGTTGGGAGCGCGATCGCGAGGTAGCCGAACCTAGCGAGCTTAGCCTGTCCGTCTAGCCTGGGAGTGTAGTGGCGGTGATGTCAGACGCCCCCATGAGCACAGCCTTGCAGCCGCTGTCCGTCGCCCAGCTCTTGCACGCTTGGGAGGCAGGCGTGGTGCAACCGCCGGCGCGACGCACCCTGCCGGTGCTGATGGCTGCTCTACCTGCATTGGCGGAGCCGCAGGTGCTCGGCTTGCGCCTTGGACAGCGCAACCAGTGTTTGCTCACGCTACGCACCTGGGTGTTTGGCAGCCGACTTTGCGCCCTGGCCGATTGCCCGCAGTGCAAGGCAGTAATCGATCTGACCCTCGACACGTCCGATCTCTGTCATGCCTTGCCCGATACTTCCGATGTTCCGACGACGTTGCAGCACGGTGCGTGGCGCATCCACTTCACCAGCCCTCGGGTTGCCGATTTGTTGAGTGCCAGCCGCTTTTCCGACATGCCCCGCATACGCCAATACCTGATCGAATGCTGCGTGATCAGCATCCACCATGACGAGATGCCGCAGCCGGTCGCGGCCATTCCGGCGGATGTGCTGGCCGAAGTGATTGCGGCCATCGAGGCTGCGGATCCCCTCGCGCATCTGGATCTCTCTTTGAGCTGCCCAGACTGCGCCCACGCATGGGCTGCGGGATTCGATATCGCTTCGTTTCTTTGGGGCGAGCTGGATGCATGGGCTTGGCGCACCCTACGCGAAGTCGATGTGCTGGCGCGTGTCTACGGCTGGAGCGAGGCGGACATCCTCAGCCTCAGCGCAACCCGCCGCCAGCGTTACCTGGAGCTGGCCGAGACCAACGTGGCCGAGGCTATTTGAGATGGACTTCTTCACCCGTCTCGCCAGCACCCTCCTGCAAGCGGATGTGCGTCCGCGATTGCAAGCACGCTTCGAACCAGCCC
>CAZGSN010000330.1:0-6885 GCA_964528465.1 uncultured Binatia bacterium (SeqCode)
TGGGCGGCGGGGCTCCTGGGGGCTTACAGCGCGCTGGCGGGATCGCTCAACGGAGAATGGTCTAATGGCCTTGCAAACACCCGCAACCCCTACGCTCGACCCGCAGGCAGCGGTCAAGAAGCCGGTTCCCGGCGTCCAGCCGACTGAGGGGACGATGATGTATGGCGCCGGCGCCGTCAACGCGACCGCGCCGACAGCGCCGCAAACGCCGCCAGCGACGTCCACCTTTGGTCCACAGTCCAACCTGATTGGCACGCAGTTTAACGCGACGCCGAGCGATCGTCTCTCGCAGACGGGTGGACTGACGCAGAACGCGGCGAACACATATGCCACGTCTACCTACGGGACACCCACGCCGGTCAACACGGCGGCCGCGCTCGAACAGTTGGGCCAATCGAACACGCTAGCCCAGTCGCAGTCAGCGCCGGGATACAATCCGGTGGCGGGCACGGACTTCTCGAAGACGAACCAGTTTCTTGGCGCGGCAGCCGGACAGGTGAACCAGCCCGGACTCGGTGGGGCGGCAGGGCCGGGGCAGCAGGGATCGTTTGCCTATGGCGCAGACACTGGCGCGGCGCGTGGGACGATCAGCCAGCAACTGACGAACACCCTGAACAACACGCCAGACCGGATGAAGCTGGCGCAGGACTCGTACAATCTCTTACAGGATCAATACCAGCCGCGCTATGAGCAGGACTTGCGCGCGGTCGGCCAGAAGGCCGCTGCCCTCGGTCGTGTGGGCTCGGGTCTGACGACCAACGACCTCACCGGGGTGCAGCAGGCCAAGGACAATTACTTCTCGCAGCAGGCGCGTGGATTGGCGACCGACGCGGCGCAGCAGTCGCTGTCCGACCAGATCAACAAGTTGAACGCGGCACAGGGCGCCACCCAGACGTTAGGCGGGTTGGATACCGCTGCCGGTGGCTTGAACCTTGGGTACCAGAACAGCAACAACGCCGACCGTCAGGCAGCATTCGATCGCCAGCGAGCGGTCGGGAACGATGCGTTTGGTCGGAACTTGGACCTGGCGAACGTCTACGGCCAGCAGGCACAGGTGGGCCGCAACGATGCACTCACCGAGCGTAACGCACAGACGGACGCGGCGCGCTATGGAAACGACATCCTGGACCGCAAGGCCGGGGCCGCACGCCAGTACGGGCTCGACCAGTACGGGCTGAGCGCCGATCAGTATGGCCGCGAACGGCAGGCGGTGCAGGATCAGTTCGGCCGCAACCAGTCGATCTTTGGCGATCTTGCCAACTACGAACAGGGGCTGTACGGACAGGAGCAGGCGGCACGGAACGAGATGCGCGGCGAGCGCGGCTACCAACAGGGGCTGGACCAGCAGGCGCAACAGGACCGCATCGCCCAGCAGGCGGCCGAACAGAACCAGTACAACCAGAACTTCCAGAACTCCGCGACGATGCTGGGGGCTGGCGGGTACGACCCGTTTAGCGTGTACGGCCAGCAGGCAGCGGGATACGGCCAGCAGGCGCAAGACGCCTACGGCGGAGCCGGAGACTTGTTCAGCCAGTGGGCGCAGTCACGGGCCGGACAATCCGGCCCAGCGCCAGTTCCACAGCCCATGTCATGGGGCCAGAATAACGACATCGCAAACATGATCCCAGACGTGACCGCACCGAACTACGACCCCCGACGCTATCTCGGAGGACGGCAATAGATGGCCATGAACCTTGGTTCCCTCATCGTCGGCGCCGCTGGCGCGCGAGCGAAGATGCTCGAAGGCCAGCGCGTTGGCGAGCAAACGCGGCAAGCGCGTGAACGCACGCAAGCGCAAGACCTCTTTGGTGAATGGGCCAAGCGCCGACAACTGGCGCAGGAGGACGCGAAGACCCAGGAGCTGGGCTCGTATCGCCAAGGACTTCTTGATGTCCGTGGCCAGCAGGCGGATGCTGCGCGGGAAGCAGCCGCACAGAAACAGCAACTGGCCGAGTTGATCGCGACACAGGGGTCATGGAATCAGCGAGCGATGAATGACACTGGCGGCCGATACGACCGGCAGTTCGACGCGCAACGCGACATGAACACGGAGACGGTACAGGGTCGCGACGTGAACAATAGGCGGGATAATTCCACGCGCGTTATCATTGAGGATCGTAGGCAGTCCGGCGCCGGCGAACGCGACGAAAACAACAGGCCGTTTGTTGACCCCAATGGCAACTACCATTATGTGCCAGTTGGACAGCAACCGCAAGCTGGATGGAAGCCGGTGGCTACATCTGGGTCGGGTTCTGGATCTGGCAGCGGGAAGCCGCTGGAAGTGGCCGAACGTTCGCAACTCAATACGATTGGGAAGATGTACAATACGGCCAAGGATACCCAGCGTGCCATTCAAGCAGCAATGGACAAGGGTGTTGGGTTTGCTGGCCCTATCGACAAGACGGCTGCAAGGCTGTGGGGAACACTGACACAGACATCCGATCCACTCCGAACAGAAGCGCAGCGGCTAATACAGGCGCTGATGACGCCGGCCGCACGAGCGGAAATCGGCTCGGCCATGACACCAACGGAAGTCGTACGCATTGACGAATACTTGCCAATGCTGGCGTCATCCGACGAGAAGAAGGTGCAGCGCGCCGTAGATGGTATTACCACCATGCTGGAACAGGCGTGGAAACTGCGCTTGGATATAGCCAAGCGTTCCGGCCGAGACGTCAGTGAGTTTCCGGGTGAGCCGTTTACCTACGACAGCGGCAAAAAGAAGTACAAGGAGAATCCTTACTAATGCAGGATCAATCTGCAAGGCGCGCTCGGTATGATGCGCTTCGTGATGCGGGAAAGACCCACGAGGAGGCTGTTGCCGAGATAGAGGGTAGTTCGGAAGACCGTACTGTATCTTCGATGATGTCAGCCATAGGACCAAAGGCGGCTCTTGGCGAAGCCATGCAACGGCGTGGCCGATCCAAGACCGGCACGGTTGCCAAGGCTGTGGGGCAGTCTGTTCTCGATCTTGGCCGTACGGCGGCCCAGGGTATTCCACTTGTCGGAACGTTCGCTGACGAAGCGATCGGAACGGTTCGCGGCGCCGTTGATCCAAGCATGACAATGGAGCAGGGCCGCAAGGCAGAGGCGTCTGCTATTTCCAATATCCGAAAAACCAACCCCTTCGCGCTGCCGGTAGAGTTGGCAACTGGCCTAAGCGCTGGCAAGGCCATCATGAACGCGGGGAAGATCCCGCAGATGATTAAGACGGCCGTTGGGGGTGTTTCCGGTGGCAAGGTTCTCCCCCGCATCGCCAAGAACGCCGCAATCGGGGCTGGCGCTGGCGTCGCAAGCGGCGCTGGCGCCGCTAACGAGGGGGAGCGTGGAATTGGCGGACTGGCTGGCGGGGTGGTGGGTGGGGTGGTCGGGGGGGCTGCACCAGAGATCATGGCGCTTCCCACGCAGATCAAAGGCAGGTTGCGAAACTGGCTTGCGAGTCGAAAACCCGACGCTGTTGCAGCTTCGATGATGGGACGAGCTGTTGACGCGGATATGACGAATCTACCGGATGCCGTGCGGCGCGCCAAGCCGGATGATCGGTTCGCCGATATTGCTGGCCCGTTTGCATCCCAAACACTAGCGGAAGCCGGCCGCGCCCCATCTCGTGAAGCTACAACGACAAGGCGGTTACTGGAAAGTCGCGCAGACGCGGCACACGGGGCGGCCGGGTCTGCATTAGCGGAGGCGAGTGGCGTTGCGCGTGGAGAAGGAAACGTGCGCGCGGTAGACGACATCGAAAACTGGTTCCGTCCTGACATCCGGCAAAAGTTCAAGGATGTGATGAAGAAGCATGAGTTTCTGATTGATCCGAGACTCCAAGAGATGATTGACGACAAGAACCCTATCATGCAGCGGGCCGTTCAGGACGCACGGCTGATGGTGGCAAAGGCCGACAATCCGTCGTTTGTGAACTCCAAGGGAGAGCCAGTAGACCAAGGATTGGAGTTCTTCGATGCGCTTCGCCAGCGCCTATTGCGGATGTCCAAGCGTGGCGAGGAAGCGGATAAGGTGTTTGCCGGTCTGAAGATGAAGAAGTTGCGCGATACGCTGGATGAGCTTGTCCCAAGCGAATACAAGTCCGCACGAGACATCTCCCAAGAAAACACCGTGTACCAGAAGGCCGTTCAACTTGGAGAACGCATGGCCACTGGCTCCAAGGACGTTCGTGATGTCGATGTTCTCTTGGACAAGATAGGTCGTGGTGTCTCTCCGTCTGTTCGTGATGGGATGAGAACAGCCTTTCGGGAAGGGGCGGCGCGCTCTCTTGTGAATCAACTTGACCAAGTGAGTGGCGATGCACAGTCCTTACTGAAGTTCTTCCAGTCACCAGGGGCTGAACGCAAGGCATCTCTTGCCTTTCAAGACCAGCGAGGGCTAGAGGGGTTCCATCAGAAAGCGAAAGAGATGCTTCGCCCGTTGCTCGTTGCAGAATCCAACGCAGGGAACGCGCAAGCGGTCAAGTACCTCGATCCTGACATCTTCGATCGGGTGACTCCTTGGTCGATGGCGCAGGCGTTGCACGGGAATCCGGCGTTAGCTGTTGCACAAACCATAGGAGCCCAAGAAGGAAAGCAATTCTCGAAGGCACAGCGCGAGTCGCAACCACTTCTGGCGAAACTGGCGCGCGAGCGTGTTCAATCTCCAGAGTTTGCAAACGCCATGCGCCTTATGGATCGGTGGAGTCCAGCCGGACGGCAGCGCGCATCACAAGCTATTTCCCGGCTATCCAAGATCAAGCAATCGAAAGCAGGAATGCCAACCAGAGCGGCAACGCAAGCGATGCTGGCGCGCCTTATGGGAACATCATCCAGTGAGCAACAGCCATGACCGCCGCCAACCAAAGCCGCATCCTCACCCTCTCGGCCGTTGTCATCATCTTCGGAACCGGCGCCGCGTGGGCTGACGCCAAGCGCGACGTCGCGCAACTGAAGGTCGAGAAGGTGGCGCGGGACGAGTATGTGACGCATCTTGTGTCAGAAGCAAACATACAAACCTCCACGACCGTCGTCCTGAATCAGATCAAGGCCCATAGTTGCCTCAAGGAAAAGGATCAGTACGCTCGTTTCGTGCTCGGATGTTCAGCCCTCGCCCTCGTCCCCCGATGACACTTCGCCGCCTCCTCCTCGCCACCGCCCTCTCACTCGCCAGCGTCGCGAGCGCGCAAGCGCCGTCAGCGACCGCTAACGTCCTGAAGTTCGACCCGCAGTCGTGGGTGATGTTCTCGCAAGCCCCGGATAGCGTGGCGACCGCGTGGTGTGCGGCGAGCTGGAAGTTTGCGAACGACACGATGTACGTGGGACCGATGGAGCAGACGTCACAGATCATCGACCCGCCGTGCGGTCGACTGGCGGTGGTGCTCAAGCGCCCCTCGTGCGCCTTCCACTTCCTGGAAACCGTCCACTGGTGGCTCGAACCGCCGCGCGCTATCCTCGCCGTGTGCAAGGACGACCACGGTCCACACTTCATCGCCGCCGAGTGGCCGGTTGCTGTTCCACGCGGCATGCGAATCAGCAATCATTAAGTTTCGATGAAGATTTGTGGCGGTGGCCTTGACACAAGTTCTCGATTCGCCTAGGTTTGGGGAACTGTGAGGGAGGGGCGTAAGCGTCTAGCGCGCTGACGCGAAGGGTGCCTGTCGCTTCGCTCGGCACGCGAATGGTGGGAAGAACTCACCATTCGCACCCACGAGAAAGCAAACGACACGGGATCTCGCGTGGCGTAACGTTCACGCCAGCGACGCAAGCGACGCTAACGAGGAGACGAGATGGGACGAGTGAAGGTGAACGGCCAGCACTTCATAGGTGTCCACGACAAGAAAGAGTGCGCGGGGTTCCCGTGTGCGTTCCACAATCCCAGCGAGCACCGCATGAGCACATGGCCGATCAACCTACGCGCGTCGGGACTCGTGGAGCGGGTGTGTTCGCATGGCGTCGGACACCCCGACCCGGACAGCGTTGCGTGGTTCGTGCGGTGTGGTGTGGACCACATGGGGATTCACGGATGTTGCGGCTGCTGCTCCGAACAGCTTGACAAGAACGCGACAGCGCCTTAAGTTGGCGTCGATCCAACCAAGGAGGATGTGTAATGCGCCATGTCATTGACGACGTCAACTCGCTACCCGTAGGACGGTACGCGCGGTCACAGTTTGACCCGACCGTCCTCTGCCACCACGCTGGCGACGTGTACGCGCTAGCGAACGGTGGGGCGTGGCCGTACGAGGCGATGAAGTCTGTGCCACGGTCGACGCATATCATCAACGGTGTCCAGCACGTCAAGTTGGACGTGGGCCCGGCGGTGTTCATGTATGGGTTCGGGACACCGACGTCGCCGTCGGCCCCCAAGCCACCGGAACCACCGAAAGCAGCCAAGCGGGTGCGGGGGCTGGAGTAGATGCCACCACACGATCCAGTGAACCACCCATCCCACTACACCAACGGCGAGATTGAGTGTATCGACGCAATCCGTGTGGCGTTAGGCCGTGATGGGTTTATCGCGTACTGCCGTGGAAACGCCATCAAGTACATGTGGCGGGCCGGATTGAAGGGTGATGCGGCAGAAGATATGCGAAAGGCTGCATGGTACGCAACGCGCGCCGGTAACGAACCATAGTGCCACACCGCCATTGGACAGTTGACGAGGACATGGAGCTTCGCCGGCTGTACGCTGGTGGACTTCCAGTCGCGGAGATCGCGGCACGGCTCGACCTCGACATCAAGCGCGTCGAGAATCGCATCCACGCCAAGAACTTCGTCCGCCCCCGTCCCACGAAAGCGACGAAAGCGCAGAAAGCGACGCTAGCGGCGCAAGCGAACGAATACGAGCTGGCGCAGACGGTGTTGAAGGACTTTGAGAAGTTGGGAAGGGAGCAGGGGGCGGGGATTG
>CAZGSN010000331.1:0-6018 GCA_964528465.1 uncultured Binatia bacterium (SeqCode)
AGGGTTATTGAGTTTAAAGGACTTTTTCCGTTCGCCCTGAGGAGGCCCCTTCTTTTGGGGCCGTCTCGAAGGGCCGGAATCCAGCTCTTCTGAATTGGCGGGCAAAGCCCCTGCCGGTGCGGGGGGCGTCGTTCCCAGAGAGGGGGGATGCAGGAAAGGGTTCGTTTTCGCTTCGTGGCTCGAAGAAGGCAGTCTTTCACGGGCTCATTGCTGCAAGCACTGCCGACGCACACGCGCGGCAAGACACCACCGCCCGTGTTGCGGCGGCGGCTTGCAATGGCAAAGGGGCTCAGCCAAATGACGCGGGTCGTTGCTGCCACCGCATGCCAAACTCTGCCTCACCCGCCGTCACCTACGCAGATCGCCTGCAAGCGCGCACCACTGAGGTGACGCGCATGGCGGCGTTGGAGAGGCGATTGTCGAATGGCCGGATGGCGGCGTTTCTGACAACGGCGGCGATAGGTTGGGTGGGCGTCGACAGCGGTTGGTTCTCAGGATGGTGGGCAGTGCTGCCGCTTGCCGCCTTCCTTGTCTTGATCAGCAAGCACGACCGTATCATTCGCGCCCGCTCGCAAGCGGAGCGAGCCGCCGCTTTTTACACGCAAGGCTTGTCGCGCATCGAAGACCGCTGGATCGGAACCGGCAACCCGGGGGCAGAGTTTCTCGATGCCAAGCATGCTTACGCGATTGATCTCGATTTGTTCGGCTCCGGCTCCCTGTTCGAGAGACTGTGCACCGCGCGTACTTGCTCCGGTGAGGAGCAGTTGGCCCGCTGGCTACTCGCGCCCGCCGGTGTCGAGGAAATTCGCGCTCGCCAAGCCGCGGTGCGCGAGCTGGCTCCGTTGCTGGATTTGCGGGAAGCCCTGGCCCTAGCGGGCGAAGACGTGCGCGTTGGTTTGGATGTCGAGATTCTATCGCGCTGGAGTTCTACCCCGCCCCTGCCTCGATTGCCGTTGTATCGTGCTCTAGCGGCCGCGGCTGTGCTCTTAGGGATGGCCTGCGCAGCCGCATGGCCAATGGGTGCCGGCCCTTTGCCCTTGCTGGCGGCAATCCTCGGGGCTGGTTTGTTGACCCGTCATCTGCGCCCGCACGTGCAACACATCGTGCATGCCGTCCAACATCCGTACCGTGACCTCGGGGTGTTTGCCGACATTCTGCGGCTGCTCGAGGGGCACAGCTTCCAGACGGAACGACTACAGGCTCTGCGCGCCAGCCTCGACACCGATGGCGAAGCCGCTTCGCAGCGGATCGCACGTTTACATCGCCTAGTGCACCTGCTCGATGCTCTCAAGAATCAGCTCTTCGCGCCCATCGGCATCTTGTTGCTGTGGGATACGCACGTGGCCCTCGCCATCGAAGCTTGGAGAGTTCGCTTCGGCGCGGCGGTGGGGAATTGGCTTGCTGTCCTTGGTAGCGTCGAAGCTCTCGGCTCTCTTGCCAACTTTTCTTACGAGAATCCCGACGCGGTGTTTCCAGAGATTGGCGAAACCGGCCCATACTTTGAGGCAACCGGATTAGGGCATCCGCTGCTGCCCGCCTCGGCCTGTGTCCGCAACCACGTCCACCTGGGGCAGCACCCGCGGGTGCGGCTCGTGAGCGGCTCGAACATGTCGGGTAAGAGCACGCTGCTGCGCGCAATCGGCATCAACACGGTGCTGGCCCTGGCCGGGGCTCCGGTACGGGCACACAGCCTGCGCCTGTCGCGGCTCAAGCTGGGAGCTTCGATTCGCACCTTAGATTCGCTCCAGGAAGGGACCTCGCGCTTCTACGCCGAGATCAAGCGGCTGCGGCAAGTCATGGATCTAGCGGGCGGCGAGCCGCCGCTCCTGTTCCTGCTTGACGAAGTTCTGCACGGGACCAACTCGCACGATCGCGGCATTGGCGCGGAGGCTCTGGTGCGCGGCTTCTTGGCGCGCGGCGCCATTGGGCTGGTCACCACGCACGACCTGGCCCTCGCCCGCGTCGGCGACGATCTCGCGCCGATCACCGCCAACGTGCATTTCGAGGACCATCTCGAGCAAGGGGAGATGCGCTTCGACTACACCATGCGCCCCGGAGTCGTAACCCACAGCAACGCACTGGAACTCATGCGGGCGGTAGGGTTGGAGGTATGAAAGTGCTGGTAGCCATGCACCCACGACAGCGAAGGAGACAGGCGTGAACCAAACCGTAATGGTGAGCGGAGGGGCGGGATTTATTGGCAGTACCGTAGCGGCCGAGCTGCTGGCGTCTGGCTACCGCGTCGTCGTCTTCGACAATCTCAGCAAGGGGCACCGTGCCGCGGTGCCCGACGGTGCCGAACTCGTCGTCGGCGATCTCGCCGATGCCGCGGCGGTGCAAACAGTCTTGCGCGAAAAGAAGCCGACCGCCGTTCTGCATTTTGCCGCCTCCATCGAGGCGGGCGAATCGATGCGCTGGCCCGAGCGGTTCTTTCGCAACAACACGCTGAACACGCTGCAACTCTTGGAGTGCATGCTTGCCCACGGGGTGAAGAGCTTCGTGTTTTCTTCGACAGCGGCGGTGTACGGCAATCCGGAGCGCACACCGATTACGGAGAACGACCGCCTGCAACCGACCAGCGTGTACGGCGAATCGAAGCTGCTGGTCGAGCGTGTGCTCGATTGGTACGGCCGTATTCACGGCTTGGCCTCCGCAAGCTTGCGCTACTTCAATGCGGCCGGCGCTACGGCGCAGCGTGGGGAAGACCACGACCCGGAGTCACACTTGATTCCCCTCACCCTGCAAGTAGCGCTGGGCAAACGTGCCGGACTGCAGATCTTCGGAAGCGACTATCCAACCGACGACGGCACCTGTGTGCGCGACTACGTACATGTCGTCGATCTTGCTGCGGCACACGTGCTAGCGTTGCAGGCTCTCCTCGAGGGCAAGGGCAAGGAAGAGCGGCTGGTATTCAACTTGGGTAGTGGCAAGGGCTTTAGCGTACGTGAGGTCATCGACAGCGCACGACGCATCACGGGTCATGCCATTCCTGCGCAAGAAAACCCCCGGCGCCCGGGTGATCCGGCAACGCTGATCGCGTGTTCCGACAAGATTCGCCGCGAGCTTGGCTGGAAGCCGCGATTCGAAAACCTAGAGGCCATCATCGGTAGCGCTTGGGAGTGGCACCGTACCCATCCCAACGGTTACGCGGACAAGTGAGGTCACCATGGAGCTTCGCCAGATCGAGCGCGACGTTTACGCCTGTCTGCAAGAGGATAAGGGACTGGGGACGAGCAACTCCGGACTCATCAACCGCGGCGGCGGTTTGGTCATTGATACATTTTGGGATCTGCCGCACACGCAAACCATGATCGATCTCTACGCCGGCGTGTGGTCTGGCCCGGCCCGACGGGTCGTCAACACTCACCACAACGGCGACCATTGCTGGGGCAATCAACTGTTCACCGGAGCCGAGATCATCGGGCACCGGCTGTGCGCCGCCAGCTTTGGCAAGGAACAGCCGCAGGTAATGCAGATGCTGGCGGGGATGGCGAGCAGCAGCGACCCGGCGATGGCTGCCTTGGGAGCGGCGTTTGCCAACTGGGATTTCCGCGGCGTCGAACTCACGCCACCCACGACGCTCATTGACGACAGGCTGGATCTCGACCTCGAGGGCGTCGAAGTCCGCCTCCTCTACGTCGGGCCAGCACATACGGCTGGGGATGTGGTGGCCTATCTGCCCGAGACCGGTATCCTCTTTACGGGGGATATCCTCTTTCGCCTGTGCTCCCCGCTGGGTTGGGAAGGGACCTACCAGGCGTGGATCGATGCGCTCGATCGTTTGATTGCCCTGAGCCCCACGCAGGTCGTGCCCGGCCATGGGCCGCTGTGTGGGGTGGAGGGGCTGCGCGAGATGAAGAGCTACTTGGTCTACGTACGCGGCGAGTCCAAGCGCTTTTTCGATGCCGGGGTGTCTGCCTTGGGTGCGGCCAAGCGTATCGACTTGGGCCCGTATGCCGACTGGACGCAACCGGAGCGCGTCGTTTTCAACATCGAGCGTGCCTACCGTGAATTACGCGGAGAGCCTTACGACGCACCCATCGACGCCGCACAGTTGCTGCACCAGATGCTCGAAGTGCGCCAGGCACGGCACGCGAGCACCGCCGCATAGTCCTCCAGATTCAATGCCAGGCGTCGACTCTGGTTCTACGATTTCCTGATTTCGTTGCGTGGTGCATAGATTTCCCAATGCGATGCGTCAGCGTGGATAAGCAACTTCTCCAATCTCCTTGTTCCTCCGACCTACGGCCTCAGAACTTCTGATCTCGACGGCTCTGAGTTGATCAGGGAAATAGGATTCTCAGCCGCAGAGGCCACTGAGGCCCCAGAGAGGAATACGGAGATGCAAGCCTTTCCTCTCTGTGCCCTCGGTGTTCTCTGTGGTTCATTCAGTCTTGGGCCAAGCTTGGGCTCACGGCAAAGGAGGTGCTCGGTGCACCAGTTTGCCGGTGCGCCTTGCGTAGCTCCAGAGTTGCACGCCCCAACTTGTGCGAGCAACCCGTCGGGTTCCAAAATCGGCAGTTGCATCCAACCAAGAGCGGTCGGCCGGAGACGGGGATTTTCACGCATGGGTGAAAATCGCCGTCTGTATTTTTGACTGTAGGGGAAAATCGCAGTATCGTGCGCTTCGTGCCAGGCAATCGTCGCTACCTTGAGGCACAGATCCGCACCGATCTGCGCAAGAAGATGGTCTTTGTGGCCGGCCCGCGGCAAGTCGGCAAGACGACGCTCGCCAAACAACTTCCTGGCGCGGCGCAGGGCTACTTGAGCTGGGACGTAGCCGCACACCGGGATTGCATCCTCCGGGGAGAGCTGCCACCGAGCCGTTTGTGGATCTTCGACGAGATTCATAAGTACCGTTCGTGGCGCGGTCTCTTGAAGGGATTGTTCGACAACCGCCGACGCCAGCAGCAGATCCTGGTCACGGGGAGTGCACGCCTGGATCTGTACCGCCACGGAGGCGACTCGCTGCAGGGGCGGTATCATTTACTGCGCTTACACCCGCTGTCGGTGGCGGAGTTGGACGTGTCTACGCCGGCGCAGTTGCGGGACCTACTGGAGCTTGGCGGTTTTCCCGAGCCGTTCTTCGGTGGCTCTGCCGTCGAGGCGCGACGGTGGTCGCGCGAGTATCGAGACCGGCTGATTCGCGAAGATCTGGTCGATCTTGAGCGGGTGCAGGACCTCGGCAACCTGGAGCTACTGATGATTCGCCTGCCGGAACTGGTTGGCGCACCGCTGTCGATTAACGCCCTACGCGAGGACCTGCGCGTCAGTCACAAGAGCGTAGCGCACTGGATCGACATCTTTGAGCGATTGTATGCGGTTTTCCGCCTATCCCCGTTCGGTAGTCCGAGGATCCGTGCCGTGAAGAAGGAGCAAAAGCACTATCACTTCGACTGGACGCTGGTCCCCGATGAGGGCCCGCGCTTCGAGAACCTGGTGGCCTCGCACCTTCTCAAGTGGGTGCACTATCAGCAGGACGTAGCCGGGCGTGATTTGGACCTACGCTACTTTCGCGACACTGACGGTCGCGAGGTCGACTTTGTAATCACAGAGCGTCGCCGTCCACTAATGAGCATAGAGGCCAAGTGGAACGACACCGATGTCGACAAAGGCCTGCGGTATCTGAAGGGGCGCTTCCCCGACTGTGATGCTTGGCAGATCAGCGCGGTTGGGCGCAAGGATTACGTCAGCCGCGAGGGGATACGTGTTTGCCCAGCCGTCGACTTCCTGCGCACGCTTGTCTGAAGTTACCGGAGCGCAGGTATCGAATTCCATTCTCAACCAGAGAATCTGTTCTACTATCTCCTGATCCCGAAAACCTCAGTTGGCGTGCACGGCGACTGGCCTAGCGCTTCGAGACGCCGCCAAAATCCGTCGATACGCTTCGCTACTCAGGAGGCGGCTCCTCAGCGCGAACGGTTGCTGGGCTCAGTCAACAAATTTTCCGTTCGGCCTGAGGAGCGGCCATCTGTCCAGGCCGCGTCTCGAAGGCCGTTCCCAGTGCCCTCGCGAGAA
>CAZGSN010000332.1:0-16426 GCA_964528465.1 uncultured Binatia bacterium (SeqCode)
GAGCATTGGAGACGGGCTGCCCCCAGCCCGCGTCGGATGGAGCCCCATCAGGTCTTCCGGAGGCGACTTTGACGTGGCCGTGCGCGAGTCCCAGGTCTTGTGCCTTGAGACAACTTTCTCCAGCCGCGGACTCCTCAGTGCGATGCTCGATCAATTCTTGCCAATGGACAGTTCTGGATTCGCACACGCGAATGCACCTACAAGCTCTCGGACAGTCTCCGTCGACTGAGTGATTGAGGCTGCGTGAAGCTTCCACGTTCCGTCCATAACTGGATCAGCTACGCCGGTGCGGGCACCGCTTGCCTGGCTCTGCTGATCTTCTTCTTCTTGTTGGCCCTGCACTCGCTCACCGATGCGGCTCACAAGCCCTACGCCAGTCTCGTCATCTTCATCGTTGTACCAGCTTTCCTACTCGCTGGGCTGGGGCTGATTCCCATCGGCATGTGGCGAGAGTGGCGCCTGATCGCACGCACGGGAAGCGGGTCGATTGAGCAACTGCCGGTGCTCGACCTCAACAAGGCGCGCACGCGTAATGCCTCCGCGATCTTTGTGGTCGGTTCGATCCTACTGTTGTTTCTGTCAGCCTTTGGCAGCTTTCAGGTCTATGAGTACACCGAGTCGGTTGCCTTCTGCGGCACCACCTGCCACTCGGTAATGGCACCCGAGCACACGGCCTATCTGAATTCACCACATGCGCGCGTGCGTTGTGTCGATTGCCACGTTGGCCCGGGTGCCGACTGGTATGTGAAATCGAAGCTATCTGGGCTCTATCAGGTGTATTCCGTTCTCTTCGAGAAATACTCGCGGCCGATTCCGGTCCCGGTACACAACCTACGTCCGGCACAAGACACCTGCGAGCAGTGCCACTGGCCCGAGAAATTTTACGAGTTTCAGCAACGCCGCCAAGTGCACTTCCTCTCCGACGATGCCAATACACGCTGGGAGATCGATCTGCTCATCAAGACTGGCGGAGGCGGCTCCGGCACCGCCTATGGTGGCGGCATCCATTGGCACATGAGCACGTCGAATCGCGTCGAATACATCGCCCATGACGAACAACGCCAAGTGATCCCGTGGGTGCGGTCCACCAATCTAAAGACCGGTGAGAGCCGCGAGTTCCGCACCGACGATGCCCCCACGCCAGAAGAGATCAACGGTGCCACCAAGCGCGTCATGGACTGTGTCGATTGCCATAACCGGCCCACACATATTTATCGCTCACCGCGCAACGCCTTGAACCTTGCCATGGCAACGGATCGCATCGACGCGTCGCTGCCCGGGATCAAGCGTGAAGCGGCCAAGCTGTTGACGCAGGAGTATGCGACCAAAGATGCTGCCCTTGTCGCGATCGAGAACGGCCTCGGCAACTACTTCGCCAGGGTTGCCGTGCCAGGGTCCAACCCGACTGCGGTCCAGCAGGCCATCTCTGAGGTGAAGGCTATCTACCTACAAAGCTTCTTTCCCGAAATGAAAGTGCGTTGGGATTCCTACCCCGACAACATTGGGCACTTCATGGCACCGGGCTGCTTTCGTTGTCACGACGGCAACCACCGCAGCAGCGACGGGACGGTCCTCAGCAACGACTGCAGCTTGTGTCACTCGATCATGGCTCAAGGAAAGCCGGGGGAGATGCACTTTGCTTCCGATCGCAGCGGACTGACATTTGTCCACCCCGCCGAGGAAGTGGGAGATGCTTGGGAAGCGATGCAGTGTCATGAGTGCCACAACGGCGGAGAGTCCTAATGCAAGTTGCTAGGTGGCGAGTAGCGAGGCGTAGGGCCCAGGATTGATTTGGAGAAATGCGTCGACACCGATATGCTTGGTCTGTCGCGGCTTTGGTGTTGCTGCTGGTTGCAATACGTGCCCTTGCCGACAACGACGACTGTCTGACCTGTCACACCCTCGAAGGATTCGATGCCTCAGAACACGCGGCCTTCGAGTGCACGTCGTGCCACACCCACATCCAAGAAGGCCCGCATGACGATGTGCCGCCACAGCGCGTGGCCCTGGAAACCTGCGCGACCTGTCATGAAGAGGCGGTCGCCCAATATTCACAAGGGGCGCACAGCAAAGCTCAGGGCGGTGCGGGCGCCCAGGCGGATCATGGAGCTACTTGCGCCGATTGCCATGGCAACATGCACCAGGCTCTGGGGCACAGCAATTCTGCGTCGCCGATGCACTGGTCGCGGCAAGCTAAGGCCTGTGCCCGTTGCCATGCCGATGTGGAGCTGGTCGACAAGCTTGAGTTGCGCGTGGCTCGTCCCGTCGAAGCATACCTGCAAAGTGCCCACGCGCGCGCTGTTGAGGCGGGCAAGCACGGCGCCGTGTGCAGCGACTGTCATGGCGCCCATGCGATCCTCCCCTCCAACGATACCGCCTCGCACCTGGCACGGGCCAACGTGCCGAGCACCTGCGGCACCTGCCACGCCGAGATCAGCGAGGCCTATCGCAACAGTGTACACGGCAACGCCTTGGCACTAGGTGTTGCCGAGGCACCGAGTTGCACCGACTGTCACGGCGAGCACAAGATTCTTGGTCCCAGCGAGCCGACATCGCCGGTGTTTGCCGCCAACATCCCGGGCGAGACCTGCGGCCGCTGCCACGCCAACGAGCGCTTGAGCGAAAAGCTCGGCCTCGGCCTCGGCAAAGTTTCCGCTTTCCAAGACAGCTACCACGGCCTCGCTTTGCGGGCGGGTCAACTGACGGTCGCCAACTGTGCCAGTTGCCACGGCGTGCATGATATCCGGTCGTCGAGAGACCCCCTGTCGCACGTCCATGTCGACAATCTGGCGCGCACCTGTGGCAAGTGTCATCCAGGCGCGGGCGAAACCTTGCGATCCGTTTCTGTGCACGGCGCGCCTGACTCTAACAACACCAAGGCGGTAGCTTGGGTGCGCTACGTTTACTTGTGGCTGATCGGGCTCACCGTTGGCTTCATGTTTCTTCACAACCTGCTCGATCTCGTGCACAAGGCACGGCGGCCCGCAGTGCCGCAATGGCCGGCGGAGGCCAGCCCCCGCGAGCGCATGAGCCGCTCCCTGCGCTGGCAACATCGCCTGGTAATGATCAGTTTTCCGATTCTGGTGTACACCGGTTTTGCGCTCACCTACCCGGAAGCCTGGTGGGCGGCGCCGCTGCTGCGCTGGGAGACCAGATTGGGACTGCGCGGCCTAATCCACCGCGGTGCCGGAGTGGTCTTACTGCTTGCCGTGGTCTGGCACCTACTGCATGTACTCTGCCGCCGCCCAGTGCGCCAGCGCATGCGCGCGTTCTTGCCGCGCTGGCACGACCTCGGCGCCCTCTTCGGCACGTTGGCCTTCTACCTCGGGGCACGCCAGCAGCGCCCCCACTCCGGTTCCGTCAGTTACATCGAAAAGCTCGAGTATTGGGCCTTTCTTTGGGGTTGCGCCATGATGGGCGCCACGGGGTTCGTGCTGTGGTTTGAGAACATCACCATGCGTTACCTCCCCGGCTGGGTTCTCGATGTCGCCACCGCGCTGCATTTCTACGAAGCCATCCTCGCTACCCTGTCGATTCTGATCTGGCACCTGTATTGGGTTATCTTCGATCCCGATGTCTACCCAATGGACTGGACCTGGTGGAACGGCCAACCACCCCCAAGCCGTGTTGCCGAGCGTAAAGAAACAGACTCCGAGCCGTAGACCGATCGTCGCCGGTCAGCACAAGACTCTAGGCACCAGCGCCACCCGAGTGGTCGCAAGCAATGGCGCGTTGCTCGCAGGCGTTGTGTTGCGCGGCGCAAATACTTCAGATCGGGAATCGGGGCGTTGCCGTTGCACCGAGGTCCGTGGTAGTCGCGCTACCTGCATGTGCCGATTTAGGAACACGATGTGGGCCGCAATCTTCTTCCTGTTCGTGACGCGAGCAGGGGCCGAGATCGCAGCAGAGAAGACGGGCACGATTGAATCACTGTCGCCGCCGAGTCCCCATTGGGTTGGCGTTGTCGATATCGTGCTCGAACGCTTGGCGTTGCTGGATCTCGACAGTGGGCGCTACCTCGGCCAGATCAACGGCGGGTACGGGCCCTTCTTGCCGTTGTTCTCCCCACGCCGAGGCGAGATCTATATTCCTGCGACGTATTTCTCGCGACGCTGGCACGGCGAACGCACCGATGTTCTCGAGATCCATGATTCGACGACGCTTGCATACGTAGGCGACGTGGTGTTGCCGCCCAAGCGGGCGACCAACGCCGTAGCCCTTGGACATGCGGCGCTTTCGGATGACCAGCGCTTCGCTGCAATCTTTAATTGGACGACGGGGACCGGCCTTACCATTGTCGACTTGGAGAAACGTGCGGTCAGTGCCGAGATCACGACTCCCGGTTGCAGCCTTGTCTACGCAGCAGGCCCACGCCGCTTCTTTTCGATTTGTGCCGACGGCGCCCTTTTCGTCCTCACCCTGGATGAAGAAGGGCGCGAGAGCAGTCGTCAGCAGACAGCACCGTTTCACGATCCGCGTACCGACCCGGTCACCGAGAAGGCAGTGCGCCGTGGCCATCGCTGGCTTTTCGTTTCGTTTGCAGGGCAATTGCACAGCGTCGACATAGCCGGCGCAGAGATCAAAGCCGTGCCGCCATGGTCGTTGCTGAGCGCCGAGGATTACGAGCAACACTGGCGCGTGGGCGGGGCACAGCACCTTGCCGTACATGAGAAGAGTGGCCGGCTGTATTCGCTGATGCACCAAGGTGGTCCGGGAAGCCACAAGGAGGCGGGTGCGGAGGTATGGGTCTACGACTTGGCGGAAAAGCGGCGCATTCAGCGGATCCGGCTGGTGAATCCCGGGTTCACTCTTTACGGTATGAGCATCGACCCGTGGCGCGATTGGGTATGGCCGCTGCCGCGTCTGACCGAATGGCTTCTCGACCAGGTGTTGCCGGCGGCGGTCAGTCACATTCAGGTGACCCGTGACGACGCACCGCTGTTGATCACGGCGAGCCAGTTCAGTGGCTCGCTTGGCGTGTACGATGCAACCAGCGGCGCATTCTTGAAGCGCGTGCAGCCGACGGGATGGACAACGGATCTTCTCTTGGCTCCGTGGCAGGGGAGCGCCGCGCGGTGAGACTGCTTCACGATCCCGCCTTGGTGTTGGCTCTGCGTGCGTGCGTCGCGCTGCTGTTCGGGAGTGCGGCGCTGCACAAGTGGCGCGACTTGCCGAGCTTCCGTTCCGCTATTTCAGACTACAATCTGCTGCCAAAGTGGGGGCCGGCAGTGGCAGCACCGATTGTTGCAGCCGCGGAAACGAGCCTTGCCGTCATGGTGATGCTCGCGGCCACAGCAGCGGTCGCCGCCATCGCTGCTGCGGGGTTGCTGTGTCTCTATGCGTTTGCCATCGGCATCAACCTTCGGCGTGGCCGCGTGCACATCGATTGTGGCTGCTCTGCTTGGGGGCACACGCGGCGTCTTTCCGCAGGCTTGGTGTGGCGCAATTGTCTCCTTGTGTGTTTCGTCCTTGCGGCTGCGGTACCGTCCGCCGACCGTTTGCTCACTTGGCTCGATGCGGTAACGGTGATTGCTGCCGTGGCTACGGCGGCATTGCTGTACCGAGCGCTGGACGTGCTCGTGCCGTTGTTTGCTTGGCCTCTCTTCGCGGAGGCGCCCGATGCTTGAGGCGCTGCTCATCTCCAACGTCTTGCTGTGGTTGCTTGTGATGGGTTTGGCGCTGACCGTGTTCGCCTTGGCTCGTCAGGTAGGAGTTCTCCACGAACGCGTGGCTCCGGCCGGGGCGCTGATGGGACAAGAAGGCCCGCAGGTCGGTACCATCGCGCCGCGCTTCGATCTGGTCGATTGGAACGGGCAGCCCCTGACGCTGGGTGATGCCGCGGCGGAGGCAAAGAGCACGCTCTTGGTTTTCGTTTCGCCCACTTGTCCGGTGTGCAAGACCATGCTGGCAATTCTCGAGTCTATCCTGCAGCGCGAGCAAAGCTGGCTACGCCTGGTACTGGCCAGCGATGGAGCCCGGGCCGAACATGAAGAGATGGTGCGCGCCTTCGCCTTGTCGTCTCGTCTCTATGTGTTGTCGACCGAACTCGGGATCACCTATCGCGTAAGTAAGCTGCCCTATGCCGTGCTTATTGACCCGTCGGGCGTGATCCGCGCCAAAGGATTGGTGAATACACGCGAGCACGTCGAGAGCCTATTCGAGGCGATGGAGCGCGGAGTAGCCTCGGTCCAGGAATATCTCCGCAACACCGACCCAGAGCGGCGCGTCGCCTGACCCTTCGCGTTGAGGAGCCCGACTATTTCCGGCGCCGTCTCGAAGCGTGTACACGGTAGGAATCGCTCTCCATGCACCAGCATTGGTATTGGCTAGGCGAGGAACCAGGCCGCCGTACTACCGCCCAGACAGGCCGCACTTGGGTTTACTCCCCGGAAAGCGTTTGCTAACCGTGACCGCCGTTTCAGTACCTAGGGATCGTCTCACGATTACACTACCGCGCTACCTTGGGAAGGAAGTTGGATTGCGTCTCCTGTTGTCTACGCTCCTGCCGGCGCGGTTTCTTCTGTATGTATGGCTCTATGCCCGGACGTCGCTGATGCCCTGGGCCCGGCTGTGCCTGGGAATCGCCCTGGTGCAGTGGGGAGTGGCCGCGGTCTCGTTGGCGCAAGGCGGGGAACGTATCGACCGCGTTGTGATTGCCGGCAATCGCCGTGTCGAGGTGGATGCGATCCGCATCCACCTGCAAGCGCACAGCGGTCTTTCCTTAAACGAAGAGATGGTCGATGCCGACCTGCGGGCTCTCTACCGCATGGGGTTTTTCGACGACATCGAGGTGGACTGGTCGCAACGGGACGGCGAATGGGTGCTCACCTACACGGTCAGCGAGCGCCCGCTGATCAAAGAGCTACGCATTGAAGGCAACAACAAGCTCGACCGCGAAGATCTGGAGCCTGCGCTCAAGGCTCGGCCCAATACCATTCTTGAGCCAGAAAAAGTTACCTCAGGAATCGAAGAAGCCAAGAAGCTCTACGACAAGAAAGGGTACCTCGACGCCAAGATAGAATCGTCCACGGAAGACGTGGGCGATAATCAGGTCTTGCTTACCTACACGATCGATGAGGGCGAGATCGTGCGCATCTCACAGCTCACCTTCGAAGGTGCGCGGGCTTTTCCCCAATCGAGTTGGAACCCGATGCCCACCGGTTTGCAGCGAGTCATGCAGACGCGTGAGAAGTCGTTGATCTCGTTTATCACCGGTGCGGGCAATCTCGATCGCGAGGTGCTGAAGACCGACATCGAGCGCATCACCGCCTACTACTACGACAATGGCTACATCGACGTGAAAGTGGATGAACCGGTGATCGAGCGGAAGGAAGACGGCTTGCACGTCACCATCAAAATCGACGAGGGGGACCAGTACCACGTCGGCACCGTCGACATTGCCGGCGACCTACTCGACGACATGACGCCGGCGATCAACAAGCTCAACATGGTGCGTGGCGAGATTTTTCGCACCAGCAAGTTGCGCGACGACATCACGGCACTAACGGAATTCTATGGCAACGACGGCTACGCTTTCGTCAACGTCAACCCCGACACGGCAGTAAGCCCCAAGGACAAGGATGTCGACGTCACCTACCGCGTCAGCAAAGGTCCCGCCGTGTCGATCGACAAGATCGAGATCAGCGGCAACACCAAGACGCGGGACAAAGTGGTGCGGCGTGAGATCGAGCTGCAGGAGCAAGAACAGTTCAGCGGCTCTAAGCTGCGCCGCAGCCAGGAACGTCTGCGCCGGCTGGGGTACTTCGAGGACGTCAACATCACCACTCGCAAAGCCGCGGGAGACGACAAGCTCGATCTCTTGGTCGACGTGAAGGAAGCGTCGACCGGCTCCTTCTCCGCGGGTGCCGGCATTTCTTCGGGTGAGAATTTCTTGTTCAACGTTCGCCTTTCGGAGATCAATTTGTTTGGGCGCGGTTTGCGACTGACCTTAAACGCCGATTTCGGTCAGATCCGCCGCAACTTCAGCCTTGACCTCACCGAGCCCTATCTTCTGGATACGCAGGTCACCGCCGGACTTTCGGTGTTCAACTGGCAGCTCATCTTCAACGAGTTCACCCGCGGTGGCACGGGTGGCTCGGTCCGTACCTTTTACCCCCTGAGCGGATTCGGCTGGTACAAGCTGTTTGGCTTCTCGTTGCTCGATTCTCGAATCGGCCTCGAATATCGGCTGGAGCAAGCCGAGATTTCCGACGTCAGCAGCAGTGCCTCTAGTCAGATCCGCACCCAGCAAGGGACGACCCTAATCAGCAGCCTGACACCGCGATTCTTGCGCGACACACGCAACCATCCCTTTGATCCGACGGCTGGCTCGTTGCAGGACCTGGGTCTCGAGGTGGCCGGTGTCGGCGGCAGTGCCAAGTTCATCAAGCTCGAGGCACGCGGACGCTGGTATTATCCTTTTTACAGGAACGACACCTTGGGCACTTTTGTGGCTTCGACGGGTGGCACCTTGGGGTACGGTTTCGGCTACGGAGATCAACGTGAGCTGCCGCTGTTCGAGCGGTACTTTCCGGGTGGAATCAACTCGGTGCGCGGCTTCCGTATCCTTTCGCTAGGCCCCCGCAATATTGTGTTCGCAGAGGATAAGGCGCAGGGCTTCGATCGCGAGTCGATTGGTGGCAGCCAGCAACTGATCTTCAACAACGAACTTATCTTTCCCATCGTCGAGTCGATGGGCCTCAAGGGTGTCGGCTTCTTCGACGCCGGCAATGCATTTACCGCCGCGGATGGCATTTCCTTCAGCGGCATGCGCATGGCCGCGGGTGGCGGGATCCGTTGGCTTTCCCCCATCGGGCCGCTACGTCTCGAAATCGGCTTTCCGCTCAACCCGCGCGTCGGGGATAGCCAGCAAGCCTTTATGTTTTCCTTTGGTGGCCCGCCGTGATTGGGGCGGTGCAGGACGTTGGATCGAGATTCCGAAAGTAGGAGGCATGGTTTCATGAGGTCAGCAGCTTTGGTGCTTGTAGCGTTGTTGGTAGCGTCGGCAGCGTCAGCCGATACCAAGATCGCCTACGTCGACTTGCAGCGCGCGCTTAACGAATCGGAAGCCGGGAAGAAGGCCAAGGAAGAGTTCAAAGGCCAGGTCGACAAGTTGCAAGGATCCCTCAAGCGTCAGAAGGACGAGTTGGAGGGCATGAAGGAAAAGATCGAGAAGAAGGCCGCGGTCATGAAGGATGACGAGCGTCTCGAACTCGAAGAGGACTATCGCAAGAAATTGCGCGACTTCGAGCGTAGCTACAAAGACACCCAGGCGGACTTGCAGCGCAAGGACCAGGAATTGACTGCGGACATCCTCAAGGACCTGCAAGAGATCATTCGCGAGTACGGGGATCGCGAGAACTACACCGTGATCCTGGAAGCCTCAGGAACAGGCTTCCTTTACGGCGCCAAGAGTGCCGACATAACCGATACCATCCTTGAGCAGTACAACAGCAAGCATCCCTCGAAGAAAAAGTAGGGCGGCCACCTTTCTGCCATCATGGACGCGAAGAAACCGAGCGGCTTCGGCTTTCATGAGATCTCGGCCTTGCTGCCGCACCGTTACCCGTTTCAGTTTGTCGACCGTGTGCTCGAGCTGGAAGACGGGAACCGCATCCTTGCGCTCAAGAACGTTTCGGTGAACGAGCAGTATTTTCGAGGCCATTTTCCAGACCAACCTCTGATGCCAGGGGTTCTGATCTGTGAGGCCTTGGCGCAAGCCGGGGCTTTGCTGGCCTACCGCTCAAGCGACGGCGTGCGGGAGGGATACGCGATAGTCTTGACCGGCATCGATGCAGCCCGCTTTCGGCGGCCCGTGCTCCCCGGCGACCAAATGCTCCTCGAGGTAGAGTTGCTGCGCCAGCGACGTCCGCTTTGGCGGATGAAGGGTGTCGCTCGCGTCGACGGCAACGTGGTTGCCGAGGCTGAGCTGATGCTCACAGAGACTCCGAAGGTTCCTTTGTGAGCATCCACCCCACCGCGATCGTGGCGGCCACCGCCGAGTTAGGGGCTGGCGTCGAGATCGGACCGTATGCATGCGTCGGGCCCAAGGTGAAGATCGGGGACGGCACACGGGTTGGCGCGCATGCTGTGATCGATGGGCATACCACCATCGGGCGCGACAACGTCATCTTCCACCACACGTCACTGGGTGCGGTGCCGCAGGACCTCAAGTATCGCGGGGAAGACTCTCAACTTATCGTCGGGGAGCGCAATCAGATCCGCGAGTTTGTCACTGTGCATCTGGGCACCGAGGGGGGTGGCATGGTGACGCGGATCGGGGATGACAATCTGCTCATGAACTACGCGCACGTGGCTCACGATTGTTCCCTCGGCAACCGTAGCGTCATTGCCAACGGCGTGCAGATAGCGGGGCATGTGGTCGTCGAAAGCCATGTGATCGCTGGGGCATTGTCGGGTATCCATCAATTCGCACGGATCGGCGAGTCAGCGTTGATCGGGGCTGGTTCGATGGTGTCACAAGACGTAGCCCCTTTCTGTAACGCCACCGGAGATCGAGCCGTGCTGCACGGTCTCAATCTCATTGGCTTGCGCCGACGTGGATTCGATGCCGACACCATCCGCCACATCAAGGAGGCGTATCGCCTTGTCTTCCGCAGCGGCTTCAAGCTGACGGAAGCCATCGAGAAGGTGCGGGCGGAAGTGCCCTCGTGCACTGCGATCGATCACTTCGTTGCGTTTCTGGCTACTTCCGAGCGTGGGCTGTGCCGTGTGCGCGGTCGCAGCAACGACGATGAGTAAGGCGTGCGCCGCGTTGGCCTGATCGCGGGGAACGGTCGCTTCCCTGTCCTGTTTGCGCGCACGGCTCGTGCGCAAGGCGTAGCCGTAGTTGCGGTGGGGCATCGCGGCGAGACGCTTCCCGAACTTGCCGACGAAGTGCCTGACCTAGTCTGGGTGCAGGTGGGGGAACTCGGAACCCTCGTGGACACGTTCAAGAAGGCCGGGGTCGATTGTGCGGTTATGGCAGGCGGTATCCGTAAGGAGGCGCTACTGGAGCACTTCGCCCCCGACGAGCGTGGTTTGCGGTTTCTGTCGCGCCTTACGACCCTTGGAGACGACTCGTTGCTGCGGGGTCTGGCGGCAGAACTCGAATCGGAAGGCATTCCAGTTGTTGAGTCGACAATCTTTCTGGAAAGCTTGCTAGCACCGTTGGGGCCGCTCACCAGCAAGGCTCCCGATGCGGAACAATGGAAGGATATCCGCTACGGCATCGACGTCGCCAAGGGTGTGGGTCGCTGGGATGTGGGGCAGTCGGTGGTGGTCAAGTCGCGCATCGTCCTGGCGGTCGAAGCCATAGAAGGAACCGATGCTACCATCCGTCGCGCTGGCCGTCCTGGCGCAATCGTGGTGAAGGTCAGCAAGCCGGGGCAGGACATGCGCTTCGATGTGCCCGCTGTTGGTCCCAACACCGTGCAAGTTTGCGTCGAGACCAAGGTCGCTGTGCTGGCACTCGAAGCGGGGAAGACGTTGCTGCTCGACAAACAAGATCTGTTGCAGCAAGCCGGGGCCAGCGGCCTTGTTATCATCGGAGTAGATACCGACACGTCTACTGCCTCCTGAATCCACTGCCACAGTCTCCCCACGAGCCCGATGCCGCTGCGACGGATGCCTCGCTCCAAGATGCTCCAAGACGAGAGACGGCTTGCGTTGTTTACAAAAAATTCGATAATCAGATATTCATGGCATCGCGAAGATCTCCCTCCACGCATCCTCGTCGGATCAACGATCCCAAGACACCTGCTCGCTACGAGATAGGGGAAGACGGGGCGTCCATGGCCTCAGATGTGCGGGCCCAAGCGTGGCACAGCTCGCGCCATGTGATCTCGGCCACTGCCGCGGCACGCAGCTTCTCCGAGCTGGTCAGCCGAGTTCGGTACAAGGGTGAAACCTACCTCATCGAGAAAGGAGGACGACCGATGTGTGAACTCTCGCCCGTTGCAAACAGCCGATTCACAGGAGCAGATTTTCTTGCTCTTCTTGGCACTCTCCCTAAACCTGCGGCGGAGTTTCTCGATACCGTCGAAGAAGCGATTCGGTGCCAGGCCATGATCGAGTCATCTTCGTGGGAAAAGTGATCGACTCTAGCGTCTTGATCGCAGCGGAACGCGGCCAGCTCGACCTTGGGCGGGCGCTAGAGGATCATCGTTCGGAGACCTTCTCCATCGCGGCGATCACGGCGTCGGAACTTTTGCATGGCGTGCATCGTCGTTCGCGTCATCACGCCTCAACCGAGGTCTTTGTGGAGGGCCTGCTGCAGCACCTGCCGGTGCTCCCTTTCGATCTCGCCAGTGCTCGGGTCCATGCTCGGCTGTGGGCTGACCTGCTCGCTCGCGGGCAAATGGTTGGCACGCACGATCTGTTGATTGCGGCAACGGCGCTTGCCCGCGGCCAAGCGGTTGTAACGCGCGATGAGCGTAGCTTTCCGCGTATTCCGGGTTTAAGCGTCGAGAGATGGTAGGGCTGTGAATGATGCCCAACTCTGAGCCTGCAAAGCGATCGCGCTATCCCTTCCCTAACTCTAGTGGAAGGCGGTCAGCAGTTCTTCGACCGCCCTTAGTTGGCCGCCGCTGGTCGATGAGGGAACCAGAATTGGGGTGCGCACCCCGGCAGCGTACCAGGCTTCGACGCCAACCCTCACCTCGCTAGCGCTGCCATAGAGCGTACAGTCGCTGAGCCAGCGGTCGCTCATGAGACTGGGGATCCTGTCGTAGTCACGAGCAGCAACGGCTTTGCGGATCGCCAACATTTCCTCTTTGTATCCCGCTTCGATCCAGTAATTTTGGTAATTGGGCAACATCACGTAGCCACTTAGCGTCTTGCGATTTACTGCCGCCGCGGCGGCGCGGTCCTCGGATATACAGGTGGGGATCATATTGCCGACGAAAAAGTCGGCACGGCCCGCCGCCTCCCCCAAGAAGCCAAGCGAGGTCGGCATGTGTGAGCGCGCCGCATTGGCCCACACCGCTCCCTGACCGATCTCCGCCGCCAATTGCACCATCGGCTTGCGCAAGGTGGCGAGCACGATCGGGGGTAAGTTGCCCCAGCGCTGCGCTCCAGTCCGCAGTTGCTCGACAAAGTTGCGAATATCGGCGGTAGGCTTTCCGGTCGGTACGCCCAGGCGCGAGTTCACGGGAGCATGGCTGACCCCGATGCCGAACCGAAACCGGCCGTGACCCAGCTCGTGAATCATGGTGACCGTTTGTGCGTAGTCGGAGGGATGGCGGGTGTAGATGTTGGCGATCGCAGTGCCAAATTCGATCTCCTTGGTGCACAAGGCCAAGGCCTCGCAGAGACCCACTCCATCGCCGAAGCTCGGGCAATAGATGCCGCGAAAGCCAAGTCTCTCGACTTCCTGCGCGATTTCCAAAACGGCGTGACGGCGCCCAGCCATGGCAGCCAGAGCGATTGCGGGTTTGTGGCTCATGGGCTGCTTCTTACCACAGCCCTAAGCCCTGGCTACTCTCCTCGCCCTTCCTTCCCTGTCCCTCGCGCGCTTGCGATTGCGGTCAGGATCGGAGGTCGGCCATGGCTGCGCTTTTCGTCCTTGCAACAATCGATGCTTGTGCGATTAGACCAGAACTAGACACGTAGGACCCACAGCAGCAGCATGAGTCCTACCCAAACGGCCAAGCTCAGGGCCGTACCCATGATGAATCCTTGGAACGGAATCGCCGCCCTCGGTTCACCTCGGAACTTGCCTTCCGTCTCCAATCCCTTTGTTGATTCCTTCATCGTCGTTCTCCCCACGGCTGGCTTCAGCAATCGATGTGCCGATCCTTAATTGCTGGAGTCCAGGTCCTGGAGACGCGGAATCTTTCGCGGGTGTGAGGAACTGACTACACCCTGAGAAGGCCGGTGTAGCAGATAGTGGACACTTCGACCGGGCTGAAATTCCTGGTCAATTCAGGCACTCTTGCATCGTGGGTGCACCCGCATGCCCTATTGGCGCTTGGTGCTGCGGGCGCCGCATGCGAGAATCCTCTGCCCACCTCAGGTGTGGGCTTTCTTGGTAGAGGTGCGGTTCGGGCGAAAGCCATGCGCGATTATGTAGATCTCGGCCGAGCCCTTGCGGGTAGCTTCCGGTCGCGTTGTGCGTACATCATCAAAGCTAGAGCGCAATTCGGCCATGCGTTCGGCGGTGCTCGGGTTCATGAACAGCTTGGCCACGAACACCCCGTGTGCGAGCAGTACGCGGCTGGCAAAATCCGTGGCCAGGGAAAAGAGTTCGGCACCGCGTGCTTCGTCGCGGTCACGAATGCCACTCAACTTTGGAGCTAAATCAGAGAGGACAACGTCGGCCTTGCCGCCGCAGCGTCCCAGAATCTCGTCCAAGACTTGTGGCTGCGTCACGTCGCCTTGGATGGTGAAAACGTTCGGCGTTGGGAAAGGGCTAATCGCTTGCAAGTCTACCCCCACCACAGTCCCATTCTCGCCGACTGCCGCCGCGGCGACTTGCAACCAACCACCGGGCCAGGCCCCAAGATCAATCACCCTCTGCCCAGGGCGAAACAGCCGGTAGCGGCGATTTAGCTCCTCAAGCTTGTAGGCCGCACGCGACCGGTAGCCTTCCGACTTGGCACGCAGGTAGAAAGAATCTTTGCGCTTGTACACGTAGCGGTCGCAGGAAGTGGGGCCGCTCTTGCGGGACTCAGGCCACAAGCGCAGCGCTGGCGTGAACCCGAGACGGCTCCTTCACGAAGCGCGACCGTATCGGTTTCACGCCAGCCTGCATCCAACTCAGTAAACGACGGTTTTTCCGTGCGGATGATGGCCGACAGCTTCGGCGACGTACGGCATGGAGATGAAGTAATGGAATGGCCGAAAAATCACCCACTCGAGGGCAACACCCACCGGGTGCACCAGGTAGGCAGCAACCCGAAAAGGGTGGGACTGAGAGTCCTCGTACTCATCATAGTACGAGGAATGGCGCGCCCGGCGCTCGCCTTCCAAGCGATCGTTGTCGGCACACGACTGATCCCACGCGCAATCCTCCAAGCTAGCCAGAGACGGGCGTCCGAGCAGCAGCAAGCTGGCACATAGCGCTATTGCGAGTACGACTCTTTTCATGCCGATTACCTCCGGGCCGGCAACCTAACAGACTCCCACCCCTACGCCAAACAAAAGTCTCTGCCATCTTCTATTCGCCGCTTCTTTCGCAAACAGCAAAGGCAATCCAGTTGGCGACTTCCGTACTTCGCGCCTTCCAGTCCAAGAGAGCTGGGGTGATCGCGAGAACAACAAGCAAATCCGTGCGCGAGGGATCGGCGTGCAGGGTCTCGAGTTGGTCGATGTAGATTTCTGCGGCGTTGTCGTCGAGGAACGTGCCTTGGGTGACCAACTCGCCTTTGCGGAGACGGCACAGGGCGGCCACTTCGTGCAGATCGTACTCGGGGTGGTACTGTACGGCCCAGAACAACCCACGGCCTTGTCGGACAGAAACCGCTTGCACCGGCGAAAACGCATTGGTGGCCAGTAACTGTGCCGCCGGGCCGAGATCCACGATGTGGTCGGCGTGGCTGGTAAAGGCATCGAACACCGCTGGCTTGCCGCGGTACAAGGGATGACCCAGGGCTTGCGGATCTAAAGTAATCTCGCGAGCGACCCCGAACTCCCGACCTTTGAGATTGGCGGCACATCGTCCACCGCTGGCCACCACGCTGAGCTGCGCCGCCCAGCAACTCCCAAAACTCGGCACTCCTGCCGCGAACACGGCACGCGCGAATTCAATCTGCCGATGCACCCGGGCATCGTGCTCGGCATAGATAGTGAGACTCGAGCCGGTCCAAACCACTCCACTGTAATCCTGCAGCCCGACACCGTTCGGCAAGACACAATCGGGATCCGCAGGGAAGAGTATGTCGGTCGTGCATCCCGGGGTCAGCCGCTGCAGCAAGCGAGCGTAGAGTTGCCCGGCCAGAGTTCCCCCCGCTGCCTGCACGGCCGCACGGCCGCTCTCGGGGTAGGCGTCTAGAACGAGGAACCGGAGTGTCGAAGCAGAGGCCACGGGAAGCACTAACGGGGGCGGTCGCCTTGCACGGTGACGCGATACATCAAGCGTTCAAACTCACGGTAGTCATCAAGGGCATAGTGTTGGACACACCGGTTGTCCCACATGGTGACCGAGTGCGCCGCCCAGCGTACTCGGCAAGTAAGTTCCGGCTGAACGCAATGGTCGAACAGGAATTTGAGAATGGCGTCACTCTCGCGCTGGCTTAGACCAACGATTCGGAGGGTGAACATCGGATTGACGAAGATGCAGCGGCGGCCACTGTCCGGATGGGTACGGATCACCGGATGCTCGACCTCGGCCGTTACCGCCTCCGAGTAGGTGTACTTGAGCGGGGCTTCGCCGCGGTACTTGGCCTCGCCGGTAACGCGCGGATCGTAGGCACGCGCGGCACTATGC
>CAZGSN010000333.1:0-4406 GCA_964528465.1 uncultured Binatia bacterium (SeqCode)
ACGCCTTTCACCATCTGTGGGCCGAGAGCCTGCAAGCGAAGCTCGGGGAGGATGGGGAAAAGAGCCTGGAAGCTCTGGCCGAACCCATCAATTCGTGCCTGGCGGAAGATGACCAGATTCTCGCCGATAAAGAAGCCGAACTCGATGCGGCGTTGGCGGCGTATCAACAGGCGCTCAGTGCCGTGGTCGGCGCCGAGGTGGCGCGCATGGACATGCTCCTCAAGGCGGTACCCGCGGTCGCTGATCGTTTGCGGGCCGCGGAGCCTGCGGCGGAGACGGTGGCGGAGCCTGAGGCTTGAAGAAACTCTCCGAGCTGCTGCGCGGAGTTCAGGCGCAGCTCGTTAGCGGCGATCTTGCGGTTCAGGTTCGTGAAGTCGTCGCCGATTCGCGCAACGTCGAAGCCGGCGACGTGTTCGTGTGCCTTCCTGGTTATCAAGCCGAAGGCGGTGAGCAGCGTGCTGATTGCCACGACTTCATTCCCATGGCGTTGCAGTGCGGTGCGCTGGCCTTAGTGGTAGATCGTGACGTTGCGGCGCCGGCGGGCGTTACCGTCGTGCGCGTCGCCGATTGCTGGGCAACTCTCGCGGCCATGGCTTGTGAAGCCTTCGACCATCCGGCGCAGGCTCTGACCATGGTCGGTGTCACCGGCACCAGTGGTAAGACCTCGACTACATACTTCGTTGCGTCGGTACTGCGTCATGGTGGTCGCCGCAGTGCTCGCTTCGGTACCATCGAGTACCGTTTCGGAGAGGAGTTGGTGGCGGCGACGCAAACCACTCCCGAGGCTCCGGAGCTGCAGCGCTTGCTGCGCAAGGCCGTCGATGATGGCTTCGACTCGGTGGTCATGGAGGTGTCGTCGCACGCCCTGGAACTCCACCGTGTTGGAGGCGTGGCTTTCGATGTCGGGGTATTTACCAATTTCAGCCAGGATCATCTGAACTTCCATCCGACCATGGAGGCGTATTTGCGCGCCAAGAGTCGCTTGTTCGAAGGACTCGGGAGCGGCGGCAAGGATGCTACGGCCGTGGTGAATGTGGATGACCCGATGGCGACGCGAATCCTGGGAGTGAACCGCGGGCGCGCGCTTACCTTCGGCTTCGACCGCCGGGCCGATGTGCGGGCGACCGAGGTGAACAGCGACTTGCGCGGCACACGCTTTCTAGCCCACACGCCGATTGGCGCGTTGTCGATATCCCTGCCGCAGCTTGGCGAGTTTCATGTCCACAACGCCCTTGCGGCAATTGCGACCGGAGTTGCATTGGGCGTGAGCGCCGACAGCATCGTGACTGGCCTCGCAGCGTCCCCAGCGGTTCCCGGTCGCTTCGAACTGGTGGATTGTGGTCAGGACTTTGTCGTCGCGGTGGACTACGCACACAAGCCCGACGCCCTGCGCCGGCTGCTCGAGAGCGTGCGCCATCTTCATCCGCGCCGCATCATCACGGTCTTCGGATGCGGTGGTGATCGCGACCGCGGCAAGCGCCCGCAGATGGGGCAACTGGCAGCGCAGCTTAGCGACGTTGTGATCGTTACTTCGGATAATCCACGCTCCGAGCCCCCCGAGCAGATTTTGGAAGAGATTCTCGCCGGAGCCCGCGCCGCGCAGGCGCCGGGTTGCGAGCTTTTCGCGGAGGTCGACCGTGCCAGAGCCATCGACATGGCAATCCAGCTAGCCGCCCCCAGCGACACCGTGCTCATCGCCGGCAAAGGCCACGAGACCTACCAGCTCTTTGCCAAGCAGCGCCTCGACTTCGATGATCGAGAGGTGGCTCGCGCGGCGTTGCAGCGCCGTCTGGCGGACTAGCCAATTGCCCGGCGACTGCGGCAAGATAGAAACCCTCCAACCGTAAGTGACAATGGGAGAAGGCCAATGCCAAAGAAGAACCCACATAGCGGGTCGACACTACGAGAGTTTCTTGCCGACGATGGCCGTCTCGAAGAGGCGGAGGCGCAGGCGATTAAGCGTGTCTTCGCCTGGCAGCTCGAGAAAGCCCGCAAGGAAAGCCGTTTGGTGAGGCTCTTCGCTGCGAATTAGGTCAGGGCTTTGAGTTGCCTGCGATGCGGCGGGCACGCGCGGCGAGGAGTTGGGTGAAGGCATCGCGGACATTGCCGTCTTCGATATCCGGAACCTCGATCTCAGCAACGCCAGCTTGCGGCGTTGCTGTCCGCTGTGGCGCCGGCCGCAAGCGCTCCACGCTTCCCGGAACGAAAGCGAAGTCACGAATCGCCGGCGTCGGCAGACGCTCGTTGAGCTTGTCGCGCAAGGTGAGCTTCATGAACTCGAGATCCTGAATCAAAGAATGGTTGGCGACGTTGACGATGAGCACGCCATCGCGGAAGTGTGCCGGTTGCGCGCCGTTGGCGATCCGCTCGCCCACCACTTCGTCCCAAAAGGTCCATACGCTGTAACCCGCAAGCTCTGCCGGTGATGCTACCCGGCGCAATACTGTGCGGAGGACATCGTTAACCCCCGCCCAGCGCGCGTGGCGTTTCGGTCGCATGTGGCGTTCGTCTAGCACGAACACAGCGCGGCGCTAACGCATGCGGGCACGACTGATGAAAAGTTTTGCGAGGAACGCAAATCTTGGGGGCGCGACCTTGACGGGCTACTACATCTTGTGGCACAAGGCTGACCACACACAATATGGAGGATTCTCTGGGATGACCGAGGCGGCGCGGCGGCGGAAGGATAGCGGGCAGGGTAACGCAATGTCGGTGGTTTCGGCACCGGCGGGAACGGGGTTGGTCGTCCAACGGTATTTCACGTCGCCGGAAATCGATCCCTTCGATGCGGTGGAGTGGGAGTCGCGCAGTGCGGTCATCACTGGTGAGAAGGGCGAGGTCGTCTTCGAGCAGACCGATGTAGAAATCCCCAAGGCATGGACACAACTCGCCACCAGCGTCGTCGTTTCAAAATACTTCCGGGGCCAGGTCGGTACACCGGAGCGTGAGCATAGTGTCCGGCAAATGATTGGCCGGGTCGTGCGTACGATCCGCGGCTGGGGGGAACAGCAAGGCTACTTTGCCACCGCGGCCGACGCCGACGCGTTCACCGCCGAGCTGACGCATTTGCTGGTCGAACAGAAGGCTTCGTTCAATAGCCCGGTGTGGTTCAACGTCGGCATCGAACCGCACCCGCAGTGTTCGGCCTGTTTCATTCTTGCGGTCGACGACACCATGGAGTCGATTCTCGGCTGGTACCGCAACGAAGGCATCATCTTCAAAGGTGGATCTGGTTCCGGCGTCAACCTGTCGCGTATTCGTTCCGGGCGGGAGAAGTTGGCGGGCGGTGGTACCGCTTCCGGGCCGGTGTCCTTCATGCGTGCCGCGGATGCTTCTGCGGGGGTGATCAAGTCTGGCGGCAAGACCCGTCGTGCCGCCAAGATGGTCGTGCTCAATGCCGATCATCCCGACATCGTCGATTTCATTCGCTGCAAGGAAGAAGAAGAGAAGAAGGCGTGGGTGCTCATTGATGCGGGCTATGACGCCTCGCTCGACGGCCCGGCCTACGGCTCGGTATTCTTCCAGAATGCGAACAACTCGGTGCGAGCCACCGATGCCTTCATGCGCGCCGTGGAAGCGGACGACGTGTGGCAGACCCGTTACGTGACCAACGACGAGCCGTCTGCGACCTACAAGGCGCGTGATCTGCTGCGCATGATCGCCGAGGCGACGCACGTGTGTGGCGATCCGGGGATGCAGTTCGATACCACCATCAACAACTGGCACACCTGCCCCAATAGCGGCCGCATCAACGCATCCAATCCGTGCTCCGAGTACATGCACCTCGACAACTCTGCGTGCAATTTGTCGTCGCTGAACTTGATGAAGTTCGTCAACGACGACGGCGATTTTCAGGTTGAGGCGTTCAAACACGCCGTCGACATCATGATCACCGCGCAGGACATCATTGTCGACAACTCGAGCTATCCAACCCCAGAGATCACCAAGAACGCCAAGGCGTTTCGGGAGCTGGGTCTGGGTTATGCCAACCTTGGGGCGCTGCTGATGGCGCTGGGCTTGCCGTATGACTCGGAGGCCGGGCGGCAATACGCAGCGGCGGTGACTTCCCTCATGTGCGGCGAGGCGTATGCGCAGTCGGCGCGTATCGCGCAGCAGATGGGTCCGTTTGCGGGTTATGCCGAAAACCGTGACCCAATGCTCGGTGTCGTCGCCAAGCATCGTGGCTGTGCTCACAAGCTGGAGCCGGCGTACATTCCTCTCGAGTTGCTGAGCGGCGCGCGCGGGGTATGGGATGACGCTTATGCCTTGGGCAAGGATTGGGGTGTCCGCAATTCGCAGGTCACGGTGCTGGCGCCAACCGGCACGATTGCCTTCATGATGGACTGTGACACCACCGGCGTGGAGCCCGACATTGCTTTGGTGAAGTACAAGAAGCTGGTCGGCGG
>CAZGSN010000334.1:0-5953 GCA_964528465.1 uncultured Binatia bacterium (SeqCode)
CCATGCCGGCGTCGAGCTGATGCGCTACCCGATGGGCGCGCCCAGCGTCAGCCGTCCACACACCCGCAGCCAAACCGTAGTCGCTGTCGTTGGCGAGTTGCACCGCTTCTTCTTCCTTGTCGAAACAGAGAATCGACAACACCGGCCCAAAGATTTCCTCACGCGCGATGCGCATGTGCGGCGCCACCTGGTCGAAGATAGTGGGGCGCACAAACACGCCCTTGGCGTTGCTCCCTTTGCGATCAGCGCTGCCGCCGGCACGCAGTCTCGCGCCTTCCAAGTTGCCGGCATCGATGTACGACAGGATCTTCTCGAAATGGGCGCGATGGCATTGCGCCCCTTGGTCGCTGGCCGGCTCGAAGGGGTCGCCGCAGACCACCGCCTCGGCCTTGCGCACCAGTTGCTCCACGAAAGCCTCGTGGATGCCGCGCTGCAGGAGGAATCGCGTCGGCTCGGAGCACTTCTCCCCCTTCTGCGAGAACATGGCGGCAAATGATCGCTCGACCGCGAAGTCGAAATCCGCGACGTCATCGAAGACGATGTTCGGCGACTTGCCTCCGAGTTCGAGACTAATCGACTTGAGATTCGACGCTGCCGCCCCTTGCACGATGCTCTTGCCCACACCGGTACTGCCGGTAAAGGACACCTTGTCGATATCGGGATGATGGGTCAGAGCCGTCCCGACATCCATGGCGCCGAGCACGAGGTTGACCGTCCCACGTGGCAGACCGACTTCTTCGTGCAAGATTTCACAGAGGCGAATCAGAGACAGCGGCGTGAAGGGGGATGGCTTGAGCACCGTGGTGTTGCCCATGGCCAGCGCGGGCGCCAACTTCCATGCCGCCAGCAACAACGGGTAATTCCACGGCACGATCAAACCGCACACGCCTACTGGAATGCGTAGCGTGTAGTTCAAGAAGCCGTCGTCGACCGGACAGGTTTCCCCGTACAACTTGTCGACCCAGCCCGCGTAGTAATCGAAGACATCGGCGGTGTCGGGCATGTCGTCATCGTACGCCTCGCGATAGAGCTTGCCGTTCTCCAACGAGATCAACGTTGCCAGCTCGGCACGGTGAGCCCGAATGGCTGCGGCGATGCGTTGCAAGGCGTGCGCACGTTCCCGGCGCGACACTTTCCCCCAACTCTTCTGGAACGCGGTGCGTGCGGCGCTGACAGCCGCATCGACATCCTGCGTGGAAGCCGACCGCACGGTGGTCAAAACCGCTCCGTCGGCGGGATAAACCACCGTAGCGCCTGCGCCACCTCCCGGGTCACGCCAGCTTCCATCCACGTAGATCCGCTTGTCGCTACCCAGCCAGGTCCGCGCCCACTCGAGCTTTGCTGCTTCCATCGTCGGCGTTACCAACACAGGCAGCCGCCGACTTCAACCCAACCCTGCTTGATTGTTGATCCAAGAGATCGTGTCTTCTCCTTAAACTGATTGGCATTCGAGCTAGGCGGGGCCGCTGCCATGTCCGAAGGTTGCGAGTTCGACGCAACGCTCACGGTTGGCCGTGAGGCCTGCGACGCAAGCTTGGGCAAGGAGGTGCAAGGCGGGCGTGAGCATGCGGACTTGGTCGAGGACGTTGATGGCGGCGAGACCATCGAAGACATTGAGATAAAGCTCGGCGTGCTCGCAGGCGGCCTGAACACTGCGGTCGCAACCGAGAACCTGCAAGCAACACTGCATCACCGTCTCCGGGATGACGGGATTGCGTTTGTTGCCGAAAAAGCTCGATCCTTCGAGCACGTGCGGCAGTAGAATCTCGCCGAAGCCACCGCGTGGACCAGAGGCAAGGAGACGCAGGTCCTGGCAAATCTTGAGCAGAGACTCGGCCAATTGGGCAAGCTGCGCCGACACCGCGCGCAAGTCGTCTGCACTTTGCATCGAGCTTGGCAGGTCGCGCCGCACCACCAGATCGAGGCAACAGATGCGGGCAAGATGGACAACCACCTTCTGGCGATAGGCTTGCGGAGCGCCTTCGCCCGTACCGATGACCGTGCCGCCGAGAGTCACGGTCCGCAAACGGTCCTGGGTAGAGGCAAGGCCACGGCGCCTCCGGCCCAGCGTTGCCGCGTACCCCTCGAACAGCACCCCCAGCGTGGCGGGCATCGCATCTTGCAAGCAGGTGCGGGCCAAGGTTGGCACCGTCGCCAGAGCCTTTGCCTGCGCCACGAAGCTGGATTCCAGTTGCTCCAACGTACTCAGCAACGTGCGCGTCTGTTCGACAATGGCAACGCGCGCCGCGCTGTGACAGACATCAGCCGTCGATTGCGAAGCTCCGACGTGCTGCTTCGGATGCACCGGATTGTATTCGCCGCGGCGGCCGCCGAGTTGCTCGTTGGCGATGTTGGCGAGGACTTCGTTGATGTTCATGTGCACGGCAAGCGAGCCGCCTCCGGCCAAAACGTCGGCGATGAGGTGCTCGTGCATTTCGCCATCGCGCAGGCGTCGGGCTGCGGTTTGCAACGCCACAGCCAGCGGCTGCGAAATTACACCCGCCTCGCCATTCGCGGTTGCGGCTGCCCACTTCACCGCGGCCAGGGCGCGGACCAACTCCGGGTAGGTATGCAGTGGGCGTCCCGAAAAGCTCAGGCTCTCTTGGGCTCGCACGGTGTGGATGCCGTAGAGCGCCGCTTGTGGGACCTGCTTCTCTCCGAGTGCGTCGCGCTCGACGCGAAACCCTTCAGGCAGCACGGCCATACCGCGACAAGCGCAGCAGCTCGCTACCGCAGGTACCGGGCTTGGTGTCGTACGCCAGCAATGCCACCAAGCGTGGCGTTGGACCTTGAATCGGGCTCACGCGATGTAGGGAGTAGCGTCCGGCAAATATCAACAAGGTTCCGGGAGTCATGCCGAGGCGCTCGACGCGCTCGCTGCGATGATCCAGTACTTTCCGGACCTCGCCGTAGCACTCATCGCCGGCGCTACGCACCAGCGGCGCGACTTCGAAATCTCCACCCTCCTCGGCGTCTTGCAGTGCCAGCGAAACCACGAAGTCGGTTTGATCGAAATGCCACTGCAACTCATCCCCGTTGGTCATGGCCGCCAGGTTCAGAGCACCCAAGGGATCGGCATAACGGTAGAGAGGGCGCCGCTCGAGGATCTCGCCGATGAAGTGCATGAACGGGTCCCATTCGTAAAGCTGGCGTAGCGGTGATGCCGCCGGGAACTGGTCGTAGGCAACGACGTTTACGCTGTAACGCCCGATGTAACGACGCGGATTGTCCGCCGCTACCGAATCGGGAGGTGGCTCCAGGTAGGCGGTGCCGTAGCCCTCACTGTGATACGCCGCGGTGCTGAGCCGGCGTGCATCGTCGATGCACGCCTCCAAAGCTGTGGGATTGAGAAAGCCCGGCAGCTCGCAGGCGCCACTTGCGGCTAGTTGCTTCCGACCCGATCGCAGAAGCTCCTGGCCGCGTGGGCCTTCGAGATGCAGTATTGGATAGTGATCGAGATCGACCAGCGTTTCAGGGTTCGCTTGCATGCCATTCTCCACCGCAGAGTCGCTACCACGGCGCCGCGAGCATGGGAATCCTGCTCGCGGCTGTTGGATCCGGCGCTCGTCGTTAGGATGCCCGCTTTCGCCGCGACGGTTGGGCCTTCTTGCGGGCTGCAGCTTTGAGTTCCGAGAAGGAGGATTCGATCATACGCTTGAAGGGCTCGACATCCGGCATCATGGCGCGGTCCGAATCCAAGCCAATGAACAAGCGATCGCGGTAGCCGTACAAGGCAACACTCACAGGGCTGCGCATCGCCACCGGGGCGAACGGATAGGCGGCCTCGATCTCGGCGCCGGCCAAGTAGCGGGGCACAAGGATGCCGGGCACGTTGGTAACGATGAAGTCGATTGCCCCGAACGATGCCTCTGCCATCCAGCTAAACAACGAGCGCGGCAGCACGCTCAAGACCTCGGCCAATGCCGGTGACGCCGTCGACAGCGGATCCGCCTTCTTGGCTTCCATGCGTGTGCGCACCTCGTGGAAGGTTGCCAGCGGGTCTTTGATGCGAATCGGCAGCGGCACGAGGATGCCGGTTGCGACATTGCCGACGGCGGCTTTTTCCGCCCAATCCTCCGGCTTGCGGAGGTTGACCGGCACTAGGGTCATGAGTTCATCGACATTGGCAATGTGCTGCGCGGCGAACCACTTGCCGATAGCTCTCGCCATGATCGTCAGGATCACATCGATCATGCTGCCGCCAAGGTCTTTCTTGAGAGCCCGCACCTCTGCGAACGGCAGGGCTGTGCCACTCAAGCATCGGGCACGACCGGCATTGGCCTTGAGCGGCGAATGGCTGTCGAAGCGCACCGATTCGGCCGCCGAACGTAAAGCTTGTAGTGCTCGCCCCAACTGCGAGGGGTGACGCAAGGTATCGACCACGGTGCCGGCAACGGCGGTGGCGCGCCCAACATCCAAGGCCACACGATCGCGAATGGCGTCGAGTACTTGCCAACCAAGGGATGGAGTCGCCGGCCAACACCCCTTCTCGCACCCTTCTGGATGCGGTTCGTCCTCCCATTCTTCGCGCTGGCAGTCGGTAAGGGCCGCGAAAATCGCGTTGGCGCCAACCCCGTCGGCGACTGCGTGGTGCAGCTTGAAGAACAGAGCCGAGCGCCCCTCTTCACCGACGTGATCGTACACCCGCGCCTCCCACAGGGGGCGGGAACGATCGAACGGTGCCTCATACACCGGCGCGATCTCGTGTAGAAGTTCGTCGTGGTCGGCGGCACCGCTCAAGACGTGGCGGCGCACGTGATAATCGAGATGAAATGTCGGGTCGCGCTCCCAGTGCGGCAAGGTAATCCCAAGAGGCGCCTCTACGACCCGTTCCGTCAGACGCGGCACGGCGGCAAGCGCACGCTGGAAGGCATGCTCCAAGCGATGCGGCGTTGGGGCACGATCGAGAATCATCAGCATGGCCATGGTGGTTGGCTGCATCGGCGTGTCCATCCACCAGAAGGTGAGGTCTTCACCAGAGAGTCGCAAGTTTGATTCCGTCATAAGCACCCTCGCGTCGTGTAAGAATCAAGATCTCCTGTGCGGCCTCGGTGCAATCAAGTTTCTTGCCATCGCTGCCGCGCTGCTGCTCCGCCTGATCACTTACCGGCAACTCGCAAGTCTGGGAACCCCGGGAGCCCCCTTAGCCTTACCCACAAATTGGCCGGCTGGACACCGACAGCAGAATGGAAAGCAGCAAAGATCGGTGTCCTCTCCCGTGCATCTCCTCAGCGCGGGAGAGGGGAGGGTGAGGGCTCAATGTGTTGGCCCTACAGAAGTTAGGACAAGCGGACGTCGCTTTCGTACATCGGTAAATCGCAGCCCTTTTCCGAGGGTACCCTCACCCTCCCCTCTCCCACGCGGAAAAAACGCGTGGGAGAGGACACCGTATGGCTGGCGATGGTGCCTTTTTCGACCGCAAAGCCTTTCGGGGCACCGGTGTCCAGCACCCCGATTTGTGGGTAACGTGAAGGGGTGCCCCGGAGCGCTGACAGCGAGGTGGAAGAGAATAGCGCACGGAGAAATTTCATCGTTGACAGTCTCAGGCCACCAAGATCTACATGACGCCAAAATGGATTCGCCGGCTCGTGCCGGCAGGGCAAGACAGGGAGGATATATGCCACTTTCGCGTAAGCTTAGCGCCGAGTTTCTTGGCACGTTTTGGTTGGTATTTGGGGGTTGCGGCAGTGCCGTTCTTGCCGCGGGCTTTCCGCAAGTCGGCATCGGTTTCCACGGCGTCGCCTTGGCCTTTGGGCTTACGGTTATGACGATGGCGTATGCGATCGGACACATTTCCGGTTGCCACCTCAATCCGGCGGTATCGGTTGGCTTGGTGACCGGCGGGCGGTTCTCCTCTTCCGAATTGCTCCCATACATTGGGGCACAGGTGGCGGGAGCGGTGCTGGGAAGTACGGTGCTCTACATCATTGCCAGCAGCGCTGCCGGCTTTAGC
>CAZGSN010000335.1:0-3887 GCA_964528465.1 uncultured Binatia bacterium (SeqCode)
GGCCAGCGTCATATTTGTTGGCTTTCATCCGATATCCACGGCCTGACGGCCGCGGCTACTGTGTCTTCGCAAGCTCCGTGTAGCCGCGCGCGTGAGCGCGTGGATGGTGGAAGCTTGCCTCCCAACAAGTTTGTCGCACACCCAGTTCAGGAGTCTATGGAACGATGGCGTAGGACCAGGTTTCGCTCAGTGCGCGTCCGCGGTTCTCCAGGAAGGCGCGTAGCTCCACGGTTTGTGGACGTGCTGGGCGCACTTGAAAGCTCAGCCGCCAGCCACCACTCACCGGATTCTTGACCACGTGTTGCTCGATGATCTCTGCCACGCTCTTGCCTCCGGCGACGCTAACGACTCCCCGAGGCGGGCGTTCCGCGGGCAAGCTGTTCACACCCTCGCCTTCGAAATCGAGAACGAAGCGATGCACGTTTTCCTGTGTGCCGTAATCGCGACGCGTGGAAACAACCCGCCCGCCGGGAGGGCGAGTCGGGTCTTCGCTGTACCAGTACATCGAATAGGCAACGTTCAGAGCTTCGCCGGGTGTCGGCTGCACTTCGGGGACCCAGTACGCGACAATGTTGTCGTTGATGTCGGTGTTCGTCGGGAGCTGCACGAGTTCGACGTGGCCGCGTCCCCAGTCGCTGTTGGCGTGGATCCAAACACTGGGGCGCAGGTCGGTACGAGTCTCGAGATCCATGTGGTGCTCGAAGGAGCGGTCGCGCTGCAATAAGCCGAAGCCTTTGGGGTGATCGGCGGCAAAACTGTTCACTTGGATGGCACGCGGATTCTCCAGTGGCCGCCATAGCCATTCGCCGTTGGCACTGTGGATCAGCAAGCCATCGGAGTCGTGCACCTCGGGTCGGTAATCAATGAACGGTTGCAGCGTATTCTCGCCGTGGAAGAACATGCTGGTGAGCGGCGCCAGACCTAGCTTCTCGACGTTACGTCGCAGGAACAAGCGGCACTGCACATGAACGACGGTTTGCTCTCCCGGCTCAATTAGAAAGCGATAGGCCCCGGTGATGCTCGGCCCATCGAGTAAGGCGTAGACGACGATGCTCTTGGCATCCGCCTGCGGCCGTTCGAGCCAGTACTCACGAAAAGCAGGGAACTCTTCTTTGCCCGCGGCAATAGTGTCGACCGCGATGCCGCGCGCCGACAGTCCGTACACTTGGTTCTTTGCCAGGGAACGGAAGTAACTGGCACCGAGAAAGACGATGGCTTCGTCGTGATACTCCGGACGATTGAGCGGATAGTGAATGCGGAAGCCGGCAAAGCCGAGATCGGCCGGCACGGTCCCTGCGAGCTTGTTCTTGCCGTAATCGAACAGGCGCGTGGAAAACTCGACGGGCTTCACGTGCCCAGCGTCGACGACGTGCACGGCAACGGTGCGATCGTAGTACAGGCCCGGATGAAAGAACTGCAGCTCGAACGGCAGCTTCTCTTCATGCCAAAGAGAGCGGTCGGGACGAAAGCGAATGTCGCGCCACTGGTCGTAGGAAAGGTCGAGCATCCACTGCGGCACCTTGGCCGCAGAGTTATCGAAAGGCTGCTTGGCAAGGCCGGCTGCCTTGGTCGCAACATCCTCCAGATCGAAAGCAACGGCAGGCGCCGCCAAGGTTGCACACAGCGTTAGTCCTACTACCCAAGAAAACGCGCTCTGGCGTTGGTTCTTTGTAATGAGCATCGGCGTAATGTGAGGGGCACAGCGCCTTCCGTCAAGAGACAAGCGCGACCCAGATCCGGCGCTTGCGCCGGATCTGGGGTGTCCGGTGCCCGGCACCCGGTGCGCCGGTGCGGGGTACATCTTCGCCTGGCACAGGCTCGCAAACGCCGCGCACCTTGTCTTCGCTGGACGAATTATCCTGAAACCCTCACCGTCACCCCTGGGCTGTTGCGTCTGAGTTAGGGAAGACAGCACCCCACACCGGCGAACCGGCACACCGTGCACCTCCCAGATCCGGCGCCAGCGCCGGATCTGGGGATTTACCTTACCAAGCTTCCCCTTTATGACACGAGCCCGTGTCGCGCCGCCTTCCTTCTCCCATCGCCTTGCTGCTCACCGGTTGTGCCATCGGCATTGCTATGGCCACCGCGGGGTTGCTTCGTGCCACGCCCGGTGCCGGCGCGCTTCCGCCGCAAGCGATCGCGCGGGTGAATGGTCAGGTCGTGCGCCGCGATGATTTCTTGCGTGTCTTGAATGGCGTGGCGCAAGATCGCCGCGAGGGCATGAGCGCTGAAGTCGCCAAGCGCGTTCTCTACCGCTTGATTGATGAAGAGCTGCTGGTGCAGCGCGCCATCGAGCTTGGACTTGCCCGTTACGATACCCGTGTGCGCAAGGATCTGACCGCAGCGGTGATCGAATCCATTGTTTCCGAAGCGGACGATGTGGAGCCGAGTGAAGACGAGCTGCAGCGTTTTTTCCAAGACCATGCAGATTTTTTCGCTAGCCCCGGACGCGTGCGGGTACGGCAGATCTGGTGCCGAGCTGCAACCGTGGCGGAAGCCGCCGGAGCGTTTGAGCGCGCACAGCAGGCGGCGCAGAGGCTGCGCAAGGGCGAAGCCTTCGCGGAGGTTCACGATGCGCTCGCCGATCGTGAGCTGGCGCCGTTGCCCGATGCGGCGTTGCCGCTCACCAAGTTGGCCGACTACCTTGGCCCAACTGCGCTACGCACCGTCGAGGGTTTGCAGCCGGGGCAAGTCAGCGATCCGGTGCGCTCGACCAGCGGCTACCACGTCTTGCAACTCGTAGAACGCCAAGACAATAGCGCCCACGCCCTCGACGACATTCGCCCGCAGGTCTTGCAAGAATACCGGCGCAACGTCGCCGACCGTAGTTTGCGCGCCTACGTGGAAGATCTGCGCAGCAGGGCGAGCATCGAGACGGCTCCGCTACCGCAATGAACAGTACCCTCGGAGCTCCTGAACTCAACGATTCCGAGTTGATCAGGGAGATAGGATTCTCAACCACGGAGTGGAATGAGGAAAGTCCATCCTTTCTTCTCTGTGCTCTCGGTGTTCTCTGTGGTTCATTCAGTCTTGGACTAAGCTTGGGCTCCCGGCAAATTCCGAGAAACGAATCTCGATCCCGGGATCTTCCTTTGTTGGCGCGGGTTTTCTCTGGCCTGCCGCCTTCGGCCTTTGGATGTCTGACCTTCTTGGCGGCTAGCTCAGTCGCACGGTTTATGCGGGCGCGAGGCAATGCCACCCTTGCCGCCTGTCTTCTGGTGCTGAGCATAGGCTTGGTGCCGAGTGTTGCCTTGGCCCATGATCGCAGCACTTCGTATTCGACCTGGGAGATCCACGGCCGACAGGCGCGTGTGGTCGGTCGGCTCACGGAGCTGGATCTTTCGCGCTTCCCGTGGGCTGCCGGTGTGGGGGACAACTACGACGCCATGGTGGGCCGCTACTTGAGTACCCATCTGCAACTGCTCGCGGGTGAGACGCCCTGTTCCCTACTCGGGGCATCGCGGCGCTTGACGGCGCCCACGGGTCGCGTTGCTTTCGAGTGGAACGTCGATTGTCCTCCGCAAGGCGAGTTGGCGATACGTACCCGCCTTCTTTTGGATGTCGCTCCCAGCCATCTGCACTTTGCCCGCGTCACTCGTGACGCAAATCCAACCCGCGAGCGTCTGCTCTCAGAGGCTGAGCCGCGGTGGCAACTGACTAGCGATCCGGCCGCTGGCGCCGCTGGCGATCCGGGCCAGACAGCAACCTCGTTTGGCGACTACATCCTGCTCGGCATCGAGCACATTCTCACAGGTTACGATCATCTGGCGTTCGTGCTGGCGTTGCTGCTCATCGGCGGTAGCGTCGGCGAGATGGCTCGGGTGGTCACCGGCTTCACCCTGGCGCACAGCATTACCCTTGCGCTCACGGTCTTGGGGTATGTG
>CAZGSN010000336.1:0-4027 GCA_964528465.1 uncultured Binatia bacterium (SeqCode)
CCAAGGGACGGGGTTGGTTTCGTAGGCGTGATAGCGCCCGGGTTGCTGCGGCTGTTCACTCATGGATCGAATGCCTCCTGGCCGGCTTAGGCCGGCGGAATGATGTTGCCACGGCGCTCGATCTGCGTGTCGAGCTCGAGCATGCGGTACTTCGGTTGCTCCATGTTGCGAAAGTGGCCGCGACCAAAACCCCATAAGCTGAGGAAGAGCAAGGGCAGGGTGCCGGCTGCGTACACACTCAGCGCCACGGCGCCGAAGCCGGCAATATCGTCCTTGACGATGGTCATGGCGAACTCGCTCATCTTGTAGGTCATGCCGGCGCCGCCGACAGCAATCACCAGCGCCGTGAAAAAGATCACCGGCCAGTTGTAGGTGGTACGAGTCATTGGGCTACCTCCGCGCGATACAGGTCGCTGTCGTAAATCGTCTCCGGAGCCTCGGCGACCCAACTGCCCAACCACTGCATGTACGTGGTTAGCGAAAGAGCCTCACGTTTCGGCCGGCCCTTCTCATCGTAAAACCAAGGGTAAGCCGGCATCACCGAGTAGGGCGATGTGTGGCGTGGCTCCAGGAAGTGAGCAATGTGCCAGTCGTTGGAATGTTTCCCCGACTCGCGGATCAGGTCGGGTCCGATGCGACGCGTCCCGAATAGGTGGGGGAGGTTCATGTCGTTCATGTATTCGGCGGCGGTCGAGACGCGCCCGAAGCGCAAATCCTCCCGCGATACCGGGCGAACGAACTGGCTGTGACAATGCCAGCAAGCCTCCTTGATGTAGATGGCCTTGCCCTCTTGCAGCGCTGTGGAGAAGCTGCGCGAGTTGGGCTCGCCGAAGTAGCGCTTGAACTCCTGGGGATAGTCCTGCGCCAGTTGTGTGAACTCCGGGAGGACCACTTTGGTCAGCTCTTCCATCGACTGCACATGCATCGACTGTTGCGTAAGGACCGGCATTACCCCTTGCAGAAAGAAACCGAGCAGAAAGGTGACGACGCCGGCAATGAGAAAGGTTGCACTAAATCGTTCCATGGTCTCGCTTTCAGGCCGCCGCCGCCAAGGCTTCGACGTCGTACTCCGGTGCCGGCTGCCGCGCCGTCATCCACATGTTGTAGAAGAAGAGGAGCTGGCCGAGGATGATGAGCAACCCGGCGATGGTGCGTGCCCACCAGAAGGGAATCGAGTAGACGACGGAGTCGCCCCAGTGCGACAGCGAGCGCCACAGGAAACCCTGCATCAGGCCCGCCGCCGTGAGGTCGGCCATCATCAAGCCAAGGCCGGCAACCGTGAGCCAGAAGTGAGCGGTAAGCTGGCGCCGTGAGTACCACGGGCGGCCGACGACGCGTGGCCACAGTTCGACGAAGAAGCCCATGATCCAGAAGCCGAAGACACCGAACATTACGAGGTGGGCGTGGCCGACGACCCAGTCGGTGAAGTGAATCACCTCTTGGAAGGTGAGCGTGACTTGAAAGGAACACTGCAGGCAGGTCAGGAAGTAGTTGAACATACCGGCGTAGAACCAACGGATCGGCATGCTGGCGCGCACCGCGTCGGAGCGACCGTAAAGGGTGCCGACGAAGTTCACGATCACGGTGGTGACGACGACCTCAATCGCAATCGTGGCGACGACGGCGCTGTACTGGGCGTACATTGGAATCGGGCTGAGCAGAAAGTGGTGTACGCCCTGCATGGGATAGAAGAAGGCAATGCCCCAGAAGCCGATCAACGAGAGCGAATGGCTCCAGATGGGCTTTCTCAGGAGCAGGGGCACGAAGTAGTACATCAACCCCCAGCCAATGGGGGTCACGAACAGGCCAACCAGGTCGTGGATGAACAAGCCTGTGATTGCCGCGCCAGCGGTGCCGGGAACAAAGAACTGCGGTAAGTAGTTGCCCATGGCGTAAACCAGGCCGGTCCATGCAAACGCCGCCAGGAAGTACCAAAGGGTGACGTACAGCCCTTGCTCCTTGGAGCGCAGAATGGGGTAGGCCAGGTTGGTTACCAGACAAACCAAGCCGACAATGACGACGGGGTCGATGAAGATCGGTGTTTCGCCCCACTCGATGGCTTGCGCATATCCAAGCAGCAGGCCGCCGAGCGTTGAGAAGCATACCAACTGCCAGGCCCAGAAGATGAACCAGCCGAAGCGGTCCGAGAGAATTGGTTGCAGGGTTAGGCGCGGAATGGCCCACAGCATTCCCGCAATGAACGCGTTGGCGATGAAGCCGTAGGCGGCCATGTTGGTGTGCACCATGCGCACGCGTCCGGCCGACAGGAACTCGATGCCCGGGAATGGATAGGCGTTCGTGAGTTGCAAGCCATAGGACAGGCCTGCCAGCAGCACTGCCGCGTAGAACACGGCGCTGGCGATGAGATGGGCGCGTACCAGCGCGATGTTGACCAGTGGTCGATCTACGTTTGTGCCAGTCACTTGCTTGCCTCCTGTGGATACATCTGCACGGCGGGCCTGGGTGCCGGTTTGCGCAGGGAAACGATGTAGGCGACTAGGCTCCAAGCATCGCCTTCGAGAATGTTCTCGCCGTCCGGCTCCTCAAAAATACTGGCAAACGACGGCATGGCCGTTCCGCCGATACCGGTCATGAAGGTTCGGTAGATGTCCTTGACGGTAGGGCCACCTTTGAGTCGGCCACTGGTGAAGTCGAACGGACGCTGCGGATTGCCCCAAGTATCAGGGTCGAGTGTTGCGGCCGATGGCCCGTCGCCGGTTCCACTGGCTCCATGGCAGGCCGTGCATTCGAGCATCTCGTAAAGCTCCTTGCCGCGCGCCACACGCTCTGGAGAAGTCAGCGGCGTAGGTGGCTCGGGAATGTGGATCGGTACTCCCGCTCCCTGCTTGTCCCAATTTGGATAGAAGGTTTTCACATAGGCCACCGCAGCCAGGCGCTCGCGCTCCGACAGCAGGCTCCAGTCCGGCATCGACGTGCGGTAAATGCCACGAGTGAGCGTGCGGAAGAGATCTTCGTCGGTAGGCAACGTGCCGCTCGGTGTCGAGCGGAACTTGAATACGCCTTTGGAGAAATCACGTGGCTTCACCACCAAGAGCGCTGCCGCCGGCCCGGCGCCATTGCCGGTACTGCCATGACAGCCGGCGCAGTAGCGGTCGTAGACGTGCTTGCCCTCGGCTTCGAGACGCTCGCGTTGGCTGTCCTTGGCGAGCGCAGCTTGCGCCGCCAGAGCTAGGGCCAGGGTAGTCAACACGACCCGAGCCACGACTTGCCTGCCTGGCGAAATCCACCGTTGCTGCTGTCGTCTCAACATAGTGTCACTCTCATCGTGAAAAAACCTTTCTTTGCCCAGGCGAAGATTCCAGCCTCACCACAGAGGCACCGAGGGGCATGGCTTAAGAGTCTCTTGGTTGCGATGATCTACGAGGACCGTTCGAGTCCTGTTCATAGCTGAATCGGCAAGGGTGTGTTCTTGCGAGCCTCTCTGTGTCCTCGGTGTTCCCTGTGGTTCATTCTTCTTCGTTTGGAGTTAGGAAGCCGCGGGGCGATACGGCACGAAGCGCCCGAGCGGTTGCAGGATACCCAAAGTGAGCCCGTAGGCGATGTGGGTTAGGGCGGCGATGCCCATCGGCATCTGCTCCAAGATGTAGGCGTGCCCGACCAACTGCGGTTGCAGCCACCAAATCACCCCGTAAAAATTGACCACCCAGATGAGCAGTCCGTAGGCGACACCCAGACCTACATGCATGGCCGAGCGATCGGGAACGAACCAATTGATTAGAACGTGAAACACCGCACCAGCGCTGGCGCCGATGGAGAAGTGCACGATCGCCACCAGCATGAAGAACGACAGGTCGTCGGTGACCAACGCCTTCTCGCCGAGAAAGATGGTGCCGTAGACGCGCAGGATCATCAGCGGGTCTTGATTGACGACAAGAGACCCCAGGACGTTGCAAATGAAGCTGGTGAGGCTGCCGAGAATGCCGATGATGGTGCCGGCAATTACGTAGAAGGTAAGATAAAACCCGGGCGGCGGCCAAACTTCCGTCGCCAACGGCTTGCCTAGGTC
>CAZGSN010000337.1:0-2054 GCA_964528465.1 uncultured Binatia bacterium (SeqCode)
TAACACTCACAGGACGACTTGGCCTTCGGCGAGAGTCAAAAAAGGAGTGTCGTAAAGGCCCCTCTCGCCGCACGCTCGCGTGGCGGGGCGGATCGACGCACCGTCGACGCGCATGTCGCCCTACTCGACGGCGCCGAACACGTCGAGGGCGTAACTTGCCGTTGCGCAAGGGTTATGTTGACAGCGCGTCGACGAACCCGGTAGGGATTTCTTTCGCGATAGCCGTGATCCGGGTCGACGTCGGCCATTGGACGCTGAACGTCGAGTAGGTGTCCATGTCTACCTGTGCCAAGCTGGTAGTTCGCACCATCGTACTTGCAATCGCGCTACAGCCCTCCTTGGCCTTCTTCGACGCACGAGATGTGCGAGCCTTCCCGGGGACAGCGCCAGCATCGTCGCAAGCGTATCGCTGCGCTAAGGCGATCGAGAAGACTAGTGCGAAAATCTTCAAAGCGCGCCTCAAAGAGTGTTCGTCGTGTGAGAAGCGACAGGCGGCGGACACTGAGAGCGAAACCGTAGCCTGCGCCGTGCTCGATTCAAGAGGTAAGGTCGCGTCGGCTATCGCAAGCTCCTTCTCAACCGTTCTCACCGTATGCTCGGACGAGACGATCTCGGAACTCAGCCTAGGGCCATGCGGCACGGACCTGTCGTCGCTACAATCGTGCGTAAACGCTTACGATAGCACCGCCAAGGACCTCTGCGTGACCATGCACGGGGCCGCCGCTCTCACCGCAGCGCAGAAGATCGAGGGAAAGTGTCAGGCGACAATAGCTAAATGGGTTACAAAATACGGGCTAATGCTACTCAAGGAACAGGGGAAATGCCTGGCGGCTTCCCTGAAAGCCGCCCACTCACCGGATGTCTGTACGTCGTCCTTGTCGAAGATTGCGGCTACTTACACTAAGGCGACCACAGGACTCCTCGCGGACTGCAGCGAATCGGCTCTAGAGGCACTTCATGCGTGCGATCCTCCCGCAGTCGCTGTCGCCGATCTGAGCGCAAGAGTACTTTCTGATGCTACCTGCCGCACCGAACGGATCATAAAGTCCGCGTATGGCCTCCCTTCTCCAACATGCGCCAACCAGTGTGGTGTTCCGACGAGCACAACGGCTACCTCGACGAGCACGACGACCGCCTCGACGAGTACGACAACCGCCTCAAGCACGACGAGCACTAGCATCCCAACGACAGACTCGGATCTCGATGGAATTGCCGACGCAATCGACACGTGCGCACTGGTCTACAATCCAGAACAAGGAAGTGTTCCCTCCTTTGGCTGCAACTTGGAACTACCGCCGGTTACCATCTCAAGCTCTCTGTCAACCGAAGGTTCGCGATTGAACTCTCACCGGGGAAGCGACCCCGTACTCAACCGTCGTCGCAATCGGCGGAGTGTTTCCGGCGATAGATCGCGCGGATGCAACTGGATCGTTTTCCTTGCCACTAGCCTTACAGCCAGGAGAACATCCCATCGTGATATTTGAGCAACGGCCTGATGGTTCGCGCTCGCCAATCAATTCGGTTGTGGCGCTATCATCACCAGTCCTGGCCGGCGCAACGGACGCTAGTTTGATTCCGATCGTGAGCATTGCAGACGTCGATGGTCATCCGATCGAAGGCGCTCAGGTTCGGCTCGGCGATGCCGTCGCCATAACTGACATCAACGGTCGTGCATCTGTTCCTATCGACTCGATGAGCAGGCTTATCGGCGTAGCTTCTGCCGATGGCTACCTGACCCGCACCTTTTCATTTCCTATTTTTGAAGATAATCCGCCGGTCGTTTTGCAGCGAGAGAACCCGCTGTTCGTCGAGGGGCCAATTGGAGGCCTCCTGTCGACGCCAAGCGGCTTTGAGCTAGACGTACCCGCCGGCGCCCTGGCCCCAGGTCAACGTGTCCATCTGACCGAGATCCCGTCAGGGATGTCCCGAGAAGGAACAGAATTGTACGCCGTCGACATAACGCCGGACCAGACGTTTGCGGTGCCGGTAACGTTGCGTATCCCAAACCATTACAACCTGAACCCATACGAAGCGGTGCTCGTAGCAACCCACGA
>CAZGSN010000338.1:0-5218 GCA_964528465.1 uncultured Binatia bacterium (SeqCode)
GTTCCCAGGCTCCGCCTGGGAACGCCAGATCTTCAGGCACGGCCGCGGTGGGGTTTCTTGACGGTATCCAGCCTCGAGACCGACGCTTACCTTGAACCCATGGCTGGGAGCGGATAGAGGCCTGGCATGATGAAGACGATCCTGGTTGGTCTCGACGGGTCACAGCACGCAACAACGGCGAGCCAGTACGCCCTGTGGTTGAGCAAACGTTTCGCTGCCAACGTGGTGGCTTTGCACGTCGTCGACATTGCTTCGATCGAGGGCTCGTTTCTGCACGACATCTCCGGCTCTCTCGGCTTTGAGCCGTACTTGGACTTTTCTTCGAAGATGCGGGACGCCTTGCATGAGCGCGGCAAGACGTTGCTGGCCGCCTTTGAGGCGCAAGCTGCGGCGCAGCAGATAGCGTGCACAAGCGTCTTGACCATGGGCATCGTTGCCAATGAAATCTCCGAGCACGCCAAGACTGCCGATCTGCTGGTCATCGGCCACCGCGGCATATCGGCAAAGTATTCCAGCGGACTCTTGGGCAGCACGGCGGAGAGTGTCACGCGCAAGTGCCCGACGCCGGTGTTCGTGTGCACCGACAGCTACCAGGAATGCCGTAATCCGCTGCTCGCCTACGACGGTAGCCAGCGTGCGGCCGCGGCAATGCAAAGCGCCGCACAGTTTTGTTCCACACTGCAGCTACCACTTACGGTATTGACGGTGAACCGCGACGAGGTGGCAGGGCGCAAGACGCTCGACGAGGCAACGCGCTACCTGACTCCTTACAAGCTGCAAACGAGCTTTTCGCTACAGCAAACGGGCAATGCGCCGGAGAGAATTACCAACTACCTGCGCGAACACGCGCACGACCTGTGCTTCATCGGAGCCTATGGCCACAGTCGCATCATTGAGATGGTACTGGGAAGCACGACGGAATACGTGATGCGCAACAGCCCGTGCGCGGTCTTCTTGAACCGCTAGTTCACCAGACGAACAGCATCATCAGCAGTAACGCGGCGAGGGCAAGACCGGGAAGAAAGGTCGGGCGAATGGCCGCATGGTCCGATGCGATGCTGCGCACTTCGAGTGCGCTCTTGCGGCCAGAGGTAACGCCTTCCACCAGTTCCAGACACTCGCGTACCATGAGTTCGCGAAACACCTTGCCCATCTCGACCGAGGCAACCGACGGATCGCCGTTGTAGGTCACAGTTTTCCCACCGTATCCGTAGCGCGCGTTCAACATCCAGCCGAGGCCGCCGGAGATACCTTCAAATGCCTCGCGCAGCTTGCTGGCATTGCGACCCCGCCCCTCGAGGAACTCTGCCAGGCGCTTCCCAAAATTGGCCAAGGGTTTGAAGGTTGGCGGAGAGTCCATGCCGAGCTGTTTGTACTCCGTCTCCACCAGATCAGGATTTTGCGCGAGCATGAACGAGGTCTCCCAACTGCCGGCGTGCTCGCCGTTGAGAAAGCCGGCACGTTCCGCGTCGCCGAGCGGACGACCCAGAAGCTCTTCCACAACCGACATGCGCTCGCCGCTGATGATTCGGTGCAGGGACAAGGCCGAGGGCGTGAACATATGCACACCCAGCTTGCGGCTGATCTTCTGGCAAACGTACTCCAAGCCGGCGGCGTGATGCGGTCCGCCATGACCATTGGTCACCACAATGTAACGGTAGCCGGCACGCACCAAAGAGCGCGCGTACGAGTACACCGTGCGGTAGAGGGTCCAGGCCGAAATCTCCATCGAGCCCGGAAGGGGCAGCTCGTCGGTACCCACCGGCAGCGGGGGCATCTGCACCACGGTCCAATCGGGATGGGCCTCGGCAAAACGCCGACCCGTCTCCTCCGCCATCCAAGACGCCATGTAGTAGTCCATCCCCAAGGGCAGGTGTGGGCCGTGGACTTCCAACGCACTGATGGGCTGGAAACAAATCGTACGTCCCCCATCGAGAGCGCGAACCCTCGTGTAAGAGATCTCTTCACCGCGGATCGTCGGCACGCTGGCTCCTCCTCAAGAGGCGCCGCTTGTACGCCTACCCGTTACGATCCGCAAGGCAACGAACACCCCCAGAGCCGCGCGGGTGTCCGTCATATTTGTTGGCTTTCATCCGAGATCCACGGGCTGACGGTAGCCTGACGGCCGCGGCTACTGTGTCTTCGCAAGCTCCGTGTAGCCGCGCGCGTGAGCGCGTGGATGGTGGAAGCTTGCCTCCCAACAAATTTGTCGCACACCCAAGCCGCGCTTATAACGAATCCGGAGTAGCTCGCTACGCCGGGTTGCCGGTGAGCGGGTTCGTTCTCATGGGGCGCAACCAATCAGGTCGATAATCCGCCCCAAGCGGGCCTCGCAACAACTCATTCGGGCAAGGGAATGGTCCAAACTGCTTGCACCCCGTGGCAGGCTGACATAGGAAGGCGCGCCATGCCGTTGGTTGATCGCGTGGTTCGCCACCTTGCCCGTTACTCGCACGGGCTGCGATTGGCGGTAGAGCATGGGCCGCAAGCCGGGCCGGTCACCGAGTACGTTTGCGACAATAAGCCCAGCGGTAGCGGCTGGCGGGGGCGATACGGCGAGCGTTGGTTTCTCGCCTTACCCACCAACAACGGCACCCGAGAACGCACTCATACTACCAAGGAGCTAGTGCGCGAGATCTTACTGCGGCGGCGCCCCTCTCATCAAAAGACAGTGATTCTTGATGCCGCATCGGGCACCGCCCGCTACCTGCGTGAACTGGTGAAGGAACTCGGTCACGTCGATGACCTGACCATCGTCTGTCACGACCGCAGCCCGCGCCAAGTGATGTGGGGACGGGAGCTGGTCGCCAAGGAACGGATCGCAAACTTCACCTTCTCCGTTGGCGATGCCACGGACGATGCCAGCTATCTCACGCGTCATGATCCGGATCTCATCTTGGCAGTGCAGCTCTTCCCCTACTTGCACAAAGACGAGGAGGTGCAGACGGTCCTCAAGCTGGCATTCGCGCATCTGCGCCCGGGCGGATGCTTCTTGTGTACGACAACCGTCAAGCCGCCGACAGGCTCTCCTTTTTGGAGCGCCGACGCGTTCGGACGTAAACCCAAGTGCCGCGCCGCGGAGACGATAAAAGCCTGGCTGGGAGAAGCAGGGTTCACACAGATAGATCAGCGCTACAGCGAGCCCAACGGCTTCGCATTGATCGGCTGGAAGCAACCTCAGGAAGAACCACGCCCAAGTCAGCCCGGCTTAGGTCGAACTGACAGACAGTGAGGCTGCCCCTAGCCTTCACTCTGCCTGGATAGTAACGAGATACTCGGTTATCAGGAGCACCTTCCCCCGCACTTGCAGTTGCTGAACGGAGGTCATTCCTTCCTCAGCTACGAAAATCTCGCCCCAAACCGGCATATCGGGATCACCATGAGCGCGCATCGTCGTGCGCCCGTCAATGATATGCATGGTGCGCAGGAAGGGGAACTCACCCTTGTTCTCCCTGGAAAGCTTGGTGAGGTCCGTTGGTCTTGGGCGCATGAGCTGCGCCACGACACCATCGCCCTTCCCGCTTTCGCCGTGGCAGGCGCTGCAGTAGCGCAAGTACGCCGTCTTGGCCGGATTGCTGGTTTCGGCCGCCACCGCGACAAGCGGCGCGACAGCAAATAGGGTGGTCAATAGGAAGCTACCTAGAATTGCGGCTATTTTCATTACACTCTCCTTGGCCTCGGCAGAGCAAGCTACCTGCCAGCGCTCGCACGACACCCTCTAAACGAGAATCGCTACGAGAATCAACGAAGATTCTAAGACATGCGAACTAGCCTCGTTCGTCTCGCCGTGCCCCCCGAGTTTTAGGAATCCTGGGCCTGGAGCGTTGGCTGCCGGTTCAAGCTCCAAGTCATACGGAGCATGAGCGTGAAGTCGGCAGCGGTAGCGACGGGGCTGATGTTGTCGATCATACTCAACTGAAGAAGCACCGGTTCGTATTGCCAATTGATGGCGGCTGCCAGTTCCACGGCGGTTCCGTCGAGCAGGCGCGTTCCGGTGCCATGGATGGGGCTGGTGTAGGTATTCTGCTGGAGAACAAACGAGAAGCCGCAACCTAGGTACGCCTCGCCGGCGACGCCACCGACTACCATTGGGTTGAGAGTAAGATCAGCATCGGTGATCGGCCCAACCGGATAGATCACGTCGAAGTCGGCGTAGGCGATTAGCCAGTCGAGAAACTGGTGCTCGAGCACAAAACCGGCGCCAAAGTCGGGCTTGCCGCTACCGAAGACTCCGCCAGCACGTCCGCTCGGTGCTTTCACCGCGGCGCGCAGGGAGAGTATGGGCCAGCCCTCCTTGTGGAAGGCGCGATACTTGACCGTCGCCCAGATATCACCAAGCTGCCCTTGTTGCTTCGGGCCTTCGAATAACGTGCGGCCATTCTTCTGGCGCAGATAGAAGCCACCGAAAGAGTTGTTGGGATACATCTTACGTTCCACGTTGAAGACACCGAAGGCGTCCTCAACGGAGTCGATGAACGGATCGAGGAAACCGCCGAAGCGCGAAAGAATGGGAATATCGAGGGCGACGTTCCAGTCTTCGGCCAGACCATAGGTGGCGCCCAGCACGGTACGATTCTGCTCGAACTTGAGCACGGCATCGAGCTGCACTTGGTTCGTCGCAATCACATTGCTCTCGGCGGACTCGACGCGCAGCAACACCTCGCCTGGCGCCAACACCTGGGCGCGATCAAACGGCATGTTTAGGAAGATCTGCTGTACGGGCTGAAAGTTGCGCGTCGGTATGGGCCCAAAGCCGGTAAACGCCGCGGCGGACGATGCGCTGGCAAGACTGAGGGCTAGCGCCAGAAAGGCCACGCCGATGAGGCAAGGGAGAACCGCCGCTGGGCGTCCCGGCCTACTCGGGCTTGCGTGGACGTGCACCAGATTTCTCGAACATGACAGCCGCCGAGCGTTTGGCTTCCGCCTGATCACCACGCAGGAGAGCGCTACCAAACCCCTGCGCTACGGCTCGCATGGCGGCAGCCTCTTGCGGATCGAGGCTATCGGCAAAGCGGGTCAGACTGTCCATCACCGTTGCTAGCGTGGCGAAGGCTTGGGCCGAGTCCCCGCGATCACGAGCCGCCATTGCCTGCACGATGGCATCGCGTACGCCGGCAAGAATTGGAGCCGAAGCCGGCCCGAAAACAACCTTCAAATCGTCGAGGCGGCGAACAAAGGACTCGAGGCCACTGGGGATATCCGGCTCGTGATCGCTGGG
>CAZGSN010000339.1:0-23953 GCA_964528465.1 uncultured Binatia bacterium (SeqCode)
TACCTCGACAACTACAGCAACGATTGGCATGGCTCTTACGCGGCCAGCGAGGATTACGACGACGAGAAGCGCCCGACGCTCGAAAACACACTGGTGCGTGCGCGCTCTCTCACCGAGCACCTGATTTGGCAGTTGCGCATGACCGGCATCGACCGCCAGGAGGAAGAGATCGCAGCACTCCTCATCGGCAACATGGACGATGATGGCTATGTCCAGATCGAGATCGAAGACATCGCCTTCCAGACCCGCCGTGACTACGACCTCGTGTGGCAAGCTCTGCAGCGCATCCAATCGTTGGACCCTCCTGGGGTGGGAGCGCGTGATCTGCGCGAATGCTTGCTGCTGCAGATCCGTGCCGACCAGAAGGAAGGCTCGATCGCCGATCGCATCGTGCGCGACCACCTCTTGTTCCTCGAAGGCAAGCGTTACGACAAGATCGCTAAAGATCTCGGCTGCACGATAGACGAAGTCGTCGAGGCGGCGCGCTACATCGGCAACCTCGAGCCGAAGCCGGGGCGCGATTACGAGGAAAATGACGTTCGCTACATCACGCCCGATGTCTTCATCCAAAAGGTGGGTGATGAGTGGGTGGTGACGCTCAATGACGACGGGCTGCCAAGGCTGCGTGTCAGCGGCTACTACCGGCGTGTCTTGAGCGACAATTCTCCGGGCGATGCCAAGCGTTACGTGCAAGATAAGATGCGCTCGGCAGCCTGGCTCATCAAGAGCATCCAGCAGCGACAGCGGACTTTGTACCTGGTGAGCAACAGCATCGTGAAGTTTCAAAGGGAGTTCTTTGAGCACGGCATCTCGCACCTCAAGCCGTTGGTGTTGAAGGATGTGGCGAATGACATCGGCATGCACGAGTCTACGGTCAGCCGAGCCACCGCCAACAAGTACGCACACACCGCCCGGGGTACGTTTGAACTCAAGTTCTTTTTCACGTCGAGCTTGCAGGGCGCAGACGGTGACGAGGTTTCCGCCGAGAGTGTGAAGGAACGGATCAAGGCGATCATTGCCGCCGAAGACACAAAGCGACCTTTGAGCGATCAGCACATCGCCAAGATGCTGAGCGATGAGAGCGTGGAGATTGCCAGACGAACTGTGGCCAAGTACCGAGAGATGATGGGGATCTTGCCATCCTCGAAGCGGCGCCAAACGTTTTAGCCGGCGTCAGAAAGGGAGAGCGCGTTATGCAAGTGATGGTAACCTTTCGACATGTAGAACCGAGCGAGGGATTACGCTCTTACGCGGAAGAGAAGGTGCAGCGGGTGCACAAGTTCCTGCGCAACCCCATTGATGCGCACGTCACCCTTACCGTGGAAAAGCAGCGCCACATCGCCGAAGTGCAGGTCAACGCCAGCCATCTGAAGATCACGGCTACGGAAGAGACGGCAGACCTCTATGCCGCGATCGATCTGGCGATGGACAAGGTGGAGCGGCAAATCAAGAAGCACTCCGAGAAGCACAAGGAGCATAAGGGTCCAGGCGCCGGGGCTATACCGGAGCCGGTGCAAGCGGAGAAGCGCAACGGAGCTACCGTGCGTCTGCAGCGAGTCGCGGTGAAGCCGATGTCTGTCGATGAGGCTGTCTTGCAGCTCAAGATGGCCAAGAACGATTTCCTGCTTTTCCGCAATGCGGACAACGAGGTCTTGAGCGTGGTGTATCGCCGTAAGGACGGCAACTACGGGCTGATCGAACCGGAGCCGGCATAGAGCGAACCGGTATCCGGTTTGCTGCAGACTGCAAGAGAATGAAGATCACTGAGTTTCTTCCTGAGAATCTGGTGGCCCCGCAACTGCTGGGGCAAACGAAAACTGAGATTATCCACGAGCTCGCTAGTTCGCTGGCCGCCGCGCACGCGGATATCGACGCCGGACGATTAGAGGAGGTGCTGTGGGACCGCGAGCGACTCGGCAGTACCGCCATCGGAGACGGCATCGCCATCCCTCACGGCAAGCTTCCCGGCCTGAAGACTGTACTGGGCGCGTTCGGTCGTCATGTGGCTGGTGTTGATTTCCAGTCTCTCGACGGACAACCGAGCAAGCTGTTCTTCCTCCTCGTGGCCCCCGACGATTCGGTTGGTTTGCATCTCAAGGCACTGGCTCGGGTGTCGCGTTTGCTGAAGGACTCTGCGTTTCGCGAGCGACTTCTCGGCGCCGAAGACCGTGCCGCTCTCTACCGAATCATCCAGGAAGAAGACGACAAGCACTGACCTAGCTGCCACCAGCAGCCGGACCTCCCACCCCGAAATCCCACAGTGACGCCTGCGCTTGCACGCCTGTGCTCGGGAATACGGCACCGGCGCACGGTGAACCGCCAGATCCGGCGCCAGCGCCGGATTTGGCTCTACGTTGACAGCTTTTGGCAATCGCTCTACAGTCCGCGCCCTTTCGAAGGGACACACCATGCGCAAGACCGTACTCAAAGCAGCCCGCGAGAAGCTCCAAGAAATGCGTCGCCAAGTTCTACGCGAGCTTGGCGAGGATCTGAAGGAAGGTCGCGAAGGCGGCAAACAGGAGGGGATGGATACCTACGATCTTGCCAGCGAAGAACGTGACCGCGAGATCAGCTTCATCCTTACCGACCGGGAGCGCGAAAAAGTCCAAGCCATCCAAGAGGCGCTCGATCGTGTGGAGAACGGCAGCTACGGTATTTGTGAAAGCTGCGATGCCGAAATCGCTCCGGCTCGTCTGAGCGCCATGCCCTTCACTCGCTTGTGCGTGAACTGCCAGGCCGAACAAGAGAAAGAGGCACGCACCATGCGCCGCTTCGACGATGAGCGTGCCTATCGCAAGCTCGGCGTTACCGACATCGAAGACGAGAACAGTTGATTGGCTTCCCCTGACGCCGCCGACGGGGCAACGACTGGAACCGCCAAGCAATAGCGAACTGCGTCACATCGCCGCGCGCTTGTTTCATGCGGCCGTAGCCGCAGTCGAGCCATGCGCTCTCGTCAGCAAATACTTTCGCTTCCAGTGCGACACCACTGAAGTTGGAACAAGCGATACCGCCGTGTCGCGGTGGACGGGGCCCACGCTTGTGGTCGGTGCCGGAAAGGCTGCGGCTGGTATGGCCGCCGCATGCGAATCCATGCTCGGCGAGCGCGTCCGCGGGGAGATCGTGACCGCGCCCGGATGCGCTAGGCGGCTCGCTCATATTCGAGTTACCGAAGCAGGGCATCCGTTGCCAGATGCACGCGGCGAACATGCGGCTCAGCGAATGCTGGAAGCGGTGAGCCATGCCTCGCAGGGAGGAATCTTGTGCTTGATCAGCGGCGGAGCTTCCAGCCTGCTCGCTTGTCCGGCCCCACCCCTCACGCTCGAAGACAAGGTCGCGACGACTCAGGCGCTACTCTCTTGCGGTGCAAACATCCACGAACTCAATACCGTTCGCAAGCATCTGTCGAAGATCAAGGGAGGTCGGTTATTGGCGAGGGCTCGACTGCCGGTGGCGACGCTGATCTTGTCCGACGTCATCGGGGATGATCCCGGTGTGATCGGGTCGGGGCCAACGACAGCCGATGCTTCTACCTACGCTGATGCCTACTCGGTGCTTTCTCGATACGATCTGTTGCAGCGCATTCCACAGTCGGTGCTGCAGCATCTGCAGGCGGGAATGGCAGGACGCATCGCGGAGACCCTGAAGCCAGGCGACGCGGCCGCAGCTCTTGGTAGCAGCCACGTCATCGGGTCGATCTCGGTCGCGATAGAAGCCGCCGCGGAGACTGCCCGCAACCTTGGCTGGAAGGTTGTCGCGGAACATGTACCCATTGAAGGGGATACCACCGAAGCAGCTTGGGCTTTTGCTCGTCGTGCCGTTGCGCATGCAGAGACAAACGCCAATGTCTGCGTGCTTGCCGGCGGTGAGACCACGGTGCGCGTGCTGGGCTCCGGTCGCGGCGGACGCAACCAAGAATTCGCCCTGGCAATGGTTGACCTGCTCGCGCACACGCAAGCCTTGATCCTAAGCGCCGGGACCGATGGTATCGATGGGCCAACCGCTGCCGCTGGAGCTTACGTCGATGGCGAATCTGCGCAACGGGCAGTGGCGCGCAACCTGAGCCCACGGGAGTTTCTGCAGCGCAATGACTCGTATTCGTTCTTTCAGGCGCTGGGCGACAGCTTTGTGAGTGGGCCGACGGGGACCAATGTCATGGACCTAAAGATCGCGCTGCTGCCCAAGGCCCAGCCGGGCGACACTTGGCCCGTGCTGCGCTGATCTGGTAGCACCATGACCGTGAAGCACGGCTACGTCTCGGAAATGTTCGTCTCCTTTCAAGGCGAAGGAGCTTACGTCGGGGAGCGACACTTGTTCTTGCGGCTCGCCGGTTGCCACCTGCGGTGTGTGTACTGCGATACGCCAGACAGCCTCGAACGTACCCCTGAAATGTCGATCCATTCTACCCGCGGCTCGGCGCGTTACCCGAACCCGGTTTCCGCAAGGTTGGTGCGACAACTGGTCGCCTCTCTCGTCGAGGAGGAAGGCCCCGTGGATGCAATCTCTTTGACCGGCGGAGAGCCCCTGCTGCAGTCGAAGTTCATTGTCGACCTGCTGTCTGGTGCCGGGCTAGGCGCGCCGATTCTTTTGGAAACTAGTGGCACCTTGCCCCAGCAACTTACTGATGTTCTGCCCTTCGTCGACATCGTGAGTATGGACCTCAAGCTTCCTTCCAACACAGGGGAGCCTGCGTTTTGGGAGAAGCAGGCGGAATTCCTTCAGCGCGCCAGCAGCAAGGGGGCAACGTACATCAAGGTTCCGGTGGACGAGGACACCACTGATGCGGACTTTGCCGAGGCCATCGCGCTGATGGCAGCAACTCCTCACCTCGAAGTCTTCCTGCAACCCATTGTGAACCCCGCCGGCCAAGCGCAGATTTCAATGCCGCGCCTGCATCACCTACAGAGAACAGCCCGCGCGCACCTGGCGCGGGTTCGCGTGGTGCCGCAAACCCATAAGTTTCTCGGTGTCCGATGAGACAGGAAGAGACAGCCTGAAAATCGGGCAGTGGGCCTGCTCTGCCGCGAAACCCGGCGCGCTTAATCGCACTAATAGTCTAATTTTTCTGGTGAATTTGTTCCCGAGCCCGTAGCGCTGCGCACCGCGGCCGGTGGCTCCATTACTGAGCACGAGGCAATTCGCACGCGGTTTCCGCGACTTAGCGCAGATCGAAGCTGATGTTTTGCTTGACATTTTTGTTCTTTTCCATGTAACATCCGCCGCACGCTACATTTATAAAACGAGATTCTTGGATGGATATACGGGTAACCAAACGTGAAGCAATGGAGATTGCGGCCGAGTATCGGCTGCCGCGTTTGCTTGCTCTACGAGATCTCCCCGAGCCCAACACACCTGCGGCATACCTACTTGAAACAGCCAAGGGAAAGTTCTGGCTACGCCTTGAGCCGACAAAAAGCGAAATGGATATCAAGCGAGAGTTTGATCTCTTGCTGTTTCTCCGCAAGCACGGTTTTCCTTGTCTAGCTCCGCTGGCGGATGGCCGTGGGCGCTACTATCGCGATTGGAACGGTCGATATCTCAGCGTATGTCGCAGTCCGGAGGGTCATCCTGTTGCGGTAGACCGCTTGTCTCCTGTTCAAATCGAGAGCATCGGCCGCGTATTGGGCGAGTTGCACTTGGTTAGCAAGGTTTACAAGAAAGGCGTCGATAACCGCTTTGGCTTTGAACGAGTCGCTGAGACGTACAGCGACGCGCGTTTGCGAGTCCCAAGTTACCTAAAGAAGATTGTCCGCACTCTCGACGAGGAACTGGAATATCTGGGTCGTTACCTGGAAGGAAAGTTGCCCAAGGGCATCATTCATGGCGATCTTGCCGTAGAAGACGTGCGCTTTCGCGGCGACAAGATCGTCTCGGTAAACGGCTTCGATGGCGCCGCCCGCGGCAAGTATATTTTCGACCTCGCCAATCTCGTCAACTCCCTGGGATTCGAGAACGGCCGCTATCAACATCGCCGCTTCGATGCCCTGCTCTTGGGCTACGAGGGGGTGCGGACTCTTTCCTTGGCGGAATGGGATGCCTTTCCCAACGAACTGCGCTTCTCTGCCTTTCGTCTCACCGTTGGTAAACTGCTCGATTTCTTCTTGTACCCACAGGAACGGGAACGCCTGAACCGAGAGTTTCAGGAAGCATACGATCGCTTGCTGATTCTGCGCCGCGAGCGCGATGGTGGTATGGAACCAATCCTCATGGCCATGGCAACAGGCTACGATTACCGCAAATACCAGCGCGTAAAGTCTGTTGAAAAGCGCTCGCGCGGCTGAGCCCTCAACCGCTCTGGTCTACTCGCCTGCGGTGACACGCAGCTCGACGCGCCGGTTCTGCGCCATGCCCTCTGCTGTGTCGTTGCCGGCAACTGGCTTGCCCTCGCCGAAACCAACCGCAACCATACGCCCCTTGTCGACGCCCTTGCCGACCAGATACTCGGCCACCGCCCCAGCGCGGCGCTCCGAAAGCTTCTGATTGTACGCGTCGGTGTTGCGAGAGTCGGTGTGTCCTTCGACACTAATCTGAACGGCTGTATTCTCGCTCAGGGACTTGGCGGCAGCATCCAGGATGGGTTCGGCGTCGGCGCGGATGTTGGCCTTATTGGTGTCGAAATTGACGCCCCGCAAGACGATCTTCTGCTTGACGATGGGAGCTGGAGCCGGTGCGGCGACAGCTACTGGTGCTGGCTCGGGAGCCGGCGGTGGCGCGGGAAGGAAGCGGTACTGGAAATCAATGCCGGTAACCAGGAATTCGGCGTTGCCGCGTCCAGGCACCTTGATCGACGGCTCGTCTCTACGAATGTAGACGCCCGCGGTTATGTCTTCGGTAAACTTCAGCGATGCCCCTCCTGCAATGTTGAACCCCTCCGCCGACTTGTTGAACGGACCTGAAGTTGGCGTGTAGAGCCCACCCTGCGCGCTCAAGAAAAACTCGGTGTGCTCATTGCCCACGGATAGACGCGGTCCGGCAGTGAGCGAGAAGATCGAGGTCATATCGTCGTCATGCTTCTTCACGTCCTTGTCGGACGCAAACATCGCAAACTGAGGTTGCACGAGGAAAGCGAGGGCGACGCTGTCGCCCCAGCGGTAGCCGGCGAACGGCGCCAACGCCGCGCCGGGCTCGGCAAGCTGCTGGTAGTCCCCAATGGGAACTGTCACGCCAACATCGACACCGGCAACGGGCTCGCCTGCCAGCGCGATCCTCGCTCCGAGAAAGACAAACAGTAGTGCTGCGGCGAAACGCCTCGTCGCGATTTGTATTTTCAGCATTGGCCCTCCATGGCGCGCGCTTCTCTATCGTGGGCACAACCGACAAGTAAAGACCAGTACGTCCTCCAGACTCGCTAGCTTCCGATCTGGGGTGCACGGTGCGCCGGTCCGCCGGTGCGGGGTGCCGCGTTCCGAATCAGCCCGAAAGCCTCACTTCAATTACTCCGTTCTTGCAGCGGGTTATCTTCTGCCCCTTCGGCTCTCTCACTCCTGGCGCCGTGCGCCTTTCACTACTTGTGAAATCTCCGGTTAGATTTCCTTGCGTCGTCCAAACGCGGGTCGTGGTGGTGTTGGTGGTGACGCCGGGGTCTTGTCTGGGTATGGGCACAGATCGGCAAGCACACAGGTTGCGCATTGCGGTTTGCGGGCGGCACACACTCGCCGGCCATGGGTTTGGATCAAGTGGCAGAAGCGAATTTGCCAGGCAGGGTCGACCATTTGCGTCAGGTCGGCTTCGATCTTGTCGGGGTCTGACTGCACAGTGAAGCCCAGGCGCTGCGCCAAGCGGGACACATGTGTGTCGACACCGATGGCGCTGACACCAAAGGCGTTGCCCAGTAGGATGTTGGCTGTCTTGCGGCCGACGCCCGGGAGCGACACCAGCTCGGCGAAGGTGCGGGGCACCTCACCGCCAAAGCGCTCGATCAACTGCGCGCAGCAGGCTTGGATGGCACGTGCCTTGTTCCGATAGAACCCGGTCGAATGAATATCCTTCTCGAGTTCATCGCTAGTCGCCGAGGCATAATCCAGCGGCCTGCGGTACTTCTTGAATAGAAGGCTGGCGGTGAGCTGATTGACACGTTCGTCGGTGCACTGCGCCGCCAGAATCAGAGCGATCAGCAGCTCCAACGGAGTCGTGAAATCAAGCGCCAGCTTGGCATCGGGGTGGGCCGCAGCCAAACGATCGAGAATACGCTGCATGCGTTGGACCTGGCTTGCCTGCGACTTCTTTGCAGATTTCGGCACGCGCCGCGTTTACAGCAGGAAGCGGAACGAGGCAACGCACAAGGGGAGATGCTTCCCCCCCTCTCGCGTGAATCGACCCGGGCAATGGACAGCCGAGTGGTGCGATTAATTTCGATTCCCGAGGATGCTGCCTGTTCCGCCGTCTGTTGGCGCGCCGAACGTAGCGCAAACTGGAGTGACGCACTTGCGGATGTCTCGCATTCAGATCCGTATCTTTTGCTTGACACTGGCGGCGTAGAGAGACAGGATCGCGCGCTTCGTTGCGAGGAAAATGAGCTTTCACATCCGTCCCTTTCTGCTGGCGCTCGTTGCTTTGACCTTGGGGGTCTTTGCTTCCAGTTTCCATCCTTACGCAGAGGAAACCGAGGACAATCCTCCTTCCAATGTCAGCGAAGCCGACTTGGAGACCTACATCGCCGTGTACAACGCGATGCAAGACGACCATGGCCTCTCCATCGAAGAAGCTATCAAGCCGTACAAGTTGTCATTGGACGAGTTCCGTAGCTCCGAGCGTCGCATCCAGAACGAGTCGCGCTTGGTTGAGCGCGTTCGTGGGGCACTCCTAGATCACGCCAAGAAGAAGGCAATGTTCGCCCAAGGCCCACGGCCTAGTCCGTCTCCACCGACTCTGCTTTCGGCAACACCGACAGCGGTGAAGAAGAAGGCAGGGGCAAGCAAATAGAAGCAGCCGAGAGCCGACTAACGGGTCGGTTGTGCGGGGAGAGAGGTATAAGGGATTTTCGGAAGCGCACTAGCAAAGACACCGCGAATAGCGCTAACACCCCGAACCTTGCAGGGTTTGCGCAGACGAGGTCACGCCGGTGCGTGCCTCCAACGCGAAGGAGAATCGGATGTCCCACGACAATCATGAGTCCGCACCGCTTGAGCCACAGGAAGCGTTGCGACTACTCGACGACGCGCGCGGTCGCTTACGCACCGCTATTTGGGCGTTGCACGGCATGCACCAAGACCTCAGCGCTCTCACCGTTGACGATATCTCCGACATCGAGCACTTGCTGACCGAAATATTGGAAAACGAAATCACACCGTGCTTCGAAGTCATGAGCCAAGCCCTCGGAGCGGTGCCCGCGGGCGGCGCGGTAACCACACACTGAAAAGCAACGCATCGACCTTAGAAGCCCTCGCCAAAGGCATCTCTACGTGCCGCCGTTGCGAGCGTTTGGTGCGCTATCGCGAAGGCGTTGCGCGCGACAAACGCCGCGCCTTCGTGGAGTGGACCTACTGGGGTCGCCCCATCCCCGGCTTCGGAGATCCGCAAGCACGACTCTTTATCCTTGGTCTGGCCCCGGCGGCCCACGGCGGCAATCGCACCGGACGAGTTTTCACCGGCGATCGCAGCGGTGATTGGCTGTACGCCACCCTGCATCGCTTCGGCTTCGCCAATCAACCAACTTCGGAACACCGCGACGACGGCCTAGCCCTGCAGGATGCGTTCGTGACCGCAGCAGTGCGTTGCGCACCTCCCGACAACAAGCCCACACGCGAAGAGTTTGCTGCGTGCCAGCCGTTCCTGGTCGGCGAACTGGAGTTGCTGCCTCAGGTGCAGGTCGTCGTGACTCTGGGCCAGCTCGCCTTTGATGCCTATTTGGCAACCCGTGAGGCCATGGGTTCTGGCATTCCCAAGCCACGGCCCAAGTTTGCGCACGCGGCGGTCTTTCCCCTCGGCGATATTACGTTGATCGGCTCCTACCACCCGAGCCAGCGCAACACGCAGACCGGCTTTCTCACGCAAGCGATGTTCGACCAGGTGTTCGCTAGCGCCCGCCAGAGATTGGGCGCCGTGGACAGCCCATTGGCACGTGGCTAGATCCGCCGCGGTGGCTGTCTCTCCCTCCGCAACATCCGCCTTGGCGTTGCTACGCCATCGCCTCCAGCAAGCGCAGTACACACAAGCGTCGCTGCAACAGCTCTTGGGAATTGTGCATCCCGACGACGTTGGCATTCTCAACCGAGAGTCGGCGCATCTGCGGCTGCAGGACGATGCGTCGAAGCTGTCTACGGCTACGCAGATGTTTTTTCTCGAAGTCCCAGTGCCGCGGGCCAGTGCCAACCGGCTGCTTTCACCTGCGGGGGTGGATCACCTGACGCGGGTCGGGCTTCTGCATCCGCGTGCGGGTAAGGTGTCGGCGCGCCTGCGCATCGAGGCGCTCGGCGAGCAGGTATTCTTGGCCGATCGCCGTTTTCGTCCGGCCGATCCGACGGCGTTTGGGCTGCGCGCGAGCACCAGCCTCGACAAGACTCGGCGCGTGACCACTCGCAAGCCAATGGATCCCGTCTACCCTCCGAGCAGTGATTCGATTCTCCTGCACGAGGCGGTTGTTTCCGCCGGCTCGGGTAGCGTACTCGACTTGTGCACAGGCTCCGGTGTGCAAGCCGTGGCGCAAGCGGCGCAGGCTCAGCAGGTTGTAGCGATCGACATCAACTCGCGGGCAGTAACCGTGGCGCGCTGCAATGCGGTTCTGAACGGGGCGGCCAACGTCGAGGTTCGCCTGGGTGACCTTTATGCCACGGTGAACGGACAGTGCTTCGATACTATCATCGCCAACCCACCCTTTGTGTCGTCGCCGTATGCGCAGGGGCCGTCGTATCATGCCGGGGGACCCACCGGTGACATGCTGCTACGCCGCATCCTGCAAGGGTTTTGCAAGCATCTCGCGCCCGGCGGGCGCGGCTTCGCCATTACCCACGTCGGCTTGCGACGAGGTCAGAAACTGGAGACTCTGGGGCGTAGATGGATGCGCGGGTTCTCGGGGCGAACGCTGGTGCTCGAACTCGAATCGGGTAGCGCTGTCGACCTTGCTGCCGCCCAATCTTTGTTTGCCATCGAGCGTGGTGTTGCCGCCTATGCTCGTGAGGTAAGACGCTGGCTCGCGTATTTGCGCCAGCATCGCATCGAGCGCATCGCGGCTGTGCTCGTCGTCGCCGAGAAGACGGGGACGGCTGCTTTGGAAGTGGTGGATGCGCGGCCGCGTGTCTTCCCGATGCCACTGGCACCGCCGCCGGCACAGCGCATTGCGGCGTGGTTCGCCAATCGTTGAGAAGTAGAGCTTGCGTTTGCCGGATTGCACCTTAGTTTCGCGCCCCCATGCTTGAACCGGGTTAGGACGCCTGGGATAAGGGTGCTGCGCTTTGCATGGGTTGTGGGCTCGCGGGTCGAGCCAGAAGGAGGTTTCGAATGTCCAATGTACAAGCAGTCAGTGACGCATCGTTTGATGCCGACGTGATCAAGTCGACGCTGCCGGTGTTGATTGATTTCTGGGCTCCTTGGTGTGGGCCGTGTCGCGCCATTGCCCCCATCGTCGATGAACTTGCCACCGAATACGCCGGCAAGCTCAAGGTGGTGAAGATCAACGTCGATGACAATCCGCAGACCCCGTCCAAGTACGGCGTGCGTGGCATCCCCAATTTGCTGCTGATCAAGAACGGCCAGGTGTGCGACCAAATCATCGGCGCCGTGCCCAAGGCGCAGCTCGTGAAAGCCATTACCCAGGTCGTGTAAGCAAGTGGGTCGGGGCCGAGTTGTGAGCGGACGAATACGATGTCGCCAGAGCTGATCCTCGGCCCTACCTCCCACTACTTTTACTCGCAGCGTCTCAAGCTGCATTACGTCGACTGGGGCAACGCCGGAAAGCCGCCGCTGCTTCTCATTCATGGCGGGCGCGATCATGCGCGCAATTGGGATTGGGTTGCGCATGCTCTGCGCGAAGACTTCCACATCATTGCACCCGACCTGCGCGGGCATGGCGACTCGCAGTGGTCGGTCGGCGGATCTTACTCGCTCGTCGACTACACGCTCGACGTTGCGCAGTTGTTGGATGCCCTGCAATTCTTTCCGACGACCATCATTGGGCACTCGCTAGGCGGATCCATTGCCTTGCAGTACACCGGTACTTATCCCGAGCGTGTTCACAAGGTCATTGCCATCGAAGGTCTGGGGCCGCCGCCGGGATTGATCAAAGAACGCCCGGCCAAGGGCCGCATGCAGGAATGGATCGTGGAAATGCAGGCGCTCTCGCGCCGCCATCCGCATCGCTACGCGAGCCTCGACGAGGCCATCGCCCGGATGCGCGATGCCAACCCGCATCTTTCTCCGGAGAAGGCCCGGCATCTGACGATTCACGGCTGCTACCGCGATGAAGATGGCACCTACCTGTGGAAGTTCGACAACTACGTGCGTGCAGCCTCACCATACCTTTTCAATATGGGCGAGGCGCGTGAGCTGTGGAGCGAAATTACCTGCCCGACCTTGCTCATTCGCGGCACGGAGTCCTGGGCTTCCGATCCGAACCTGGATGGTCGCGCAACCGCCTTCCGCAACCCAACCGTAGTCAACATCGAGAAAGCCGGCCACTGGGTGCATCACGATCAGCTCCCCGAGTTCCTAAAGGTAGTCCGATCCTTTCTGGTTGCCTAGGCAAGCTCGGCACAAGTACGTGCCTCTGTGCCCCGAAGAGGCTCGAATCTCGAATCTTCGTCGAGATGGTACGCGCCGGATGGCCACCCGGCCGGGGTAGCTTTGCACGCCAATCGTTTTTGCCCGTCAATTCATGATTCTGCCCGCCAAGTCGGTTGCCGTGTTGAGCGAACCAAGGCGCCTTGTTTTCGGTCACGAGTTAGTCGAGGGGCCGAATAGAGGCTCCTCCGTCGCAAGCGGTATCTCCGCATGTGGATTAGGAATGTAGTCGAAACAGAACCGCTCCGAAGTTCGATCGGGACTTCGGGGCGGTTTTGTTTCCTAGCGAGTAGATCAGTTAGTAGGTCGGCGTGTCGCCGACCTTCAGGACGCGACGGGCTGTCCGCCCGCCGAAGTGGCTCAGGAACGCAATCGCCGTATGCGCACTCGTGAGCGGTTTGCTGTTGGCCCTATCGTGGGTATTTGGCGGCACCGAGCGCCTATGCCCAGGTCCGGGAAAGTCGGCGCGCGACCTTTACGACGATTACATGGCTTGCATGAATGGACGGGCGCTCTTCGAACGGAAAAGGCTTTTCGTAGGGGACGATTTCAATCGTTGCGTTGTTGCCAAGGGCCACGTGCTCCGACGTGGATCATGCGATCTAACGGCGGATGTTCCGCCGCCCCAGATTTGAAATCGGGACACTACCGGAGCGGGTATTTCACCCGACGCGCCGCGAGGGCGCGGCGTCTCCATGGCTTATAAACATTGATAAATGTGATTTGGAGGCGGGCCGCCCTCGGCCCGCATCAGGCGCAGGAGAGAATTGGCGTGCCAAGCCCTTTCGTTCGCGGGCGAGCGAGAACGGTGAGGGACACCCGCTCAGCGCTCGCAGGCGGGTTCTTCCCCATCTTGCTCCGAGCCTGCGCGTCGGACTCGGCATTCGCTATACGGCGGGGCTTCGAGTTGCGCATGTCTACCTCTTGGATCTCCATTGCCGGGGCTCGGCAAAACAACCTCAAGAACATTGATGTCCGCATTCCGACCAATGCGCTGACGGTGATCACGGGGCCATCTGGGTCGGGCAAGTCGAGCTTGGCGTTCGATGTCCTCTACGCCGAGGGGCAGCGGCGCTACGTCGAAAGCTTCTCCGCCTACACGCGGCAGTTCCTTGATCGCATGGACAAGCCGCAGGTCGATCGCATCGATGGCGTCTTGCCCGCCATCGCCATCGCGCAAGGCAACAGCGTCAAGACGTCACGCTCCACGGTCGGCACCATGACCGAGCTGCATGATCACCTGAAGCTGCTGTTCGCCAAGGTAGCTGTGTTGCATTGCCGCTCCTGTGCGCAGCCGGTGCAGCCGTCATTTCCCGAGACGGTTGCGAGCGAGGTGTTGCAACGTCCGCAGGGCACGCGCCTGCTGGTGACCTTCGATATCGCGTTGCCGGCGAATTTGCCGTGGCCTGACGTCCGTGCCGGGCTGGTGCAGTCTGGCTTCCGTCGCCTTTTGATCCAAGGTGGCGAGCCACAGGTAGTCACCATCGAAGACATCGCCACAGCGCCGCCTGCGCCGCTGACCGTGGTCGTCGATCGCTTGATCGTACGCGATGATCAGCGCAAGCGCCTTGTCGATTCCATTGAGCAAGCGTTCCGCTTCGGTCGCGGGCGCATCGTGCTGCGCTTCCCGGACCAAGGCTACGCCCAGGCGCCGTACGTGGACCGCCTCGAGTGTGCCGCCTGTGGTATTTCTTACCGCAGCCCCACGCCCAACTTGTTTTCGTTCAATAGCCCGCTCGGTGCCTGCGAAAGCTGTCGCGGCTTCGGCCGCAGCATCGATCTCGATCTCGACTTGGTGATTCCCGATCCCAACAAGAGCATTGCCGGCGGTGCCATCAAGCCGTGGAGCACCAAGGCCACCGAATACGAGCGCGATGAGCTGTTGAGCTTTTGCCGTAAGAACAAGATCTCCACCACGCTTCCCTTTGGAGAGCTTCCTGCCGAGCATCAACAGAGAATCATCGAAGGGGAGGGCAAATATCATGGCCTGCGCCGCTGGTTCCGATGGCTGGAAGGGCGCACCTACAAGATGCACGTGCGCGTCTTCCTCTCCCGCTTTCGTAGCTACCGGCAGTGTGTGGACTGCGCCGGCTCGCGCCTCAAGCCAGATAGCTTGCTCTACAAGATCGAGGGCCGCAACATCGCCGACATCGAGCGCATGAGCGTGGCTACGGCTTGTGTCTTCTTTGCCGACTTGCCGCTGTCGGCAACGCAGGAGGAAGTCACCCACCTATTGCTCGCCGAGATCCGCAACCGCTTGCGCTACCTGATGGAAGTGGGGCTCGATTACCTCACCTTGGATCGGCCGTCGCGAACCTTATCAGGAGGTGAGCTGGCGCGAGTGGACCTCACCACCGCCGTTGGTTCTTCGTTGGTCAACACTCTCTACGTCTTGGATGAGCCTTCGATCGGCCTGCACCCGCGCGACAGCCAGCGCCTGGTGCGCATTCTCAAGACCCTGCGCGCCAAGGAAAATACGGTTGTCGTCGTCGAGCACGACGCCGAGATCATCCGCGAAGCGGACCACATCATCGACCTCGGGCCGCAAGCGGGGGAGCGCGGTGGGCAGGTCATGTACGCTGGCACCTACCACGATCTCACGCGCAGCCAAGACTCCGCCACCGGGGACTACTTGTCGGGTCGGCGGCGAATTGCTGTGCCGCAAGTGCGACGGGAGCCAACGGCGGCGCAGACACTGATCATCCACAAGGCCACCGCGCACAACCTGCAAGGTGTGACCGTGCAGGTGCCGCTGCATCGCTTTGTCTGCGTGACCGGTGTGTCCGGCTCTGGGAAGTCGACGCTGATGGAAGAGGTGCTGTATCGCGGCTTGCGACGGCTGCTGGGTCAACCCGACGGCACTCCCGGTGCACACGAAAGAATCGAAGGAGCGGAACACCTCGACGAGGTCATTCTCGTCGATCAATCACCCCTGGGCACGACACGGCGCGGCAACCCCGCGTCGTACATCAAGGCCTTCGACCCTATCCGCGACTTGTTCGCGGCTCAGCCGCTGTCGCGCTTGCGCGGCTACCGCAGCGCTACATTCTCGTTCAACGTGGCTGGCGGTCGCTGCGAGACATGCAATGGCGAGGGCTTCGAGAAGGTCGAGATGCAGTTCCTTTCCGATGTCTACGTTACTTGCCCGGAGTGTGCCGGCCGTCGCTATCGCCCGGAGGTTCTAGAGGTCACCTATCAAGGCAAGAACATACACGAAGTCTTGCAGCTCACCGGGCGCGAGGCGCTCGAACTGTTTGCTGCTTCGGGTGAGGCGACGCGTCGCCTGCGCCAGTTGATCGAGGTCGGTCTCGACTACCTGCCGATCGGACAGCCGCTCAACACTCTTTCCGGGGGTGAGTCACAACGCCTCAAACTCGCTGCGGCCATGGCCGAGGAAGCAAGAGCGCATTCGTTGTTTCTCTTCGATGAGCCGACCATCGGCTTGCACTTTGGCGATATCGACAAGCTTCTTGGCGCCTTCCAACGACTCACCGACGCAGGCCACTCGTTGCTAGTGATCGAGCACAACATGGATGTGGTGAAGGCCGCCGATTGGGTGATTGATCTGGGGCCGGAAGGCGGTAACGGCGGCGGTCAGATCGTTGCGCAAGGAACGCCGGAGAAGGTGGCCGAGCATCCCAAATCGCACACGGCGCGATTTCTGCGCGCGGCCTTGGCGGCTGTGGATACATGGGCGGTGTCGGCAGCGTCTGTGGTCGAAACCACGTCGGTCCACGAAGCCGAGGCCATTTACGAGCCCGGCAGTGCGCGCGGGCTCATGCGTATCGTCGGAGCCAAGGAGAACAACCTTCGCGACCTGAGCCTCGACTTGCCGCGCGACCGCTTCATCGTCGTCACCGGCCTCAGTGGTTCGGGCAAGTCGACGTTGGCCTTCGACATTCTCTACACCGAAGGGCAGCGCCGTTACCTCGACAGTCTCTCCGCCTATGCGCGTCAGTTCGTGGATATCTTGGCGCGCCCCAATGTGGACTTGGTTAGCGGGGTGCCGCCGACCGTTGCCATCGAACAACGCTTGAGCCGCGGCAGCAAGAAGTCGACGGTGGCGACGATTACCGAGATCTACCACTACCTGCGCTTGCTTTATGCCAAGATCGGCGTGCAGCACTGCACGCGGTGTGAGCAGCCGCTGAGCGCGCTGACGCCGCAACAGATCGTCGACAACATTGCGCGTGAACTCGATGGCGAGACGGTGTTGCTCATGGCGCCGACCGTGCGTGGCCGCAAGGGCATTTACACCGACCTATTCAAGGCAGCACGCAAGCTGAAGTACACGCAGGCACGCATCGATGGCCACCTGCGGCCGTTGCATCCGGCGCCGACACTGGCTCGCTACAAGGAGCATGACATCGATATCGTTGTCGCCGAGATGAAGATCGCCGGCGCCCGAACAGCGGGTCTCGAAGAGGCCGTGGCGGCCGCTTTACGCTTGGGTAGCGGTGCCGTGCTCGCGAGCAGTTCCAAGAAAGAGCGAATCTTCAGCGAACGACTGTACTGTGCTGTTTGCGGGATTGGCTACGAAGCCCTCGATCCACGCATGTTCTCTTTCAACAGCCGGCAAGGTGCATGCACCGCCTGCGACGGCATTGGCAGCGTCCCCAGCATTGAGCCGGATCTGCTGATCAGCGACCCGGACGCGGCAGTCGGCAAGAATCTGGAGGCTGTGTTGAAGCCGCTCGGGGCAGCTCTATGGCGCTCGCTGCGCCAAGTGGGAGAAGCTCAGCCCACGATCTGGAAGCGGCCTTATGCCAAGCTCAACGACTCGCAGCGCCAGCAACTGTTCTACGGCAATGGCGACGGCGGCATCCTCGGGGTGTTGCAGGAGCAGCTTGCGGATGAGGATTTCGATGCCACGTTGCTGGCCCCGTTCCTGAACGACAAGGATTGCGGTGTGTGCCACGGCCGTCGACTGAACGCGCGAGCTCAGCAGGTGAAGGTGAACGGGCAATCCATTTGGGAGATCACGCAGCTTCCCGTTGCCGTCGCCTTGGGCGAGCTGAAGGCAATTCGCTTTCAAGGCCGCGAGGCGCAAATCGCCGACAATATTCTGAAGGAGATCTTGCCGCGGCTGCAGTTCCTGCATCAAGTCGGCCTTTCCTACCTGACGCTCGATCGCCGTGCCGACACGCTGTCGGGCGGCGAGGCGCAGCGCATTCGTCTTGCCGCGCAGTTGGGGTCGAACCTACGCGGTGTCTGCTACGTGCTCGATGAGCCGACCATCGGTCTGCACCCGCGCGACAATGACATGCTGGTGCGGACCCTGGTGGAACTCAAAGATCACGGCAACACGGTTGTCGTGGTGGAGCACGATGAGGCAACCATTCAAGCGGCGGACTTGGTCGTCGATCTCGGACCTGGTGCCGGGACCCACGGCGGACGACTGGTGGCGATGGGTCGGCCCAGCGAACTCGCGGAGTATCCTGACTCGTTAACCGGCCGCTTCCTCGGCAAGCTGCGTGGTCGCAGCGGCCCAGAGCGTAACGTCACACGCTTGCCGCGCTTGAAGATTCGTGGGGCCAGCGAGCACAACCTGAAAGCGGTCGATGTCGAGTTTCCGCTTACGGCGTGGACTTGTGTCACCGGCGTTTCCGGGTCGGGAAAGTCGACGCTTGTACGCGATGTTCTCTATGCGGGCCTGCGCCGCCGGCTAGGCCTTGCCAGCGGCCGCGTCGGACGCCACGCCTCTATCGTTGGCTACAAGCCCCTCGAGCGGATAGTGGAGGTAGATCAAACTCCGATTGGCCGCACGCCACGCTCCATTCCGGCGTCGTATGTCGGTTTCTTCGATGAGATCCGTAAGCTGTATGCGGGTACGGCCGAGGCCAGGGCGCGTGGGTACACGCCCAGTCGGTTTTCGTTCAACATCAAAGGCGGGCGCTGTGAGACCTGTGCCGGGCAAGGCAATATCAAGATGGAGATGAGCTTCCTGCCCGACGTTTATGTGACCTGCGACGCGTGTGCTGGCCTACGTTACACGGAAGAGACGCTCGCCATTCTGTATCGTGGCAAAAGCATTGGCGAGGTGCTGCAACTGACAGTCGAGGATGCCGTCGACTTCTTTGCCGCCGTGCCAGCCATCGCTACGCCGCTGCAACTGCTGCATGACATCGGCCTCGGATACTTGGCCTTGGGCCAGGGCAGCAACACGCTCTCGGGTGGTGAGGCTCAGCGCATCAAGCTCGCCTACGAGCTGGGCAAGCAGTCGCGTGGGTGCACCCTGTACGTCCTCGATGAGCCAACCACGGGACTTCACTTTGCCGATATCGAAAAGCTGATCGACGTCCTGCATCGGCTCGTCGACGGCGGCAATACAGTGGTGACCATCGAGCACAACCTCGACATCATCAAAGAAGCGGATTGGATCATCGACCTCGGTCCCGAGGGCGGGGTGGATGGTGGCGAAGTGGTGGTGATGGGTACCACGGGCGAAGTAATCGCCGCGCCCCGTTCGCACACCGGCCGTTATCTGCAGGCGTCTCTCCCAAAGCAATGCCCATAGTGGTCGAGCCGGTGGTTCTGGAACCGGCACGAGCTTCCGGTTGATGGCGGATCGCGCTACGTTGTTGTGGTGAATAAGACTCCCTGCGGACTCGTTGATCTCCCCGGCAAAGATTGTGAATTATCTCCTCGCACGGCGACCGGAGAACGACAAATCACAGTTCTTGGGTCTAGCTGGGTATGATTTGGCGAATCCCAATCGGCTTGCGGAAGATATCCGCCGCTATCTGTTGCCAATGGAGGCAGAGTCTGACGAAGTGACCGAGTACGGCGAAATGTTTCGAATCTGCGGCTCATTGGTTGGGCCTAATGGAAGATCACTGCGAGTGGTCAGCGTATGGATGACGGAGAGTGCGACGGGCGTAACTAAGTTCATCACGCTGTATCCGGATAAGGAGAGCTGACGTGACGTTTCCTCTGTTCTCGAAAGTTGCGTTGAAAGTGGATGTACCAGTCCACAACCTGCGTCGTGGCGATGTCGCCACGGTGGTCGATGCACACCCGGGGAGTTCCCACCAGCAGCCCGGCTACTCCCTGGAGGTGTTCAACGCACTCGGTGAGACGCTGGCGGTGGTTACCGTTGGCGAAGGGGAAATCGAAGAGCTGAAGAACGACGAGGTGCTGCATGTTCGCCGACTGGACTCCGTCGCGATGATCCCCTCGTAGTGGCTCAAGGGGTGGCGCTAAACCGATTCGCCACCCCGGTGGCCGGAGGCGTTAACGCAGTTCGAAGTCGTCTAGGCTCGGGGTGGTCATTTCCGCGCGGAAGCGGTCGTAAGTCCACGGCCACGCGGTAGGCAGTCCCTCCGCGTCAAGATACCAACTCTTACAGCCACTGTTCCAGATCGTTGCTTTGGCCGCGGCTTTGCGCTCGCGGTCAAAACGATCCATGGCCGAGGCGCTGGCGCTGATCTCGCGGCAATCACCGCGGCGAACCTGATCGACGAGCTGCAAGATGTAGGCGAATTGCCGCTCGGCGACATCGATGAGGGAGAAGTTTCCCACCGGCGAGTTGGGACCGTTGAGCAGGAAGAAGTTGGGGAACTGGGGAACGGAGATTGCCATGTAGGCGAATGGCCCGTGCTCCCAGACGGCGTCGAGGGCGAGGCCGTCGCGTCCATGCACCCGCATCGGGCGTACGAAGCGATCGACATGAAACCCGGTGGCCAGCACAAGGACATCGAGCGCATGCAGCTCGCCGTCGGCGGTGCGCACGCCGGCTGACTCGACACGTTCGATTCGCTCGGTGACCAGCCTGGCATTGGGTTGTTGGATGGCGGCATAGAAGTCGGGTGAAAGGACGAGCCGCTTGCATGCCGCACGGTACGTCGGACGCAGCTTCTCGCGCAGCACCGGGTCGTGCACATTGCTTTCCAAGTTGGCGGCACAGCCCTCTTGGATGGCTTGCAGCAGCGGCGACTCGGCATCGACGAGGATGTTGGCAAAGCCGGCGGTAAACGACTCGGCCACGGCATCGCGGATCTCCCACATGGCCTCGGGATGAGCACGAAAGGTTTCTTTTTCGGTCTCGCTGTAGGGCGCGTTGTCGACGGGGGCGATCCACTGTGCCGTACGCTGAAACAAGGTGAGCTGTTGGACTTGTTTCACCAGCGCTGAGACAATTTGGATTGCCGAAGAACCGGTGCCGATCACACCGACGCGTTTGCCGGCCAAGTTCAGGGCATCGTCCCAACGCGCGCTGTGAAAACACGCCCCTGCAAACGAATCGAGGCCGGCAATGTCTGGATAGGCGGGGTGGTGAAGGACGCCGGTGGCGGCAATGATGAAGTCGACCTCATCCGTTGTTCCATCCTGCAGGGCAATCTGCCAACGACCTGCCGTGAAGGTACAGCGTTGCACCTCCTTGCCGTATTCAATTCTTTCCTCCACGCCAAAGCGGCGCGCGACATTTTCGAAGTAGGCTTGGATCTCAGCACCTGGCGCGAAGCGCTGGCTCCACTCGGGGTTGAGGGCGAAGGAGTAGCTGTAGAAATGAGACGGTACGTCACAGGCCACACCGGGATACCTGTTTTCCCGCCAAGTTCCTCCTAAACGATCTGCCTTCTCGTAAATTACGAAGTCGTCGAGGCCAGCCTCACGCAGCTTGATGGCGCTGAGGATGCCAGACATTCCCGCCCCAATGATCGCGAAGCGAAAGCCGCGCTCGGCTGTTTCAGATTCCGGCAAGGTGCTGTCCTCCGCAGCACTGCGTGCCACAACCAGACCCCTTGCGCTAGGGGTTGACAGCACTCACTCCGTGGCACCGTACGCCTTCGGCTTGTCGGTAGCTCCGCTGTTGCGGACCACGGCGATGGCATCTTCTAGAACTCGCAGGAAGGTGCCGATGCGGCCTTGGTGTACCGCATTGACGGTGCAATGCAGGCTGGGGGGAGGCTTCTGCTCGTCGACGAACCAGCCACGTTGGCGCAGCACCTTACCGACGGCGAAGGGATCGGCATCGCGGATGGCCAAGCTAAAGGCGCGCCCCGACTTCCAATCCACATCGTCGTGCTGGAGCTCTGTGATTTGCGAGAAGATAGCGTCCTTCGAGAGTCCTTGTTTCGGTAGCGCCATGGGCGCTTCATTCCCCAATTCTCGGTGACAGGCAAACGCGGGTGCGCGCACGACGGGAGTTGAATAGAGGAGCTACAGCCTCTATGGCGCAGGCTCGCGACGCTTCGTAAATGCTGAACCTTCGCAAATTCCCCGTTTCCCTTCGCCAAGCTGCCTTGATCCTTGCGGTCTTGGCGCCGCTGTTGGCTTGTACGCGTGGGGTAGGTTCGGCCAGCGGATCGTTGGACCTGGCTCGTGCCGTTGCTTCTGCACCAGTTGCCCTTTCCGATGTGCAACCCTGCGAGACGGACCCAAGTGTAGACGACGCGGACGACCTCCTCGTCGCTCTTATCGAGGCCGCAGATCCGTTGCCGCGGCTTCGTGCGCAAGGCGACGTAGACACGGTCGCCACGCTCCACCGCAGCGGTTGCTGTAAGCTCTCTTCGTCTCGCGGCCCTCCTACGGCCTAAGAAATCATCTCCGGTGTGTGGGCGCACCTTGCGCCCGCGGTCGGTGCCTATGGCCGACCAATCTCGACGGCACGCGCCTGCCCAAGCGGCAGCGCGTCAACGTTCAGGAGTGAATTCTCATGGCATCTTCCGCCTCATCTCCTGCTTCCGCGTCCTCGACGTGGAGCCAGGATCTAGTGTCTGGTTTCCTTGTTTTTCTCATTGCTCTTCCTCTCTGCCTCGGCATTTCCATGGCCAGCGGCGTGCCTCCGATCTCTGGCGTGCTCACGGCGATCGTGGGCGGCTGTGTGGCCACATGGCTCGGCAGCGCGGCACTCACCATCAAAGGACCGGCCGCCGGTCTCATCGTCATCGTCCTCGGTGCCGTGCAGGAACTTGGCGCCGGTGATCCGGTTGCGGGGTACCGCCGTGCCTTGGCGGTGGGCGCCGTCGCTGCCTGCGTGCAGATCGTTCTTGCGATTCTTCGTGCCGGTGCATTGGGCGAGGTTTTCCCGCCTTCCGTCGTCCACGGCATGTTGGCGGCGATTGGTGTGATCATCTGCTCGAAGCAGATCCATGTCCTGATGGGTGTGACGCCTGAGGGGAAGGAGCCGCTGCATCTCATCGCCGAGATTCCGACGAGCATCGCCCACGCCAATCCGGAGATCCTGGTGATTGGCATCATCAGCTTGATCCTATTGTTTGGCCATCAGGCCTTGCGCAGCCGCATCGCTGCCCTGGCGCGCATTCCTGCGCCCATGCTGGTGCTTCTCGTGGCTATGCCGCTGGGCTTGCTCTTCGACTTGAACGCCGAGCACACCTACACGTGGAGTGGGCATCCCTTCGTGGTCGGCCCGAAGTTCCTGGTCAACCTGCCGGCAAATCTGTTGTCGGCGATTACCTTTCCCGACTTCAGCCAAGTCTTGAGCGCAACCTCGCTCAAGTATGTCGTCATGTTTGCCTTGGTGGGGAGTATCGAGTCGCTACTCAGCGCCAAGGCCGTGGAACTCCTCGATCCGCATCATGGCAAGAACGATCTCGACAAGGATTTGCTCGCCACCGGCACGGGTAACCTGGTGGCATCTCTGATTGGCGGTATCCCGATGATCTCGGAGATCGTCCGTAGCTCGGCGAACATTTCTTACGGTGCCCGCAGCCGGCTTTCCAACTTCTTTCACGGCCTAGCCTTGCTGACCTTTGTGGCCCTGGTGCCTGGATTGATCCACCGCATACCCCTCGCCGCGCTCGCCGCAATGCTTGTGGCTACTGGGTTACGGCTGGCATCGCCTTCCGAGTTTGTACGCACGTTTCGCATTGGCGCCGACCAACTCGTCATCTTCACCGTTACGTTGGTGGTAACTCTGGCCACGGATCTCCTTGTCGGAGTTGGCGTCGGAATTCTCACCGAAATTGCCCTGCACCTGCGCCAGGGAGTGTCGTTACGGGGCTTGTTCTCTCCCTCCATGGAGCAGCGGGACGATGAGACTCACACCGTGGTGACTCTGAGCGAGGCGGTGGTGTTCACCAATTACTTGGGTCTCAGTCGTCGTCTTGCCACGTTCCACGAGCGCAGTAACGTCACTGTCGACCTCACGGACACCCGCTTCGTCGACCACACGGTGATGGAGAAGCTGCACCACCTGCGGCATGATTTCGAGCGCGACGGTCGGAATCTGTCGATTATTGGTCTGGACGATCACGAGCCTCTCTCCGCCCACCCG
>CAZGSN010000340.1:0-5218 GCA_964528465.1 uncultured Binatia bacterium (SeqCode)
GATACGAAGGCTAGGGCGTACCCACAAACGACCGCCATGCTGGGGTAGAAGCGCGTGAACCCATCCGCGGCCTTGAGGGCAGTGGTGGCCATCACCTCCGCCGCAATGGCGAGAACCAAAAACGCGATTGCTGCCATTGGCTAGGATTCCGTCATTTCACGGAGCCGAGTTACGACTTGCTTTTGCAATTTCTTCTCCAGTCGCGGCAGCCCCAGCAGAGCTGACAGCCATAACCCATCGGCGGCAAGCCGCACGATGGTAGCCGTGACCACATCCACTTCATCTTCCTCGATCCTCTGGTGCCAGGCGGCGAAACGCTTGCGAATCCTACGTAAGCGTACCGGGTCGTTATCGATGGCGGCAAGAATTCCTGCCATGAGCTGGGCCGAGTCGTCGGCCGGTTCGCCGTCGTCGCGAACCGTCGAGGCTAGGTAGGCGCGCGTCCACTTGCCCTTCTGCACGCGCTCGCGATCGGCCAGCTTGGCCTGCACCACGTCGAAGCTGTCGAGCATGCGGCCGATCAGTCCATCGACCAGAGCCTCTTTCGAGTTGAAGTGATACAGTAAACCGCCCTTGCTCACCTGCGCGTCGCGAGCGACGGACGCCAGCACCAAGCCGTTCGGACCTACCTTGAGCAGCCGTGCCTCGGCTGCGTTGAGGATGCGTTCCCTTGCCGGAGGAGTCGTTCGAGTCATGCGAGCGGGCGTTATACCGTCCGGACGGTATAGTGCAAGGTGCGCGCGAGCCTCCTGCTCGCACAGGTCTCGCGCTTAGGTCAGGGAATTGGGGTAGGCGGTTGGCGACGAGGCGGTTGCCGCACGGTTGGACTCGCGGTCGCCGTCGGCGGCACTGGTTGCGTGGCGGTCTTTTTGGCGGTGGGTGCGTTGCGCGCTAGTTGCTCAAAGAAGTCGTAGGCGTAGGCAAACGCTCCGCCTTTCTGTTGCCACTTGGCAAAGGCAAGGATACGTAAGGCCGCGTCACGTTCCATTCCGTCCAGCGTTCCCAAGGTGTCCAACCGACTCTGCCAGCGATCTAGCTCATGGCCCAAGCTGGCAGTGACGCGCTCGATCAAGAAGGATAGAGCCTTCCCCTCTTCGCCCTTTCTGTCGGCACCGAAGCGCGTAGCCCGGTGAAGCAAGGAGCCCAAATCGCGTTCGTGCGCCATTTCTGCGCGGCGCAGCCAATACAGCTCCTCAGCGAGCGCGACGAGGGGAGAGAATCGGTCCTTCTCGGCCGGCTCAATCAGCGCCAGTTGCGCTCGCAGTGCGGACGGCCACGCCTCCGAAAAAGGGCCCTCTTCCGGGGCATCATGGGAGGACAGCCAAGTCACGCCCCCAATGCTGAGAAGGGAAGCCAACAGCGCTCCCAAGAAAACCCGAGCCATACCAACCTCCCTATCTGCGGCACCAACGGCCCGCCGGTCGCCCCGACGTGAGCCGCTCAAGAAATTGATGCGCGTTGCCATGCCCCCACCCCTATCATTCCTCTAGGTGTCAGTTCCATTGCTGTGCTACGAGCAGGCCGCATGGCGGCAGCTACGAAGGTAACTCACGTCGTCGACGGCAACCCCCTGCTGGTCCGCCGCATGCGCACAGCCTTGTGGCTCGTGCTGGCGAGCACGTCTGTGTTTGTTGCCGTGCAACTGGTTGCCCATCCGGAATCGCGCTCCCTCGCCTTGTTTCCACTACTCGCCCAGGCGCTGCTCGTCCTTGGCATTCTCGTGCGTCTGCCGCGCCACGGTGCCGACGCGATTCCTTCCGCCGTGCTTTGCTTGGGGTTGGCCTTTGCCATCACGTGGCTTTTCGGTGTCTGGGCCAACGATGTCCACGTAACCGCTATTCTTGCCATCTCGTTCGCCAGCTTGACTGCCACGCTGGTGCCATGGGGGCCAACTGCCCAAACGCTTACCGCAGGGTGCGCCGCGCTTGCGGTCGCCGGCGCTGCCTATGTGGTCGGACCTCTGAGCTACCCGCTGACCATTGCTGTCAGCGCGGCGCTGATCGTGTCCATTTACGTGGCCTATGAACAATTGGCGAATCGACATAGCGAGTCGCGAGGAGAACAGGAAAGGCGGCGCACGGAGGAGGCCTTGCACCTGCTCGAATCCGCGGTGGAGCAAGCCGACGACGCTGTCCTGATCATGACTCCCGACATCGACTTCCCCGGGCCACGTGTCCTCTATGTGAATCCTGCTTTCACCCGTATGAGTGGCTACAGCGCGGAAGAGGCGGTCGCACAACCTCTGCGAGCGCTGTTTGGGCCAGGCACCGACTCAAGAACCATTGCTCGTTTGCGAGAGGCATTGGTGATGCCCGAGCCAGCCATTGGCGAAGGCACCCTGCATCGTAAGGATGGCCGCCCTTATACAGCAGAGTGGCACACCGCCGCCGTGCGCAACGCAATGGGAGATGTAACCCACTGGGTCACCATCAATCGCGACGTCAGTGAACGTAATCGTAGCGAGCGCGAGCGCGCCCTTCTTGCCGAAAAGCTCTACGCGACCGAGCAAGAGCAAGCGCAATTCTCCGCTGCTCTGGCACGCGTCGGTGAGGCCATGATCTCTTCCCTCGATACTCCGGTGCTTCTGGAAAAGCTGTGTGCGCTGACGACTCAGTTGCTGGGCTGCGATTGCAGCCATGTCTTCCTGTGGCGGCCGCAAGACAAAGTATACGTGCCGCTGTATGGCCACGGCGACGTTCCCGAGCTGTGGGAGTCCTTTCAGTTGTTGCGCATCCCTCTATCGGCAATCGAGACTCTTGTGCAGCGATTGACACAGGATGAAGTGGCGCAAGTCGACGCCAGCATGGATTGCCCAGAGGCAAAGCTATTTGCTCAGCACGGCTTGATGGTGAGCCTGTGTGTTGGGCTACGGCGCGGAGACGAGGTCCTCGGCTTCTACACCGCCCACTATCGGCAACGCGTAGAACCCTTCTCGACGCGGCAAGAACAACTCGCCAAGGGCATCGCGCACCTGGCATCCCTGGGACTGGATAACGCCCGGCTGGTCGAAGAGCTGGAGCGTGCCAGCCGCATCAAGTCGGACTTCGTCGCCACCATGTCGCATGAGCTGCGTACACCGTTGAACATCGTGATGGGCTATCAGGACTTGCTGCTTGAGGGCACGTTTGGTCCGCTCAATGACGAACAGCGCGAGAACTTGTCTACAGCTCAGCGACGGGCGCGCGATCTTCTCAACTTGATCAGCGCCACGCTCGACATCAGTCGGCTCGACCAGCACAGCATTCCCATGGATCTGCACGAAATCGGAGTAAGCGAGTTGTTGCAGCAGGTGCTCAAGGAAATTGCCGAGGTTACCGTCAAGGACGGCGTAGAGTTTCGCTGTGAGCTGCCGAGCACGGACCTGCGCCTGGTGACCGACCCCACCAAGGTCAAGATCATTCTCAAGAACCTAGTCGATAATGCCATGAAGTTTACCGATCAGGGCTACGTAGAGATCGGCGCCAGCGCGCGTGCCGGAGGTGTCGAGTTGGTGGTCCGTGATTCCGGAATCGGGCTCGCCCCCGAAACGCAAGAGCTGATATTCGAGCCGTTTCGGCAGGTGGATGCCTCTTCGACCCGCCGCCACGGTGGCGTTGGCTTGGGCCTTTATATTGTACGCCGCATGGCCGAAATGCTGGGTGGCTCGTTGCGCCTGGAAAGCGATCTGGGTAGCGGGTCGACGTTTCGCGTCTGGCTGCCCCCCGACCTACGCGATCGGGAGAGTATGCCGGCTCAAACGAGATACCCTTTTGGACCGGAAGCGATGAGCGCGGACGACGCGTAGCGAATCGATTGGTCGGCTCCAATCTCGATCTGCTCGAGATGCACGGTGAAGCGCTCAAGTGGTGACTGCACCAAGACGGCAAGGCGGGCTCCGTCTGCATCAAGCACTACGGCTGGTTCGTAGGCCTGAATCGGCTCGACAATCTCCCAACCAGGATCCGCGGTGAGCTGACTCAGTTCCGCAGCGGAAGCGATGAGGTGTGCAAAGGCCCAACGTTGGCTAGCCCACAACTCCTGCAACAACAACCAGTACTCGAAATAGCCGACGGCGGTGCGTGGAAAGGAAAAATGACGGTACAAGAGATCCACGTCTTGCAGCGGCGCTCGCGCCGCTTGCTCGGCCGACCTCGTATCCGGCGGAGCATGCCAATCGAGAATGCGCCGCACCATGGCAACATCGGTTGCCGCGCGAGCCACGAAGGGACGCACCAGCAGGTCACGTTCGCGCATGCCAAAGAAGCGGTAGCGGACACAATGTCCGGCGGGCAGCGTCACCGATGGGATCTCCGCCAAGATCTGCGCCGCGTTGTGCTCGAATAGCTCTTCCCAATAACGGTCGCCGGCTGTCGCCGGCGGCGGGCCACACGCATCTACGGCACGCTGCCGCGCCGCTTGCAGCCGCTGCTGCAAATCCTGCACATGGGCGGCAGCAACGAATTCGACGGACATTGTTCTCTTACGAAAGCTCGCTGGGCGGAGTGACCTCGCCCGCCTTCGCCGTCTCGGCGCACTGTGTACAAGCGCAGAGGGTGCGCAGATAGCGGTACGAGTAGATCCCCGAATCGTGGCCATCCGCCCACACTAAGCTGAGCGCGTACTTACCGACCACCGCAATGTTCACGAGCTCCGGGTTGTTCGTGTGGACGTAGCGTTTGTCTCCGCCATGCCCTTGGCAGCTCGCACATGGGCACCACCCACGCAGATAGGTCCACGGGTAGTCGCTGACGTGCCCGTCGCTCCAGGTGACACGCATGCAACGATCGGTCGCCTGCCGCCGTACCTCCGTGGGATAACAACTCTCCTGTCCTGCCAAGGCACCGTTGTTCATACGCCGTCGTATAGCCCGGCCGGTCTCCTGCTGCACTCTGCCCACCTCCGCCCCGGGAGCCCCAGCCCACCACCACGGGGCTACTGCAAAGTCGCCTGCGGAAGAAGCGGTGGGGTTCGATCGCAGCATGCCACCACCCTCTGCACCGTAGAGATCGCGGAAGCGTCGACGACGGACCTTCGGTGCGCAGGTCGTAGTCGATCAGCATTCGATGCCGGTTCCCGAATTGCACACATCACAGTTCATCCCGAAAACATCAGTTCAATCACTCACGTTCTCGCGAGGGCACTGGGAACGGCCTTCGAGACGCGGCCTGGACAGATGGCCGCTCCTCAGGCCGAACGGAAAATTTGTTGACTGAGCCCAGCAACCGTTCGCGCTGAGGAG
>CAZGSN010000341.1:0-13163 GCA_964528465.1 uncultured Binatia bacterium (SeqCode)
CATCAGCCACGGGTGCGGGTACGACGACAATCCGCCGCCTGGCGCCAACTCGCGGCGAAAGTTGTAGATCTGTTCGGCGGGGATGCGTCCTTCGAGAAAAGCCCGCGCATAGATCCCGGGCGACGCATGGCCTTGGAAGAAGATCTGGTCGCCGGAGCGCTCCTCACCTGCTGCACGAAAGAAGTGGTGGAAACCGACCTCGAAAAGCTGGGCGACCGAGGCGTAGGTCGAGATGTGCCCGCCGATGCCTTCGTAACGCTCGTTGGCGTGCACGACCATCGCCATGGCATTCCAACGCAAGATATTGAGGATGCGCCGCTCGAGGTCGAGGTCGCCCGGATACGGTGGCTGTTCGTCGACAGGAATCGTATTCACGTAGGGCGTGCTCAGCGGCGCCGGGAGGGAAATGCCCAAGCCCCGTGCCCGTGCCGTCAGCGCCTCGAGCAGATGCCCCGCTGCCACTCCGCCTTGCACCTGCACAAGTTCATCGAACGCCTGGGTCCACGCTGCAATTTGGTCACCATCTGCTGTAGCCATGCCCCGAGCTTAGCGTCCCTTGGCCGCGATTCGATGCGTGCCCAGAGGGCGCCGTGTACGGGCAAGACGGCGCGATGGCATGGTCTACTTCAAACGGGCGCAGGCGCTAGAAGCTGTTGGTTCAATGTACCCCACAGGAGCTTCAGGGCCACGTCAAAGTCGCTGGCGGGGGCATTCCATCTGACGCGCCGCGAGGGCGCGGCGTCTCCATTGCTGATTTGCGTGAGCATTGGAGACGGGCTGTGGGCCTGGGGGGTGTGCGAACAATTTGTTGGGAGGCAAGCTTCCACCATCCACGTGCTCACGCGCGCGGCTACACGGAGCTGGCGAAGACACAGTAGCCGTGGCCGTGAGGCCGTGGATCTCGGATGAAAGCCAACAATTATGACGCACGCCCGGGCCTGGGCAGGAGCTTGTGTTCGGCTTGACTCTTGATTGGCGTGGTGCCTCCATGGCCACGTGCCTATCCGGTTCGAATGGAACCCGTTAAAGGAACGCAGTAACCGGCAGAAGCATGGTGTTGGCTTCGACGAGGCAAGCACGGTTTTCGCCGACACGTTGTCGATCACCGTTCCAGATCCGGATCACTCTGGCGACGAGGAGCGCTGGATTACCATGGGCTTCTCACATCGCCAGCGACTACTCGTCGTGGTACACACGGAGGAGGATGAACCGCAGACGGTTCGAATCATCAGCGCTCGTCCGGGTGACCCTGACGAGCGGAGGGAATATGAAGAAGGCAGTCCGCGAACAGAGTGAGATGCGCGACCACTACGACTTTCGGCAAGGGGTACGGGGAAAATATGCGGTGCGGTACGCGGAAGGGACGAACGTCGTGGTCCTCGATCCAGACGTCGCCGAGATGTTCCCCGGACGTGAGCTGGTGAACGAGACGCTTCGTGCCCTTGGGCGAGTTGTGCAGATGCGTGAACGGCAAAAAGCCGGGGCGAAGGGGACTGCACCCGACCGCGGCCAGCGAGCCGTACGAGCAGAGACCGCGGCATCTCAGCGTGGCCGCATGAGGTGAGCGCCGGCGTTGGCAGCCGGTGTCATAGCCGGCTTGCCGAACATTTCGCGTTCTTGAAAGGCGGCTCACGCGCAAGCCGTTCGGTTCCCCTGAGCCGAGACAGTCGCGGTTGCGTGGACTTTTTGGCAACGGTGTGGCGACGGTGGGGTGTTGGGTATACTCCGGGGCGGAGGTCAGCCGAGATGCCACGAGAGATTCTTCTGCCCAAGCTCAGTGACACGATGGAGGAGGGGACGATTCTGCGCTGGTTGAAGCACCCCGGTGATCTGGTGCGTCGTGGTGAGGTGTTGCTCGAGGTCGAAACCGACAAGGCAGACATGGAGGTTGAGGCAGAGGCCGAAGGCGTGCTTGCTGAGATTCGCGTTCAGGCGGGCAGCAGCGCTGCAGTGGGCGCGGTGGTGGCGGTTATGAAGGAAGACGACAGCACGTCGACAGGCGCGAGCCGCAGCGCCGTCGAGCCTGCGGCGAACCCAGCACCATCTTCGCCGACACCCCCTGCTGCCAGTCGCCTCGCCAAGAAGGCACCGCCCGCGAGCCCGTCACGCGCCGATACGCCGCGCGTGATCATGCCGCCGGGGGCCCGCCCGCCCGCACCACCGCTAGCGGCGGCACCCACGCCAGCGCCCAGCCCGGGCAACACGGCAAAAGAAGAGGCGCCGGAGAAAGCGGAACGTGGCAATCGCCTGCGCAGTGCCGTGGCCAAGCAAATGGTGGCGGCCAAGCGCGACATCCCCCACTTTTATCTGAGCACCGAGATCGACATGAGCGAGGCGGCGCGCTTGCGTAAGGCGCTGAGCGAGACGCCCACGTTCCCGGAACGCCTGACCTTCACCCACCTCGTACTCCGAGCTCTGGCCTTGACCTTGCCGAAGCATCCCCGCGTCAACGCCTGGTACGACAAGGATGCCGTGATCCTGCACGACGATGTGCATCTAGGCATCGCCGTTGCGGTCGACGACGGCTTGCTGGCCCCGGTGCTCGGCAACTGCCGCCGGCGTTCGTTGCGCAACATTGCCCGCGACACGGCCGCCCTCATCGAACAAGCCCAGAGCGGGCGCAGCAAGCAGTTGAGCGGCGCCACTTTTACTTTGTCGAATCTAGGTATGCTGCCGGTCGATGCCTTCTGCGCGGTGATCATCCCGCCGCAGGCCGCCATCCTTGCCATCGGCGCGATTCGTGATCGCAGCGTCGTACGCGATGGCCAGCTTGCCATCGCCAAGACCATGCACGCCACGTTGTCGGCCGACCACCGCGTGCTCACCGGCTACGAAGGCGGCCGCTTCCTCGCCGATCTAAAGACCACGCTGGAGCAACCCGCCGTTCTCCTGCTCGCGGAGGAAGATACTTCCCCGGGGTGAAGCCATTGCCGCAGCCCAAGCACGCTGGATCGCTTACCGGCGTCGCAAGGTGCAAGCTCTAGAGCGGAGTTATGGGGCGGGTGTGAGCGGCAGGGCCACGGCAAAGCCGCTGACGGTTGGGTCCGCCTGATGCGCCGCGAGGGCGCGGCGTCTCCACTGCTTACAAACATTGAGGATTCGTCTTTGGAGACCGGCCGCCCCCGGCCCGCGTCGGATGGTGCCCATTGCAAAGCTCCATCGACGACTCTGCCCAGGCTCTGGTGCGAGCGGCGTTTTTGGTTGCGCTCCACGGATACCTATGCCATACGGGTTCGCCCGCGAGCTGGGTGGGGTCGCGCGTCAATCCGAGGAGTATCCATGAGCGAGACCCTGGCTTTCGAGTCTATCCGAGAAGGCCACCGAACCAGCCACGATTACGTCATAACTCCCCAAGTCTTCGACCACTTCTTGGCTGCCTTCGAGGATACGAACCCAGTCCACGTCAGCGACGCGGCAGCCCAGGCACGCGGGTTCCCCGAGCGCATCATGCACGGGATGATTCTGGGTGGGTTCCTGTCGCATTTCATCGGCGTCCACTTTCCCGGCACCGACGCGGTGCTGCAAAGTGTTCAGCTCCAGTTCAAGAGCCCCTGCCACATTGGGGACAAGATCACGATCAGTGCCGAGGTTGTGCAGGTAGTCGATGCCGTGCGCGTGCTGGCGCTCGATCTCACCTTGCGCAACACCAGCCGCGATCGCATCGCCGCCAAGGCCAAGATACAGGTGAGCGTGCCGTGAGCCGTGCCCTGGTCACGGGTGGTAGCGGGGGCATTGGGGAACGCGTCGTGCGCCGTCTCGCCGCCGCCGGCCACGAGGTGCTGTTCACCTACCATCGTGGCGTCGACCGAGCCCAGGCCCTGGCGCAAGACACCGGCACGCGCGCCGTTTCCTACGATCAAGCCGACTCCAGCTCCCTGGAGGAGCTGGCGCGATTGGTGAGCAGCGAAGATCTCGATATTCTCGTCCACAACGGTTCCGAGGTCCCGATCAAGAAGTTGCTGTTGAAAACCGACGTGGACGGATTTGTGGACTACGTCTCTGCCTCCCTACGCGGCGTGCTGCGCTTGAGCACGGTGTTTGGCGCTTGTGCCAGGGATCGAGGCCGCGGCGGTTGCATCATTAACGTTCTGACCTCCTATGTTCTGGGCATGCCTCCGGCAAAGCTGAGCGCCTATGTCACCAGCAAGCATGCGCTGCTTGGGCTCACCCGCAGCATGGCGGTGGAGCTGTTGCGTTATGGCGTGCGCGTCAACGCCGTATCGCCATCGGTGACACGCACCAACTTCATCTCCGACCTGCCCGAGCGTTTCGTGGAACAACTGGAAGCCGGCCTGCCGATGGGTCGCCTAGCCGATCCGGATGAGGTTGCCGCGGTGATCGAATTCCTCGCCTCGCCCGCGGCGTCCTATTTGAACGGCGTCAACATTCCGGTGACCGGGGGCCAGGCGTGTTGAGTTCCGGAGCCACCTACAACGAACTCCTGCGCCAGGAGCGTCGTCTGGATCTCTCCGCGTGCACACGCGAGGTCCGCATTGCCGTCCTCTCCGACGCTGCCGTTCCGCAATTGGCTCCGCTGCTGCGTGTGTTGCTCGCGCAGCAGGGCGTGCGCGCGGAAGTCTATCTCGGCGAATACGACGCCATCGAACTCGAAGTTTCGGATGCGAATTCCGGCCTCTACCAAGCGCAGCCGCAGGTTGTCATTGTGCTGCCATGCGTCAATGCCTTGCGCCTCAAGTACTACAAGCAACACGCGCAGCGCGCTTCGTTTGCGACCGAGGTTGCGGGCCGTAGTGAGGCCATTTGGCAGACCCTGTCGCAACGCACGTCGGCAACCATCGTGCAGTGCAACTACGTGCTGCCGTATGAGCGGCAGTTCGGAAACTTCGATCACAAGGTGGCGGATTCATTGCTCTCCGTCGTCACCACTCTGAACAACGATCTCGACGAACGCAGCCGCAACCGCGCCAATGTACTGGTGGCGGATCTCGACGCGGTGGCCGCCTACGCTGGGCGCAAGCATTGGTTCGACGAGCGCATGTGGACGATGTGCAAAGCTCTGTGCTCGTTCGAGTTGCTGCCGGCGGTGGCGCAGGCGCTGGCCGACATCGTCCTCTCGGCGCAAGGCCGCGTGGTGAAGTGTTTGGTCCTGGATCTCGACAACACTCTATGGGGCGGCGTTGTCGGCGACGATGGCCTCGAAGGCATTGCCATCGGCCCGTACGGCGACGGCGAGCCTTTCCAGCGCTTGCAGTTCTATCTTCTCGAACTCAAGCGCCGCGGCATCGTTCTCGCTGTGTGCTCGAAGAACGATCGCCATACGGCCTTGGAGCCTTTCCGATCGCATCCGGAGATGGTGCTGCGCGAAGAGGACATTGCCGTGTTCGTCGCCAACTGGGATCCCAAGCCGGACAACATCCGCACCATCCGCGAGACGCTCAACATCGGCTTCGATTCCATGGTCTTCCTCGACGACAACCCCTTCGAGCGACAGTTGGTGCGGGAGAATCTGCCGGAGATCGTCGTCCCCGAATTGCCGGAGGACCCTTCCGATTACGTGCGTGCCATTGCCGAACTCAACTTGTTCGAAGTGACCTCGTTTTCCGAAGAGGACAAGCAACGCGCCGAACTCTACCGCAGCAATGCGCAGCGCGAGAGTTTGAAGACGACCATAACCGATCTGAACGAGTACCTGCGCTCGCTCGACATGCGCGGCACCTTGCGGCGCTTCGACACGTTCCACCTGCCGCGCGCCCAGCAGCTCCTACAGCGCAGCAATCAGTTTAATCTGACCACGCAGCGCCACAGTGTCGGTGAGTGCGAAGCCATGATGCGCGACGAGCAGGGCTGGGCGCCCTTCTACCTGCGTCTCACCGACCGCTTTGGCGACAACGGCTTGATCTCCGTGATCATTCTCAAGCACGAATCGCAAGAATTGCTGATCGAAAGCTGGGTCATGAGTTGCCGCGTGCTCGGGCGTGGCGTCGAACAATTCGTCATGAACCATGTCGCCGACTACGCGCAGCGCCACGCTTTCGCCTCGGTGCGGGGTGTCTACTTGCCAACGGCCAAGAACAGTATGGTCAAAGAGATCTTTGCACAGTTCGGCTTCCGCAAGGAGCGCGAACTCGAAGGCGGGGGCACCCATTGGCGCCTCCAGGTCTCCGAGTTTCAAGCACGAGAGGTTCACATCGCGGCCATCTAGTGCGAAACGCCAGGCAACGAGCCGAGGAATTCAGGACGGAGAATCAGAAGGAGTAAGCGGATGACCGATGCAGAGCTACGCGACAAGGCAAATGCCATCTTCCAAGACGTGTTCGACGACAGCAGCTTGCAGATTCACGATGCCATGACGGCCAAGGACGTGGAGGAATGGGACTCCCTCAACCACATCAACCTCATCGTTGCCGTGGAGCGGGCTTTCAAGGTGAAGTTCACGACCAAGGAAGTCAGCAACCTCGCCAACGTCGGCGAATTCCTCGCACTCATCCGTAGCAAGCTCGGTTGAGAAGGGGACAAACAGGCGCGCCACGATCGTAAGGTAGTCTTGTGAACAGCCGTTGGAACGAAAGCGACGCCCGCCGTTGTGGTAACGATGCGTTGGCCTTGCGCGTCTACAGCTCGCGGTTGCTTGGGCAGGACCCGGAGCTCGTCTTGCACGGAGGCGGGAACACCTCCGTCAAAGCCAAGCGCCGCAACTTGTTTGGAGAAGAGGAGGACATCCTTTTCGTAAAGGGTAGCGGTTGGGATTTGGCGACCATCGAGGCCAAGGGGTTTGCCCCGTGTCGGCTGCAAGCGCTGCAACGCCTCGCTGATTTGGAAACCATGTCGGATCGCCAAATGGCCGATGAGCTGCGCGCCGCCATGGTCGATCCCAATGCACCGGCGCCGTCGGTCGAGGCCATCCTGCACGCCATCCTGCCCTTCACGTTTGTCGACCACACACACGCCGACGCGGTCGTTGCGCTTAGCAACACGCCCGACGGCCATCGCTTGCTTGCGGATCTTTACGGCGAACGCGTGGTCTTAGTGCCGTATTGCATGCCCGGATTCGTGCTGGCGCGGCGGGTGCACGTGCAGCTTGGCACCTGCGACTGGACGCGTGTCGACGCGGTCATCCTCGAGAAGCACGGGGTCTTTACCTTCGCCAATGATGCGCGACAGAGCTACGAGCAGATGATCCGCTTGGTCACCAAGGCGGAGGATCTCCTGCGCAAGCAGGGTGCCTTGGTTCAGGTTGGCGGCAAAGACTACGCTCCGACTCGCGGCGATCTCCTGCAACTAGCCGAGGTACGACGGCAAGTGTCAAAGGCGCGCGGGCGCGCCCAGGTGGCACGCTTCAACGGTAGTGCCGCGATCCATGCCTTTGCCGGGCGCAACGATGCCTGCAATATCGCTACGCGAGGACCGCTGACTCCGGATCATGTCCTGCGTACCAAGCGGCTGCCGCTGCTCCTGGGTGACGAGAACGCCGTGTCGGCCTATGCCGAGGCCTACCACGATTACTTCCAAAGACTGCACCGCCCTGAGCACACCTGTCTCGATCCGGCACCGCGATGGGGGCTGTGGCCGCAGCGCGGCGTTGTCAGCTTCGGTAGCTCGGTGAAGGAAGTGCAGATTGTCGACGACATTCTATCCCACACCTTGCCGGCAATAGCGTGGGCCGAACATTTTGGTGGTTGGAACCCGGTGAGCGAGGCCGATCTGTTCGATGTCGAGTACTGGGATCTGGAACAAGCCAAGCTCGGCAAGGCCGGTGTTGCGCCCATGCATCAAGGCAAGATTGCTCTGGTGAGCGGTGCGGCCAGCGGTATCGGCAAAGCCTGCGTGGAAGAGCTCGTGCGCGGTGGTGCTGCCGTGGCAGCTCTCGATCGCGACCCCGCGGTGCTCACTGCATTCAAGGATAAGGCGGTCCTGCCGCTCGTTTGTGACGTGACCCAGAGCGAGCAGATTGCGGCCGCGGTAGGGCAAACCGTCGCTAGCTTCGGTGGCTTGGATCTTTTGGTGTCCAACGCTGGAGTCTTCACCCAGGGTAGCGCACTGGCCGAGATGCGGGAGGAAGACTGGGACAAATCCTTGGCAGTGAACCTGACGAGCCATCGCCTCGTGCTGCAGCAGTCCTTGCCGTTTCTACAACATGGCGTGGAGGCGGCAGTTGTATTTGTGGCCTCTCGCAACGTACCGGCTCCAGGCAAGGGGGCAGCCGCATACTCGGCGGCGAAAGCAGGACTCACGCAGATGGCACGTATTGCGGCGTTGGAGCTAGCTCCTTCCGTGCGCGTCAACATCGTGCACCCCGACTGTGTTTACGACACCGCGATCTGGAGTGAGGACGTGCTGGACTCGCGGGCTCGTGCCTACGGTCTGAGCGTCGAGGAGTACAAGACACGCAACCTGCTGCGGCAGGAAGTTCGCGCCTCGGATGTGGCGGCCTTGATCGCTGCTCTTCTCGGACCATTGTTTCGGCACACGACCGGAGCGCAGATCCCGATCGACGGCGGTAACGACCGGGTGATCTGATCGCACTATGCTGTTTACTTCGGTTGCCTTCCTTGCCTTCCTGGCAGTGGTGGCGGCGCTCTATCACGCGTTGCCGTTGCCGTGGAGGCTTGCCTATCTGCTGGTTGCATCCGTGGCTTTCTATTGCACGTGGAGCGTTGTGTTCGCCGGGCTCCTGCTGGCAGTTGCCGGGGTCGCTTACTGGTTGGCGATTCAAATCGAAGCCACCGACGACGAGGAGCGCCGCTGGCGCCTCTTGCTCATCGGAGTCGTCGCCCTCTTTTTGCCGTTGCTCGTCTTCAAGTATGTAGGCGGGTTCGGCGCTATCGCCACGACCTACCTGGGCATGAACGACGCGGCGCAGGTGCTCGGGGCGTTGCATCTGCTGACGCCGATCGGTCTGTCGTACTACACCTTCAAGCTCGTGAGCTATCTCACCGACGTGTACTGGGGCCGGCAAGCTGCGTCGCGGCGTTTCGTCGAGATTGCAACCTATGCCACGTTCTTTCCGCAGATCATCAGCGGGCCCATCCAACGAGCCAACGATTTCATCGGCCAGATCCATCGCCTAGCACCGACCACAACCGAGCGTTTCGCCAGCGGTGTGCGTCTTCTGCTCTTTGGCTTCTTCAAGAAGATGGTGGTGGCCGATCGTATTGGTGTGCTCGTCGACCCGGTCTACGTGAATCCGCAGTCGCACTCGGATGTCACCATCGCCTTGGCGACCTATCTGTTCTTTCTTCAAGTCTACGCCGATTTCTCCGGGCTCACCGACATTGCACGCGGTTCGGCAAGGCTGTTGGGATTGCAGTCTCCAAAGAACTTCGACCAGCCTCTCTACGGCGAGAACATCCAAGAATTTTGGCGGCGCTGGCATATGACGCTTACCAACTGGGTGCGCGAGTACGTGTTCATCCCGCTACGCATGTCGCTGCGCAACTGGGGGGAGCTTGGGCTCGCCGTAAGCGTCATCGTCAACATGCTCTTGGTGGGCTTGTGGCACGGGCCGTGGACGACGTTCATCGTCTTCGGCCTCGTGCATGGTGTTTACGTCTACGTGTCGTCGCAGACCTTCCGCCGCCGCCGTGCCTATTACGACCGCGTCCCAGCTCTCAAGATGCTGCATGTCGTCAGCGGCCCCCTGATTACCTTTCACATGGTGTACTTCACCATGCCGTTCTTTCGCGCCGGCAGCTTGCCCGACGCATTTTCGTCTGTCGCCAAGTGTGCACGGGGAGTGCTGGAGTTGCTCGGGGGAACTGTGTCGGCGCAGCGGGCGGCGCAGGCATGGGCCAGCATCGAGCTGAAGGGGTCAGCCGAGGATGCACTGGTCTTGGTATTAGCCATCGTGGCCATGGAGATGGTGCATGCCCTACAAGCACGGCAACGCCTTGCTAGCCTCGGCCGGCAAACGCCCGAGCCTCTGCGCTGGCTGGTCTATTACGCCTTCGGCATCTCCATCTTGCTTTGGGGAGAGATGGGGTCGAGACAGTTCATTTATGCAGGATTCTAAATGCCGCCGTTGCTATTCGCCTTTCGCTGGGCGCCGATCGAATGTTTGCCTGCGCCACGGGAGAAGCCATGATCTTCGCTGACATGAAGGACAAGTACCCGCATTTCACTCGGTTGGCGGAGTACTTCGAAGAAACGGCAGCCCTGTTCATGAGCAAGAACCTGGCACAGCTCAAAGCTTCGCAGCCCGACTACGAGTTTGCCGAGAAGCTCGCCAGCGATGCTTGGGCGCTTTGCGACAACCGTGAAGAAGAGGTGCTGCGCCTGGCCGACACGATGGTCGAGTTTTCGATGGAGTTCATTTACCTGCAGCGCCAGCTCGATAAGACCGGGCACTACCTCTACTCGACCTTCGAGGAGGTGGAGCACAACGTCTACAACGACCCGCAGCGCTCGCTGGCCGGTGCTCCCTACATCTGGGCTTTGTATTTCACGCAGATTTTTTGGATCACCCACGGTCGCTTGTGGCAGTTCTTCTTGCGCGACTTCACGCCCACAGGTCTTGCCCAGGGGCGTGTGCTCGAAGTGCCTTCCGGCAACGGCCTGTTTCTCACCCACTTTCTGCTGCGCAACTCGGGCTGGCAAGGCGTCGGCGTCGACCTCTCCGAAACCTCGATTGCGTTTACGGACCGCGTTGCCACCTTGAACAAGGTGCGCGAGCGCGCCGACATTCGCAAGCAGAATTTCTTCTCTCTGAGCGCCGAGGAGCGTTTTGACCGTATCATCTGCGGCGAGTTCCTCGAGCATGTCGAAGATCCGCTCAGTGTGCTGCACAAGCTCAAGGCGCAACTGCAGCCGGACGGGCGCGTCTTCCTCACCGCCGCCGTGTGGGCAGCCAACATCGACCACATCTATCTCTACCAATCCGCCCAGGAAGTACGGCGGCACATTGCCCAGGGTGGCTTTGTGATCGAGCGCGAGTTGGTGCAGAACGTGTTCGCCGACCGCCAGCCGGAGGAAGCGAAGACGCCGATCAACTACAGCGCGATCTTACGACACGCATGAGCAAAGGCTCCACAACGCCGCGGTTGGTGCGCTACCGCGACCTCTGCACCCCGCGCAACTTCGGCAAGTTGCTGCTGCAGATTGTGGTCGGGCTCGTGCTTGCCGAGCTTGCCGTGCGCTGGCTCAGCCCGGAGGTCGAGTTCATTCAGAAAAGCATGTTCAACCAGGACCCGGCCGTCTGGTTTCGCATGAAGCCCAATTACAGCGGTGCCATGAGCAAGAAGGCCGTGCCGGTATCCACGAACTCGTGGGGGTTGCGCGACCGCGAGTTCGGGCCGCGCAAATCGGGTGTGCCGCGCATTCTTATCCTGGGCGACTCCCTAATGTTCGGGTACGGTGTCGCCATTGAAGATACCGCTGCCCGCATCTTGGAGGAGATCCTGGGCCAACGGCTGGGGCGCGAAGTGGAAGTCGTCAACGGTGCCGTCGCCGGGTACAGCACCCTGCAATCGGCGCGCTCCTTTTCCTTGCTCGCCGCCGACGTACAGCCCGATGTCGTGTTACTGACCTTCGGGGTTTTGAACGGCGGGCGAATGAACGTGATCTTCAGTGAGCAGAACCGTACCGTCGCGCGTTTGGAGTCGGGGTCCGCCGCGCATCGGCTCAATCAGTTCATTAAGGGAAAAGTGCAATGGTTACGGGACACCAGTCAGCTCTCGCTACTCTTGAAACGGCGCTTTGCGCCACGGCGCGAGTTCAGCGGCATGGATGTCCACGCCATTCAAGTTTCGCAGAAGGACGACGAAGGGTTGCGTCTCATTGAGCAGAGCATGAAGGAACTCTTTCAGGCTGCGACGCAGCGGAGGGTCCGCTCCGCCGTCATCATCATCCCCTCTCACAAGCAAGTGGACCCCGAACTGTGGCAGGAGCTGTTATTGAAGCACAGCCTTCCCGGCGCCCTGTATGCCCCGGAGCATCCCGACCAGCGCTTGGAGGAATACGCTCGCAAGGAAGGCATCCCCGTGCTCGACCTACGCAAGCCTATCGCCCAGCGGCCGTTGGAGGGCTTCTATTGGGACGGCGACGGTGAGCATTGGGAACCGCACGGGCACCGCATCGTTGCGGAGATCCTTGCCGATTTCCTGATGCAGGGGGAGTTCTTGAAGGCGGACCCACCCGCGGCGCAAGGTTGACAGGCGATGGTGATTCGGTAGGAAACGCGGCCTTGTCGGAGCGAGGCGAAACATGACGGTAGAACAACAGAGCGGACGCGCAATCATTCTCTTGAGCTTGGTGGTTTTCCTTGTTGTATCCCTTGCCATTCTGGTGTGGGACGCCAGCAGCAACGGCGCCGCAGTGCTGGCGGGACACTTGCCGCGTCTGCTGATCGGAGTCCCCTTTCTTTTCCTGTTGCGGGGCAATGCCACGGCCAGGTGGATTCTCGTTGCCGCGTTAGTGGCCGGAGCCGGGATCGGCGTTCTGCCCATGATCTCGGGTGCACCGGCGGCCGCCGGTGGCGTATTGCTTGCCCTGACCTACGTCGTCTTGGCAGGGATTCTTGCCACCTCCTCGAGCGTCAATTCCTTCCTGGCCTACGCCAAACGCCGCGCCGAAATCGCTGCCAGCCGCTGACAAATCGCGACCCACCGCATTGCCTCGCCTCATCCACGAACCAATAAAAATGCGAGTGCTCAGGAAGGACTCCAACTCTCGGGAAGTCCCCTCGCAAAGGAGAGAAAGAAATGAGCAAGGTTGTTGTTCTCGGTGGTTGCGGCGCTGTCGGCAGCGTTGCGGTGCGCACGCTGGCCCGCTTCTCCGGTTTCGATCAAATCGTCATTGGTGATCGCAACCGATCGCGGGCCCAAGAGATCGCCCAGGAGTGTGGCACCAAGGTGAGCTTTATCGAGGTCGACGCATCGTCGCCGGACAGTGTACGTTCCGCGATTGCCGGGGCGGCCATTGTCCTCAACTGTGTGGGGCCGTTTTACAAGACGGTGAAGACGATCCTTACGACAGTGATCGAAGCTGGCATCAACTACGTGGACATCTGCGATGATGTCGACGTGACGCTGGCCATCTTGGATCTCGACGATGCCGCCAAGCGGGCTGGGATCACAGCCTTGATTGGCATGGGTGCATCGCCTGGCGCCACCAATCTTCTCGCCAAGCTGATCGTCGAGAATCAGCTCGACGAAGCGGACTCCGTCGACATCTTTCACTGCCACGGCGGCGAGCCGACCGAGGGGCCG
>CAZGSN010000342.1:0-20075 GCA_964528465.1 uncultured Binatia bacterium (SeqCode)
GCGCGGGTCACGACAAATTCTGCCGGCTGGGAAGACCCACTGCCACGCCCATTCTCGAGCGGCGTTGGGATACTTCCTTGCAAGTGCGTTCGGGAGCTGCACGCGGCCCAATCCTGATCGCAGATCGGCTGTGTGCGTCTCGCGGACACGACAAAGGTGTTCCCGCAGCGGCCGTTGCACAGCACATGGCAGCACGGAAACTCGATCCTTGTCCCCTTTGCCTTCGCGCACGACAATCTCGTTCCTGCTAAAATCGATGTCCTTCACGCGTAGTCGCAAACATTCCATGAGTCGCAGCCCTGAACCGTAGAGCAGCATTGCCATGATCCAATTGGCGCCGTCAAGTGCTGCCAGCAGCGCTTCTACTTCCTCGTGGTTGAGTACGACGGGAATCCTCTGGGGGCGCTTTGCCCGTACGATGCCGTCCAACCACCCAGGGTCAAAGCCGAGCACTTCCTTGTAGAGAAAGAGAATCGCCGCCAGCGCCTGATTCTGCGTCGAGGCGGCTACCTGTCGGTCGACGGCAAGCGAGGTGAGGAAGGCAGTGATTTCAGGCGGCCCCATTTCCGCCGGATGGCGTTTGTTGTGGAAGAGGATGTAGCGCCGAAGCCACGCGACATAGGCGTCTTCCGTGCGGTAGCTGTAGTGGCGCGCGCGGATGGCGTCACGCACCTGGTCCAGGAGCCGTCGCTGGCCTGGAGCCTCTGCGCGCGCGGACGGCGGCTTGCCCCGCTCCTGATCACCTGCTGCGGGTGGCGAGTTGGCCCATTTGCGAAGAACGACTGCTCCGGCTTCGGGCATCGCGGGCTTCCTCTCAATTCATAGCGAAAATATAGCGAACTTCGGTGTGACGCAAGCTAGACGCGGTTCGTGCTGTCGAGGGGGAGGTGCGAGTGGGAAAGGCGACTTGGGCCTTCCCCCCGGGGAGGCCACCAAGGGCGCAACCGCAAATCCCCAAGCTGCAATCGAAAGCGTCTGACGCGCAAACGATCACCGCATCGACCACCACCGAGACGGTCACCGCCAAGGCTGCTACCGAGGCTGCCGACGACGTTGCGCTGTCAGTGTCAAGGGTAGCCTCCAAAAGCTATGCCCGCCCACGCCATTTCGCGTGGGCTGACCTTCCGCTCCGCGCGTTGGGCTGGATCGCTTGCAGGGTTCGTGGTAGCTCGCGGCCTTTCGTGGCGGCCTGGCCACGATACAAGAGGTGGTCAATCGGCCGATGCACGCACAAGCCCTTTCCGGAATTCGCGTCCTCGAGTGTGGTCGCATGGTCGGGGCTGCTTATGCGGCCAAGCTGATGGCCGACTTGGGTGCCGACGTCATCAAGGTCGAGCCTCCTGGCAAGGGCGACCCGGCGCGTGGCCGTGGCCCGTTTCCAAGGCAAATTCCCCATCCCGACAAGAGCGGGCTGTTCCTCTATTTGAACAGCAATAAGCGCGGCATCACTCTCGACCTCAAGCAAGCAGGTGGGCAGCAGCTCCTACGCGAGTTGGCAGCAGGAGCCGATGTGCTGATCCACAACTTTCCGCCTCAAGAAATGCCGGATCTCGGCTTGAGCTACGAGGCTCTCGCGTCTCACAACCCAAATCTCATCATGACCTCGATCACGCCATTCGGCCTGCACGGTCCCCACGCCGAGTACGAAGCAACCGATTTGACCCTGTGGAATGCAGGCGGCATAGCCTACCTCAATGGTGGTGGGCCGGAGGCTGCGGACCTTCCTCCGCTGCGCCCATTCGGACACCAATCGGCTTTTCAGGGCGCTCTAAACGGTGCCGTGGCTACGCTCGCGGCGCTGTTCGCCCGTTTGCGGGGCCAAGGCGGCCAGCATGTGGTCGTTTCGATTCAGGAGTGCCTCACCGCTATCCTGGAGCTTACCTTCGAGTACTATCCCTATTTGGGTCTGGTGGCGTCTCGCCTCGGTCGCAAGCCGCTGCAACCCGTCGACTTTCTCGAGTGCAAGGACGGATGGATTTACGTCTGCTGCGTCGAAGAGCATCAGTGGGACACACTAGTAGAAATGATGGGCCGCCCCGAGTGGGCGAGCCTCGAGATCTTCGACACTCGTTTGAGCCGCGCCGCCAACTGGGATGCGCTCAAGCTCCTTCTCCAAGAATGGACCCAAGAGCAAAGCGTCGACGAGCTTTATCGCGCCGGGCAAGCGCAACGCGTACCGCTAGCTCCTGTCTCCAGCATGGGTGATCTCTTTCGCTCCGAGCATCTGAAGAGCCGCGGATTCTTTGCAAGCCTGGATCATCCCATCGCAGGAACGCTCGACTATCCGGGGGCACCGTACGGGCTTTCGGCAACCCCATGGCTGCTGCGTCGCCCTGCACCGCGGTTGGGGGAGCACAATCAAGAAGTCTATGGCGACGAGCTTGGCTTGGCAGCAACACGCCTCGAAGAGCTGCACCGCGAGCGAGTCCTATGAGCGGCGCGCCAACCAAGCTGCCGCTGGCGGGGGTGCGCGTAGCCGACTTCACCTGGGTGTGGGCAGGACCGTTCTGCACCTTGCAGCTTGCGCACTTGGGAGCGGAGGTCATCCGCATCGAGTCGGCTACCCGGCCCTGCGTAACCCGGCTGCTGCCGCCATGGCCGCAAAGCAAGCCCGGGGTCAACCGCAGCGGCTACTTCAATCAGTACAACCAAGGCAAGCTCAGTCTGGCTCTCGACCTCAAGCAACCACGCGCCGTCGAACTCGCCAAGGAGTTGGTCAGCAAGTGCGATGTGGTTTGCGAAAACTTTGCGGCCGGCGTCATGGATCGGCTGGGCCTCGGCTACGAGGCGCTGCGCCGGCACAAGCCCGACATCATCATGATTGCCCTCTCCGGCTATGGCGCAACCGGGCCTGAGTCTGATTTCGTTTCCTACGGTCCGGCACAAGTGCCTCTAGCGGGCCTGTCCTCACTCACCGGCTACGCAGACTGGCCACCGATGCACGTGGGTATTTCCTACGGCGATCCCACCGCCGGTTTGCACGGCGCCTTTGCCGTACTCGCGGCCCTGCTGCATCGGCAACGTACCGGCGAGGGACAGTTCATCGACCTCTCGCAGCAAGAGACAACCGTTGCGGTGATTCCGGAAGGAACGATGGACTACGCCATGAACCAAACACAACCGGCCCGCCAGGGGAACCGCGATGCGCAGATGGCTCCGCACGGCATCTTCCGCTGCGCCGGCGAGCAACGTTGGGTGGCAATCGCCGTGCGCAGTGACGGGGAGTGGACCCGCCTTGCGACAATGATCGACGCCGACACCGGCAGCACACTGGCATCGGAACAGCGCTTCCGCGACCTGAGTTCCCGCAAACTTCACGAAGATGCATTAGAGGAAGCGCTTACGGCATGGACCACCAACCGTAGCGCCGAGGCAATCACTACACGCCTGCAAGCTGCCAGGATTCCCGCCTTTCCTTGCTTTGACAGCAGAGACATCAGCAACGATTCGCACCTGCAGCAAAGCGGCTTGTTTGTGGAACTCGAGCATCCGGAGATCGGCAAGCAGCGCCACATCGGCATACCGTGGCGCCTGTCGGGTACGCCCACACAAGTACGCACCCCCGCTCCCTGCTTGGGGGAACACACGGATTGGGTCTTGCGTGAGATTCTAGGGTACGACGGCCAACAGGTCGCAAAGCTCAAGGACGACCGCGTTCTCTACTGATGACCGCAGCCTCCGCCAGCCTCAGGCGCGACAGGCAAGATTGGCAGGGCGAGGCTGCCCCATGTCCGCGTAGCTCTGCGCCGCAAGGTCAATAAGATCGTTCTCCAACTGAAGGCGAAAGCTTTCGAGGCCGGCCTCGGTACGCGCACTGCTGGGCACGGAATAAGGGCCACGCACGTAATAACGAATCACGTTGAACGGCAGCGGCAGGGCCATGCGGTCCCAGGTGGGCAAGCGCAGGCAACGCTTGTACCACGTACGCACCAGGGCAATCGGCTTGCCACACTCGCGCGCAATCACGATTCCGCCGGTCTTCAGGCGATATGCCGGCCCCTTGGAACCATCCACCGTGATTCCGTAGAGAACATTGTCCGTCTTGCGCATATGCTCGATCATTTCGCGCAGCGTGCCCTCGCGGCGGCGAGAGCGGTGCGTGGTAGAGCCACCGCGGAAGACGACGTAACCACAGCGCTGCAGCATGCGTGTGATCAACTCGCCGGACTCGCCAAGACTGGCGAGCGTGTGGCCGCGCAGACCGACGTAGTAATACCCGTAGGCAACCGTCATCACCTCTTCATGCCACAAGAGGGCCACCAGACCGTTGTGCTCGGCACATAGGCGATCCAGACCCGTATCCGCGCCGATGACGCGACTCGTAGCCCACACGAAGCGCATGTAAAGAAGATACAGCGAGGGCACCGTCACCGCCGCCAGTCGCGCCAAGCGCCGTGAAAACAGAGGGCGAATCTTTGTACGGAAGAAGCTGGACAGAGCCGTAATCTCCAAGGCGGCGGGGCGTAGCACAGCAGAACCAGCAATGGCAGGCGCTCCACCAAAGCACAGCCCTGCCCCGACGAGCCCGAAAACCTCAATTCAATTGCCCACGAGCTCGCAACAGCACTTGAGACGGCCTTCGAGACGCGGCCTGAACCGATGGCCGCTCCTCAGGCCGAACGGAAAGTTTGCTTACTGAGCCCAGCAACCGTTCGCGCTGAGGAGCCGCCTCCTGAGTAGCGAAGCGTATCGAAGATTTTGGCGGCGTCTCGAAGCGCGCGTCCAGTTGACGTCCAGCCCAACTGAGGTTTTCGGGATGAGATCGATTCCGACTTCGATACCGTTCCCGATTCCACGGGAGATCCGGCATGAGCTGTTCTGCGCAGAGGTTCCAGCCAGGTAGCGGATCGCGCTTGTGTCGGCTCTCGTCAACGCACGCGGCTGCTGTTCAGCGAGGTAACCTTCTCGTAAGGAATGCGGTTGGGATAGAACTCCAGGCCGCTCATACCGGCACGCGCACCGAGCTTGCCGCTGCGGTTGTTGCCGAGAATCACGTTCTGGTTGGTGGGCACCTCAAACTCACCGTCATATTGATCGGTGCCAACCAGGTGACCGTCGACATAGAACTCGAGGACGTTGCCGCCGCCATCTACGGGTCCCCAGGTAGCAACCACGTGATGCTCCTGATTCGGCTGCCAGTTGTCGATGACGCTGCTGACACCAACCTCCTGGCCGGTGTTGGGGAAGAACATGAAACGCAGGTAGCGGCCGTTCTTGTTGACGGCGAGGCGGTTCTCCCAAACGTTTGGAGTGCTGAGATCCAACATGTGCGCGTCCGCCTTTTCGCTGCCCTCCCACTCCGGCTTCACCCAAAACGAAATCGAACCAGCAGGTCCGCTGAGATTCCCGGCATCGGGGACTACGACTTTGGAATCCTCATCGAACATGACGAAGCCATCTTTGGACTCGACATTGTCGGCCGATACGGGAGCATTCTCAGAATCCACATCGAGCTTTCCGTCCTGAAACGCGGAGAACACCGGCTTGTCGGGCTCAGCAACCTGATCTGGATTCTCCGCATCGACGGCAACCGCGCTACCGCCCGAATGTACCGCTCGGGCTCGGGCTTCTCTGCTTTGGCGAGCCAAGCGCTCCGCCGCCGATCCCTTCGGCGCGCCGTCCGCAACGGAAGAGTCCACAGTCAAGGAGCCATCGGCATGACGGCGACCCCCCGGAGCCACGCCAGAGCTACGCGCCGAACTCCCCCCGCCTACGGCTAGTGCCGCCCCGGCGCTGTCTGCCCCTACACCTCCGGCAGCCGTCGCACCACCTCCGGAACTCGAACCCTTCACACCTCCGCCCGCAACACTTCCTGAAGCCTCGCTGCCGCTCCAGCCAGCTCCCTGTCTTTCCTTTTCGGCGATCGCTTGCGCCAAGCGTTCCGCTTGCAGTTCCTCATCGGACTGCGTTCCCGAATCGGACTGCGTTCCCGAAAAGCGCTGCCACAAGGTGGCTACGGACAGCAGAGCGCAAATCCCAACCGCCATGAGCACCCAAGGCCGGCTTGTATTCTCCATAAACAGGCGGCCATGTTGGGTACGGCTCACGTCAAAGTCAACAATTTCCTAACCAACCCTGCTTCTCGCCATGAGTTCCCGTCCGTGGAACAGAGATACGCTGTGCTCAAGCCCGCAGGAAATCTAGCAAGAGCTTGTTCACTAGCTCAGGCATTTCCTGATGCACGAAGTGGCCGGCGCCGGGCAAGATGTGTTTCTGCAGACCGGCCGGAAAGAAGGCCTCCATGCCGTCGGTAAGATGGGCACCCATGCAGCCATCGTCGGCTCCTTGAATGGACATAGACGGCACCGGCACGGGCGCCATGGCTATTTGCGATTGCAGCTCGGCCAGGGACGGATCCTGACGTTCCGGATTCAGCGTACAGCGGTAGTAAGAGAGAGCGGCCTGGTACACGCCCGGCTGGCGGAAGGTTGCCTTGAGCGCCTCCATCTCTTCGGCCGGGTACTTCCAACCCGGCGACCAGTCCTGCCACAAGCGCTCGATGAAACGGAAATCACCCGCCGGCACCGCGGCGTCGGCGAACGGGGTCTGAAAGAAGAACATGTACCAGGAGCGTCGCAGTTGCTCATAGTCGCTGAGAAACGCATTCAGCACCGAAGGCCCATGCGGAACCGCGGCGCTAACCAGCCGCTTGACTCTCTGAGGTGCCAAGATCGCCGCGCCGTGCGCCGCAATGGCGCCCCAGTCATGACCGAACACATGCGCCGACTCGTACCCAAGAGCGGCTATCAGCTCGACCGCGTCCTGCGCCAACACCGCGCTTTGGTAGCGCCCATCCACCGCCGCCTCGGTCGGCGCATAACCGCGCATGTAGGGCGCCACGGCACGGAACCCCGCCGCCGCCAGCACCGGAAGCTGATGACGAAACGACCGGGCATGATCGGGAAAGCCGTGCAAGCACAGCACCAGCGGCCCCTCCCCCATTTCAAGTGTGGCAAACTGCAGGCCATTGGCACGGACACTACCGGTCTCCATCTCAGGCATACTCTTCCCCTACCTCTTCGTGCGGAGTGCGCGCGACTCTATCGCAGCGCACCTCTCAGACAACCACCGATTGCCCGGCATAGGCCCAAGGCCACGAAAACAAGCAAGGCGGGAGCGATGGTGTATCGCAAGCAATGCGCCCTCCCAGCACACTGGCCTACTGGCCGAGAAAACGACAAAGGCAGAACTGCGCCGAGGTCGCACCAAACCGCTACGCTTCCTTCTGTAGGCGGCGGAAGAGCACCGACATGACTACGGCGGACGCCACATTGCCGATGGCCACGGCCGCGAATACCGCGTGTTCGTCCATGCCGAGCCAGGCGGTGCAAGCAATGGCACCGCCGACCACCGCAAGGACACGCACGATCATCCACAGCATCGGCGCCGTGGCTCGGCCGAGGCCCTGAAAGGCAAAGGACGTCACCATGGCAATGCCGAGAAACGGGTACGACGGACCAATGATGCGAAAGTACATCGAACCTACCGCCTCGATCTCGGCATCCTGCGAAAAGATGTGCAGCCACAGCTCTGGGTGCCAGGCCAAGGCCAACGACGGAACGGCCAGCATGGCGAGCACCATCCAAATCGAAGTGTTCAAGTAGACAACAGCCCGTTGGCGCTGCCCGGCACCGGTGGCCATGCCGACCAGCGTCAGGACGGAAGCGCCCACGCCGAAGACAACGCTCAAGAGCATGAAGTCGAATCGGGTTCCCAACCCGTACGCCGCCAGGTGGGCATCACCGAAACGCGCCACCACCGCGGTTAGAACCATCGTGCCCACGTAGGTGATCATGGTCGACAACGAAGCGGGGATGCCCACGCGCAAGATATCCTGCAGTGGCTTCGCCGAGAGACGGCTGCGATGCAGCCTCGGCTGAACCGCGCCTTTTCCCCCGAGCACCCAGTAGGCGCGCGGAACCGTGGCCAGGAGCTGGCTCAAGAGCATGGCCAGAGCGGCGCCTGGAAGCTCCAAGCCGAGCACGAACATGAAGATCGGAGTGAGGATGATCTGCAGGCCGATCGACACCATCGACCATACGGAGGCAATCCGCACATTCCCTTCGGCGCGCAGGATGCTGTCGAACATCGCACCAACGAACTGGATGATCGCCCCACCAAACAAGATGCGAGCAAACAGCGTGGCCCGCTCCAGTACCGCACCCTTGCCGCCCATCAGGGAGAAGAGTCCGTGCGCCGCAAAAAAGATGACAATCGCGAAGGCTACACCAATCGCGGCCGCTAACAGCAACGCGTGCTCGGCAACCCATGCCGCTTGCTCGCGATCCCCCGCACCCAAGGCTCGCGCTACCGCAGACGAAGCACCCGCACCTATACCGCCACTCATCGCGGTGATCGCCAGCAACACCATCGGGAAAACCAGCGATACGGCAGCAATCGCCTCGGCCCCCAGACGACTTACGTAGTAGGTGTAAAGCACGTTCGAGGTCGCCGCCATCAACATGACGAAGGTCGTCGGCGCCGCCAGACGCACAATCGCACGCCAAGGCGGTAGCGCTAGGAGAGTCTCGGATTGGGGGGGTGAAGCAGACACGAACGTCGCCGCTTATCCGGCCACCAGCAGCAACGCAAGCCAGCTCGACGCCCCCCCCGGGACGCCCAGATCCCGGTGCCGTGCGCCTACACTTGCAAGGGTCGACGTTGGCAGGCTTGGCGACGCACGCTAACTAGCCGCGTCCGCAACAAGGAGACGGCACATGGCTACGGTTCGAATTGAGAAGGCGCGACCTCACATCTCGGTAATCTGGCTCGATCGCCCGGAGCGGCTCAATGCAATGTCGATCGAGCTGTGCCTCGACCTCAAGGCAGCTTTGGAAGAAGTGGGGCAAGACAACTACTGCCGCGTCGTCATTCTCACCGGGAGCGGGCGCGGTTTCTGCTCGGGCCTCGATCTCAAGGATCCATCGATCATTCCCAATATCGACGGGCTTACCATCCCGCGTATCGGACCACGCGCCATCCGCATTTACTCGCAGCTCATTCCCATCATGCGCCACCTGCCCAAGCCGATCATTGCCGCCATCAACGGGCCTGCGTACGGCGGCGGCCTCTGCCTATCCTTGGGAGCCGATCTGCGCATCGCCTCGGAGTCGGCCGTGTTCAACGCCACCGGCATCGTCAATGGCCTTACCAGCACCGAGCTTGGAATCAGTTGGTTGCTGCCGCGCCTGATCGGGGCTGCCAACTCGAATGACATCTTGCTCACCGGCCGCCGCATCGACGCCGGCGAGGCTTTGCGTATGGGCTTGGTGTCGCGCGTCGTTCCCGACGACCGCATCCTCGACGAAGCCTACAACATTGCCGACGACATGAGCCGCTACAGCCCCTATGGCGTGGAAATGACCAAGCAAGTGCTGTGGGCGAACCTTGAGACGGGAAGTCTGGCCGCGGCCATCGAGATCGAAGATCGCAACCAGATCATGCTCGGCATGACCGATAATCTGCCGGAGGCCATCACCGCCTTCGATCAGAAGCGCCAGCCCGTCTACACCGACGAACCACGCCGCGGCATCTATCCACGCGAGTAATCGCGTGTGCCGGTCCGCCGGTCGACCAGAACCTGGGCCAAGGCAAAGTCGTCGATCCTTCCTGCCAAGCACATCGAAATAGCGCTGGATCGGGATTCACTGCACACCACGACCCGATGGAATCACTGCCGATCCTCTACCGCGACGAGAGCCTGGTCGCGGTAGACAAGCCTTCCGGATTGCTCGTGCACCGCACCGGGATTGATCCGGGCGAGACGCGGTTTGCGCTACAGATTCTACGAGATCAATTGCAGCGGCACGTCTATCCCGTGCATCGTCTCGACAAGGGTACCTCTGGGGTACTGCTGTTCGCGCTCGACGGCGCGACGCATGCGGCGACAAGCGCGATGTTTGCAACCGGCCGAGTGGAAAAGACGTACCTTGCCGTTGTGCGTGGCCATCCACCAGCTCTCGGCTTGATCGACCACCCCCTCGCCGCGATCGACGGAGATACCATTCCGATTGCAGGTAGCCTGCTGCAAGCCGCGCGCACACGCTTTCGTCGGCTGGCAACTACCGAATTGCCCTTGCGCGTCGATCGCTACCCAACCAGCCGCTACGCCCTCGTCGAGCTCACACCGGAAACCGGCCGTCGCCACCAACTGCGCCGGCACATGAAGCACATCTCACACCCGATCATCGGCGACACGACGTACGGCAAGGGCCGCCACAATCGTTTGTTCACGGAACTGTTTGCGTCGACTCGGCTGCTCTTGGCCTGCACGTGCTTGAAGCTGCCGCACCCAGTCTCAGGCCGTCCGCTAGAGATCCATGCGCCGCTGGCCCCCGAGTTTATCGCCGTGCTCGGGCAGCTCGGCTGGGACCGGGAGCGCGCTTAGGGAAACGCTGCATACGCTCTCGTCGATCAAGCTCGGGAGTTCGGTTGCGGCTGGGCCGAGTTCGGGCATCCGTGCAGCAATCCGCTCGTTTCTTGTCGGCGCACGCAAATTTGCGATGCCTTCACCTCCCCCAAAGAAGCCGACCAGAGGCGCAAAGGAGGAAGAGAGCAAGAAGAACTGAACAATCAACAGGAGGCAACGGCGAAAACAGAGAACGTCTTTTCACTTTCTTGCAATCCTTCCTCTGTTCCCTCTGTGGCCTCCTGTTCGATTTCTCATTTTGGGTCCGGCCAATGGCCGGGCTGGGATATCGATGGTCAAATGGGCCAATTCGGGGCTGGCTTGCGTGGTATAACGTGATCCGTTACGGGGGTGCATGATTCGGGACTTTGCCGACCGCGAGACCGCGAAGGTCTGGAGTGGTCTGCGCAGTCGCCGGCTGCCGGGCGATATTCAGGCGGTGGCGCTGCGCAAGTTGCGTTTGCTCAATCAAGCGCGCGTGATGTCCGATCTTCGTATGCCGCCAGGGAACAGGCTGGAGGCCCTAAAAGGAAAAAGAAAGGGCCAGTACAGCATTCGCATCAACGACCAGTGGCGCATCTGTTTTCGCTGGGCCGAAGGAGGCGTGACCGATGTCGAAATCGCGGACTACCACGAGTAAGAGCAATCTCCTGCCGAATCCTCATCCCGGGGAGATCCTGTTGGAGGAGTTCTTGAAGCCAATGGAACTTAGCCAGAATGCCCTGGCGCGCGCGATTCACGTCCCCCCACGGCGCATCAACGAACTCGTGCTCGGCAAGAGGTCGGTAACCGCCGATACGGATCTTCGTCTCGCCCGCTTCTTCCGAGTGTCGGAGGGGTTTTTTCTCGGATTGCAGACCGATCACGATCTGATGGAGCGCCGCCGCAAGATCGAACCCCTCCTGAGAGCAATAGAACCGCGCGCCGCCTGATCAATCAAAGGTATGCCAGGGAGCGGTCCAACTCTACGGAGCAGGGGTAAGCGCGCATCCCGTTGCCGTCCACGACCTCTGGGGTAGCGCTTCAAACATCCAGGACTCGGCAAGAGATTGCCTAGCGGCCGACGATCGATACGAAGCTTACGCAGCGTCCTGGCGCTCCGCCCAAATTGTGGGTGAGGCCCAACTTCGGGGCGGAAATTTGCCGGGGTCCGGCTTCGCCGCGGAGCTGCAGCCACATTTCGTACATCATGCGCAGGCCGCTGGCGCCAATGGGATGGCCGAAGCTCTTGAGGCCGCCGTCCGGATTCACCGGTTGCGCGCCATCGCCGTCGAAGCGTCCGGCAAGCACATCCTTCCACCCCTGGCCACGTGGCGAGAAACCCATGTCTTCCATCAGCACGAGTTCGGTGGGCGTAAAACAGTCGTGCACTTCCGCCATGCTGATCTGCTCGCGGGCGTCCTCGACGCCCGCCTGTTTGAAAGCATCGGCAGCGCTGGCCACAACCTCCGGGAAAGTCGTGTAGTCGTAGTCTTGGCTGAAGTAGCCGGCGGCCGGACCGGCAGAGAAGGCAAGGGCTTTGATGAAGATGGGATTGTCGGTGTACTTGTGCGCATCTTCGGCCCGACAAAGGATTGCAGCGGCGGCGCCGTCGCTAACACCCGAGCAATCAAAGATCCCCAGCATGCCGGCTACCGGCGCCGCTTTGCAGATGGTGTCCATCGACACCTCTTTGCGAAACTGCGCTTTGGGATTCTTGGCGCCGTTGCGATGGTTCTTCCAGGCAATGCGCGCCAGCACCTGCTTGAGTTCGTCTTCGCCTACTCGGTATTTTTTCGCATAAGCCGGCGCCAACAGGGAAAACGTAGCCGGCGCCGTCATGCTCGAATTGGTTCCGTCATTGGGCGGCGCCGACATGGTGAGTCCGGAGAAGCCCGAGTCCTTCAGCTTCTCGACGCCGATGGCCATCACCAGATCGTACGCGCCGCTGGCCACCGCGTAGGCCGCGTTGCGAATCGCCTCACTGCCAGTGGCGCACATGTTCTCGAGACGGGTCACCGGCTTGTACGGAATCTTCAATGCCTCCGACAGCACCAGACCCGACAGTCCGCTAGCCATCGTACCCAGCCAGTAGGCGTCGACCTGCTCCTGCTCGATCCCTGCCGATCGGTAGGCTTCCGTTGCGGCATCCACCAAGAGATCTTCCGGTCCCTTGTCCCAATGCTCGCCGAACGGGGTGCAGCCCATGCCCACGATCGCGACTCGATCTTTGATTCCGTTGCTAGCCATGTGGTCAACCTCCTGCGTGGATCTCTTCTCGGTACGGCGCCTAACGCCCGGGCCGCGCTTTCCAAAAATAGTTGTGCACGCCTTGCGCGGTGAACAGGCGGCGGAAGGTCATCTCGAGGTGGTTGCCGATGGCTACTTCCTTGGGATCGACATCGGCCAGGTCACAGTTGAAGCGCCCACCACCTTCGTAATCGACGACCGCAACCACCGCCGGTGGCTGTAGGGAGTACGCCAGGTAGTCGATGGTGTAGGTGGCAATGCGGCAGGAAGTGTCGGCGAAGCGCTCTTCCTTCATATGGTCGACGGCGCCGCACTGCACGCACACGCGCTGCGGCGGCAGGTGCCCGGCTTGGCATTTCTGACAACGCGAGCCGACGAAAGCGAGCTTCCAGCGCTCATGACGGCGCATCGGCGGCGCCGCAGGCCGTTCCGGATCGGGGCGGCGTGGCGGCTCGAACGGCAAGATGCCGCGCCACTTTAAATACGTGTTGTAGGCAAGCTCGTTGGACTTGGAGGAAATCCAGCGGTCCACTTTACGCACCGGAGGCAGCGCGCGGATCTTTTCGGTTACTTCCAATACCAAGGCATCGGTGCCGTCGGCTTCGCACACCAGCAGAATCCGATCGCCGGGCTTGGCGCTGTCGAGGGCTCGTGCCAGCAGCAAGCCCGCATGGGCTACGCCGCTGCGCCCGACACTTGTCGCCAAGGAATCGGCAAGCTGAGCCGGTTGTAGGCCCAGGGCTTTTGGTAGCCCGGCCATGCTGCGTGGGTTGGTGCCGTCGAGAATCACCGTAGTCAACGAATCCGCAGCCACCCCGGCTTGCAGCAAGGCGCGGCGTACGGTGTCGAGGATCGCCGGTGCCATGGTGTCGGCGGTAAACCGTTCCTCCCACTGCTTGGCGAAGCGCTCTTCTGGCAATCGCCAGACATCGAGAATCTCGAGTGTAGAAGACGCGCGGCCGAGGACGCGGGCAATGGCATCGCCATCCTCTCCGGTGACAAAGGCGACCCCCGCATCGCCGCCCTGAGATTCACGACTACCGCCCGGAGCGCCAATCACGACATCGCCGGCACACACCAAGCAGCGCCTACCCGCGGTACTGGCGTCGAGACCCAACAAGAGAGCCGCGACGCCCATACGTGTCGAGCCAGCGAGTTCCGCAGAGAGCACCGCCTCGGGAAGGTCGAGGGCAGCTTGGATCGTCGCCGTATTGAGCTTCTCCGCGTAGGGCGGGCTGGTGGTGGCAAAAAGAACTTGATCGATGGCGACGCCGCCGCGCAGTGCATCACGCGCCGCCTCGACGGCTAGGGAGACAGAATCCTCGTCGTAGCTGGCAACAGCGCGCTCGCCCTTCCCTGCCCCGATCGCCGCGCGCGTCAGACGATAGTAGGGGACATAACTTCCGTAACGAACAATCCCTGCCAAGCGCACCTCCCGCAACGGCGCGAGCTTTCCCAGCCGAACGACGGTGAGTCAAGGGGATCTAGGGGAAACCCCTCCACAACCAGCCCTACAACCAGATGGGAGTCGGGATCGGTATCACCTCGTACCCTCGTTCCCAGGCTCTGCCTGGGAATGCAGCGCCCTGAGGCTCCGCCTCGCAATTGTGCCGATCCCGACATGGCGCAGAATCAGCGCACAGGCCGGCGACACCCAAGATGGCGGAGGCTTGATCCTCCCAGCCCTGGTCGATGGACCCGCTGGCGCTACTCGAGTGCCCGCTACTATGCGGCACGCGAGCCCCCCTTGGAGCAGAGATAGCTCGCGTTAGCCGCTCAAGGCAGAGCCTCGAAGCCCCGTTCCCAGGCCGACTTGTGGGTAAGGCTCAGGGCAGAGCCTAGGAACGAGGTATGAAGAATGACCACACTCCAGGACTTGTGCGGAGGTTCGCTAGAGCCCGAACTCGCTGAGCAGAGCTGGCTTGCTCGTCCACTCTTCTTGCACACGCACAAACAGCTCGAGGTAGACACGGCGGTCGAGCATCTTCTCGAGTTCCAGCCGGGCGGCACGGCCGATGTCGCGGATCTTGCTGCCGCGCTGGCCGACGAGGATGCCCTTCTGCGAATCGCGCTCGACGTGGATGGTGGCGCTGACCACAAGCAAGCCTTCGCGCTCCTCGAAACGGTCGACCATCACTGCAACGGAGTACGGGACCTCCTGCTCGGTCTGCAGCAACACCTGCTCGCGCACCGCCTCCTGCACCAACATGCGCTGGCTTTGATCGGTGAGTTCGTCGGCTGGGAAGAGGGCCGGCCCTTCCGGAAGCATCCGCTCAATCACTTGCAGCAAGGCGTCAACGTTTTCCCCCGTTGCTGCGCTGATAGGAATGATTTCACACCCTGGGACCAACACGGCCAGTTCGTGCAACAGCGGAATGATACGCGTCTTGCCACTACGATCGAGCTTATTGACGACCACACACAGTGGCGTGCGGCGCTGCAGCATCTCCTTGGCAATGGCCCGGACCGCCGGAGTAATGCCGTCGTTGGCATCGAGCAGCCACACCAGCAGGTCTGCCTCTTCCATCGCCTGCTCAGCGGCATCAACCATACGCCGGTTGAGCGCCGACTTCGCCTTGTGCAAGCCAGGGGTGTCTACGAACACAACCTGCGCCCCCGCCGTCGTGTGCATCCCCAGGATGCGCCCGCGCGTAGTCTGCGGCTTAGGGGTTACAATCGCCACCTTCTGGCCGAGGATGCGATTCAGCAGGGTCGACTTGCCAACGTTGGGGCGGCCAACGATCGCAACGTATCCTGACTTGTGCGGCGCGCTTGTGGATTCCTCGGACGACATGGGTTCGGTCGTCTAGCAGGCGCTCTCCATCGCGGGTAGGACCTCCGCATCGAAACACTCCCCTACCAGCCTAGACAGGCGGCCCGGGCACGCCTCACTATCGCAGGCGTCGTGGACTTGGCCGTCGGCTGGAACCTGCGGGCGCTTCTCCTGTTCGGCCCGACCTACCCCTCTGACGATCGACCCCTCACACGACCAGGCCGGCCCAAAGCCGACAGCGCCTGGGAACGAGGTACGCAAAGCAGCCGCGGCGGTAACGCGGTGGTGTGAGGTGGAATCGTGTGACCCACGGGATCTGCTTTCCGCCCGACTCCACGCGCTGACGCGCGCGGCTACGTCGCAAGCAAGGTCTTCGCAAAACTGGGCTCCGGGGCTCGGAGCTGGTGGCTCGGGGCTTGGGCTGGCTTGGATTTCCCAGCGCGGCCTTGGCCGCAACCAACTCCGCAGATTGAGCGTCGCCACAACGGGTGCGGTCGTTCGGGCTCGATCGAGCCTGGCCGCGCAGGCTGTAGGCTGTAGACCGGAGGCTGTAGGTCGGAGGCAGATTTCAGGATGCGCATTGTTGGCAAACATCGCTTGGATACGGGATCTCGCCTCATGAACTTTGCGCGCGCCGACAAGAAACGAGGGGTTTGTTTCACAAATCCCTAGCCACCAGCCCCAAGGCCCAGGCGAGGCTTCCTTGCGGCGTGCACACAGCCCTTCTAACGTCGGTCGCTCATGCCGTGCTTAGGAGAAGCTCTCGACGCTGCCGCCAGTGGGCGACCGATTGAAACCGCGCTGCTTTTCGAGGGGGTGCATTACACCTATCGCTTGCTGCACGACCGTGCCGCCACGGTTGCCGGGGCCTTGCGCAGCATGGGCGTGGAGCCTGGCGATCACGTCGCCGTCGGGCTCAACAGCTCTCCGGAGCTGGTTGCCGCGGTACTCGGAGTCCTGCGCTTGGGGGCGGTCTTGGTGCCCATCAACCCGGCAGCATCGGTCGGCGAACTCTCATACATTCTAGAAGACAGCGAAGCTCGCGTTGCCGTGCTCGAGCCCGAGCATGCGGCCGCGTTGTTGCAATCAGGCGCAGGCACAGGTGCTGCCACCGGCGCGGCCAAGGCCGTGAAGCTCATGACCGCCGCCGACCTCATCCACGGCGACAAGGCACCACTGTCGCCAGTCCCGCCAGAGAGTGCTGCACTCATCGTGTACACCTCGGGCACCACGGGTCACCCCAAAGGCGCCGTGCTCTCCCACCGCGCCCTGCTCTCGAATCTACTGGCGGTGGCCGCGGCTTGGCAGTGGACCGACCAGGATCGCCTCCTGCTCACCCTGCCCTGCTTTCATCTCCACGGCCTCGGCTTGGGAATACTCACCACGTTGCTGGTGGGTGCATCGGTGGCGCTGCGCCCGCGCTTCGTGCTCGACGAGGTCCTCGACGACATCGAGCGTACCCGTGCCACCATGTTCTTCGGCGTCCCTACGATCTACAACCGCTTGGTCACCTTGCCACCCGAGGCCATTGCCGCCCGGGATCTCAGCCGCGTGCGCTTGTGGGTCTCCGGGTCGGCGCCGCTACCGGCAGCAACCTTCGAACGCTTCGAGCAATCGTTCGGCTACGCCTTGATGGATCGTTACGGCATGACCGAATGCGGGTTCGCCCTGTCGACGCCCTACGGCGAAGCGCGTCGAGCCGGAGTCGTCGGCCGCGCCTTGCCTGGGGTCGAGGTGCGCCTTGTCGATAGCGAGCAAGCCGATCACGGCACGGTGGTCGATGTTGCCGACGGTGTCCAGGGTGAGATTCTCATCAAGGGGAGCAATCTGTTCACTGGCTACTGGAAGCGACCCGAGGCAACCGCCACCGCCATGCTCGCCGGCTACCTGCGTTCCGGTGATCTGGCGGTGCGCGAAGCCGATGGCCAGGTCCGTATCGTCGGGCGCAGTTCGGTCGACATCATCAAAACCCGTGGCTTCAAAGTAGGCGCCGTCGAAATCGAAAACTGCCTGCAACGGCATCCTCACATCGAAGAAGTGGCGGTGGTTGGATTGCCCGACGCAGACCAGGGCGAGCGCGTGGTCGCCGCCGTAGTGCCACGACAAGGAGCCGACATATCCCCTGCCGATCTCCTCGTTTTTGCACGCCAGCACCTCGCCCCGCACAAGATTCCTGCACAGATCGTCTTCGTGCCGGAGATCCCCAAGACAGGCCCGGGAAAGTTTAAAAAGAAAGACCTGATGGCCAGCCTCCTGGCCCGGAGCTGAGTCGCCACGAATCTTTCATGGGTTCTTTATTCACGGCGGTTCCGTGATATTGGAAGAAGAAATGACGGAAGTCCCGCGCTTTTTGCAGCCCCCGAAGGCTAGCTTCTTTCTCTTCGGACCCCGTGGAACCGGCAAGTCGACCTGGCTGCGACGGAAGTTCCCGCACAGCTTGTGGCTGGATCTGCTCGAACCGGATCTGGACCGTGAACTCTCGGCACGGCCCGAACGGCTGCGCCAGTATCTCGCTGCCGAGCCTGGCGTGCGCGACGTCATCATTGACGAGGTCCAGCGTGCGCCCGAGCTTCTCCCCGTGGTCCACCAGCTCCTCGAAGAAAAGCGCGGCCTGCGCTTTGTGCTCACCGGCTCGAGCGCCCGCAAGCTGAGACGAACGGGCGTGGATCTACTGGGGGGGCGTGCCTCGCGATGCTCTATGCATCCGTTTATGGCTGCCGAACTCGGCCCGGCCTTCGATCTCGATCGGGCTCTGCACGAGGGGCTTGTGCCGGGAGTATGTCGTGCTGTGGAACCAGACCGCGCTCTCCGCGCCTACCTGGCGCTCTACGTTAGAGAAGAAGTGAAGAGTGAAGGATTGGTTCGCAACCTGGGCGCCTTTAGCCGCTTTCTAGAGGTGATCAGTCTCTCCCACGGGAGTGTCGTGAATCTCGCCAATGTCGCTCGCGAGTGCCAGGTCAGCCGCTCGACGGTAGAGGGCTATCTGGACGTATTCGAGGATCTTCTCCTCGCCTATCGCATCCCCGTGTTTACGCGCCGAGCCAAGCGCATCCTCGCGCAACATCCGAAGCTGTATTGGTTCGATGCAGGGGTTTTCCGCTCGGTCCGACCGGCAGGTCCCCTCGATCGCCCTTCGGAGCTAGAAGGCGCGGCTCTCGAAGGCCTCGTGGCTCAGCATCTCCGGGCTTGGATCGACTATGGAGAGAATGGAGAAATCCTATCCTACTGGCGCACCAAGTCGGGGAGCGAGGTTGACTTTATCGTATATGGGCGCTCCGGTTTGTCCGCGATTGAGGTCAAGAACAGCTCCTCCGTTCATCCTGCCGACACGCGTGGCCTCAACGCCTTTCTCGACGACTACCCAGAAGCCACAGCCATCCTCCTCTACCGTGGCACGCGCCGGCTGAAGCTTGATCGCGTCCACTGCATTCCCTGCGAACGGTTTCTCCTAAACCTCCGCCCGGGCAAGCCCCTTCCGGCAACCTCGACAACATAGCTTACGCTCGTGGCGGTCAGACCGACGTTGCTGGATGCGGGTAGTCGCAATATTCCCGGGCACTCGTCGTCGAGAAGGCTGCGAGACCACTACCCACCAGCGATTAATCGTCAAAGACGGGCGTCAGCCTCAAATGCCGCATGATTCCTTTATCCGCAGATGACGCCGATGACGCAGATCCTCGCTCATTGAGGCTTCGCGGCTACGATTGTGGGCACCCGTGGATGTCTGAGGTTGAGGCCGATGCTGATGAGATTGTGGTTTGCGAGCAAGCGTTAGCCCTTGGCGGGTTCTCATCTGCGTCATCTGCGCGATCTGTGGATGGCCTCCGTCACCTCAAGATTCGCCGTCGCGAGGGGGCATCTCACAAATTTGTCCTGCACCCTCTTGGCAACCCGGGCCAAGGTTTTCGACGCTCTGGTTGACGCTCGCGGGTTCTTTACGCCCCCGGAGTCTCTCGCTATACGACGCGCCCGAAAAAAAGCGGTGAACATCCGCCGGCTTCGCGCGTCAATGACCGCTGAATTTTGGGAGTGGAGGGACGAGTCGCCATGGATGCGGGAATTACAGCAATCAATGAACGGGTACAGCAGGAGGCCGCCGCGCTGTACCGGCTACGCGAGGAAGTCGCGAGCGTCATCGTCGGCCAGCGTTACCTGATCGACAGACTCCTCATCGGCCTGCTGGCTAACGGCCACGTGCTCTTGGAAGGTGTGCCGGGCTTGGCCAAGACCTTGTCGGTCAAGACTCTGGCACAAACCATCGACGCCAGCTTCCAGCGCCTGCAATTTACACCCGACCTTCTCCCCGCCGACATTGTCGGCACGATGATTTACAGCCCCAAGGACGGTGCCTTCACCGTAAAAAAGGGGCCGGTGTTCGCCAACGTCATCCTGGCCGACGAGATCAACCGCGCCCCAGCCAAGGTGCAGAGTGCCTTGCTCGAAGCCATGCAGGAGCATCAGGTCACGATTGGCGACGAGACCCACATCCTCCCCGATCCGTTTCTGGTTTTAGCCACACAGAACCCGATCGAGCAGGAAGGCACCTATCCCCTGCCGGAAGCGCAGGTCGATCGCTTCATGCTCAAACTCTCCGTGACCTACCCTACCAAGAGCGAGGAGCGGCAGATCCTCGACCGCATGGCATCGACGGCACCGAAGACCAGC
>CAZGSN010000343.1:0-4388 GCA_964528465.1 uncultured Binatia bacterium (SeqCode)
CCTCGCCGCGCAGCGCCGGCTCATGACTTGGGCGCGGCGCTCTTGGTCCTTGTGCTCTTTGGCCCGGCATCTTTCAGGACTCGTGTCTCGTACGCCTTGCTCACGAGCGCCTTGACCACCGCGGGACTGGCTGCGGCCAACTGCACACGCAGGCCGAGCGCCTTGCTGCCCCAAAGCAACTTCTCGACGAACTCCGGGTACATGGCCATCGCACGTTCACGTTCCTCTTCGCCGACGAACACGTGGATGAAGCCTTTGTCTGGTGGGATCGTGACGAAGATCTTGCCTCTCACTCGGAACGACGAGTAGTTGTGATGCGGCTCTTCCGTCACTGCTTCAAGCGCCAGCGCATGCTTTCGGATTTGGTCGATCTTCACTGGGCGGTGGAACGGTAAAGAGATGCGTTCTGCGAGGCCTGACGTTCGGCTTCATGCGCGCGCGCCTTCATGCGCGTCGCCTGCAAGCTGTTGTTAGGTAGCACAGCTTGCTGGACATGTGCGGCGAATTCATGAAATGCGCTACGCGCACTGATGGATCTCCACCGTCACGTGCGCCAGCTCAGGGTGCTCGCTCAAGCCAGCCTTGATTCCAGCGGGCGTCAATCCTGGGTCGTGGGTGACGAGACTTAGGATGCAGGCATACTTTGCTTTGCCGACCCGCCAGAGGTGAAGATCGGCGATGCGTGTGGACCTGGTTGGATCTAGCGTTGCTACAACGTCCCTGATCTCCCCGGCCACTGGGTGGTTCATCTCGCGGTCGAGCAGCACGCGCCCCGTGTCGCGCAATAGGCCCCACGCCCAACGGGCCACGAGTGCAGCGCCAACTATGCCCATGATCGGGTCGAGCCAGTTCCACCCAAAAGCCATACCCCCGGCGAGCGCCACGAGAGCAAGGACAGAAGTTGCCGCATCGGCGATCACGTGCAAATAGGCTGATCTTAGATTTAGGTCGTGGTGATGATGGTGCTCATGGCCGTGGTCACTCGCATGATTGTGATGTTTCTCGGCTCGCCCAAGGATGAGAGCGCAAACGATGTTGACGATCAGGCCGATACACGCAACCGCAATGGCTTCCGGGAACTGAATGGCCTGCGGAACAAAAATGCGCCCGATGGAGGCGAAGGTCATCATTGCGGCAACGCCAAGCAAGAACACCGCGCTGGTGTAGCCTGCGAGAACCTCTATCTTCCAGGTGCCAAATGCAAAGCGCGAATCTCTGGCATAGCGCCGGGCCGCGACGTATGCAAACGCGCTCAGGCCGATGGCGAAAGCATGTGAGCTCATGTGCCAGCCGTCTGCCAGTAGCGCCATTGAGTTGAACCACCAACCGGCCCAGATTTCTACGACCATCATGGCGGCAGTGATCCACATCACCGCTCTCGTACCCCGTTCTGCGGCGGGGCTTCCAGCGTCGAAGACATGGCTGTGGGTCCAGGGACTCAGATCATGGGTATGCATTTGTTCTCCAAAGCGGTGCTGCAATGTGCAGGCCCAATCGTGCCGCCTAACGCAGGGGTGTGCGGCGCGCCGTGGCGCTAACGCTGAGTTGAAGCGAACCGCTCGCGGCGCGTCCGCACGACCGCCATGCCAGGCGGTTGTGCATCACGAGGCCGTACCCTGGTCTTTCTTCGGCGCCCATCGAAAATCACAATGGCCGGCGCCCCGCATGATTGTTTGTGTCACGGTGAGGCGCATGTTGGCGCCAAATCCTTCCGCGTGGAAAAAATCGGTATCCCCGCAACATGTCAGCAGGAATCCCAATTCCGGTTCGCCAATCCTTTTATAGAACTCTGCGTAGCGACATCCGGTCACGTTCAGCCCGACCTCATCTCCCGTTGACTTGATCACCTCGTAATCCAACGCATCGCCGGCCGCGAACATCTCGAAGGCTGAAGCCACCTTCTCTTCAAGGGTCCGTGTCTGTTGGCCACGCCACCACTTCTCGCCGTACTTGCGATACAGAGGTCCAAGCGCCTTTCGGACAATTGCATTGGCTCGGTCTTCGCCCAGCTCAGCCTGGAGAGCCTTGACAAGCGGAACGAGCACCTGAGCTTGAATCTTCACCTGACCGATCAGCGGAATCTCCATTGGTCGCCTTCCTTGATATTCTGCTTTCCGTTGGCGCAGGGCCTGGCGGCCTGACGTCATGTCGAGCGGCGCGCCGAGGCGCGTGCGCTCGTACCGCAGTCGGCCGGACCCTCGGCCCCGAAATTGTGGGTGGCAACCTCGCGCAAACTGCCAAGAATGTGATGTCCGAGGGCGCGCAAATCTGGCGAGGGCTCTACCAAATCGGGTATTTGAACGACCGTCATCCCGGCGCTGAATGCAGATCGGACGCCGTTCTCGGAGTCTTCCAGCGCAAGACAATTCACCGGTGCGACACCCAGGGCTGCTGCGGCTTTCAAGTAGATATCGGGTTGTGGCTTCCCATTTTTCACTTGATCACCGCCCACAATGGCCTTGAATTTGTCCAGCAACCCGGCGTCACGAAGCTTTTGCATTGCCCTGGCGTACTTTGTCGAAGTCGCAACTCCGGCTGGAATTCGCAGCAATTGCAGATGCTCGAGAAGCGCAAATGCTCCATCTTTCACCGGAACTTGGCCGTTTGAAATGGACTCGACGTACCTGGAATTCCAAAAGCGGTCGAAATCCAGATGATCGACCATTCCATGGAGCCCCTGCTTGAGCACCTGCCGCGCCAGCGTTTGGTTGGTGCCAACGCATTGTACGAAAAGGTCCGGTTGCTCCCCGATCCCAAAATGCTCGCAGGCTTCGAAGAACGCCTGCCTCGCCATTCTCTCCGTATCGAGCAGCAGTCCGTCCATGTCGAAAATGACTGCATGAAACCTGCGCACCATGGCTCCTATGGAAAAGAAGGGCTAGCGCTAGAGATCACCGGCCCGTCGCAGCGCGTCCGGTGCATCGACAGGCTGGGCGTCACCACGGATCGTAGCTGCCGAAGTTCCACAGGTGACCTTCCGGGTCGTAGCAGCTGAAGCCGCGACCCCCGTAGTCTTCATTCTTGATGTCGATCGCGATCCTGGCTCCGGCAGCCTTGGCTTTCGCGTAGATCACGTCAGGGTCCGTGACGATGACGTAGGCGCACTGGGTTTCCGCTCCTCCAGTCTCGTCGGGTTGCTTCATCAGGCGGCCAAACTCGCTATCGGTGGCCGACCCGAGCATGATCATTCCGTTGCCGAAACTGAGCTGAGCGTGGGCGATGGTGCCGTTCTCGCCAGGCACGACGAGTTGCCGTTCAAACCCGAACGTTTCGCACAGCCAGTCGATCGCGGCGGGTGCGTTCCGGTAACGAAGGCATGGGATGACCGTCGCGGTGGTACGTTTCGCAAGACTGCCCATCACACTTTCCTTTCTATGAAATCGACGGCGGCCACTGTGACGCCCAACGTTTGAGCTCAGCCGCGTGCGGAGGCTGGCAAAGCCAGCCGCAGCAGATCGGCAGCAGCGAAGGGTCAGGCGGCGGCATTCTGCCTCCATTGCGAGCCCGTGATGCGATACAGGCAGTGAAGCCGCAGGGGATGCCCCTCCGTGACGCCGGGGTGCTCGAAGTCTTGGTTTGCGTTGCGCATGCCGATGCGCTCCATGACTGCGCGCGACCGCTGATTGCCAACGGCGGTGAACGAGACGACTTCAGGGAGCGCGAGATGCTCGAAGGCAACCCGGAGGGAGGCGCGTGCGGCCTCGCTGGCGAAGCCGTGACCCCAGGCCGTACGGGCTAAACGCCACCCTATCTCGACACACGGCGAAAAGGAGAAGGTGCGCCGAGGAACCGACAGGCCTGTGAAACCGATGAACTCCGAGGACTCGCGTAGCTCGAGTGCCCAGTTGCTCCAGCCGTTCGCCGCGAACTGAGCTTGCCAGGCGTTGATGCTGGCATCACTGGCCGCCCGCGACTGCGGTGACTGGAAGAACTCCATGACCGCGGGATCGGCGTTCATGGCCGCGAATGGCGCGCGGTCGTACTCACGCCACTGGCGCATGCGAAGACGCGGAGTCTCGATCTCGATGACTTGTGGCATGGGGGGCCGCCATCCAACGTATGTGCTCACCTGCCTGCGACAGACCGCGAAGCGGCCTGACCCAGGCTAGGTACAGCGCAGGGTTAGGTGCCATCAGAGCCACCGCCGGACTGCCTGTTTGTACTGGATGTAGGCCTCCCCGTGCAACGACTCAAGGTAGCGCTCTTCCGGCAAAACGACACCAAAGTGAACGATGGCCATGAACAGTAGCGAAGCGACGAGCAGAACGTAGCTACCGAGGATTGCAGCCAGCCCGCCAAGCACGCCAGCCATTGCGACGTACATGGGATTGCGGCTGAATCTGTATGGGCCCGAGCTTACGATGGCCGTTGCCGGCGAGGTAGGACGA
>CAZGSN010000344.1:0-4255 GCA_964528465.1 uncultured Binatia bacterium (SeqCode)
CCTCCAAGAACAAGTTTGGGTGGGGTTGGAAGGGGCAGGCGACTGCGTTGGCCGAGCTAGGCAACCCCGTAATGACCACCAACTACAGGGTCTGCGTCTACGACAGCGCCAACAATCTGATCTTCAACCTGGGGATCAGCGCTGGTGGTATGTGCGGCGACAAGCCCTGCTGGAAGGCTGGCAAGTACGGCTTCAGCTACAAGAACAAAGTTACGAATGGAGTCGGAGTCGCCGGCTTCGCGATCAAGTCCGGAGTCGACGGCAAAGCGAGCCTGAAGGTCAAGGCTAAGGGCGCCAACCTAACCTTGCCTGGGCTTCCCCTGTCGACACCGGTAAAGGCTCAGGTGGTGAACAGCGCGAACACAGTCTGCTGGGCAGCGACCTTCAGCACCGCCGCAAGCGATCCGCTGAGCACCACGAAGTGGAAGGCCAAGAACGACTGACCCCTCGTAGGTGATTCGCCTGGCGACGATTCCAGGCAGAGCCGGCTTCGCCCGCCAATTCGATCAGGCAGGCAATCCGGCTGATGCGCCGCGAGGGCGCGGCGTCTCCAGTGCTTACAAACATCGAGGTTTCGTCTTTGGAGACGGGCCGCCCTCGGCCCGCGTCCAACGGAAACACGAATTGGCGGGCAAAGCCGGCAGAGCCTGAGAGCGAGAAATTCGTAGGGCTTCATCCGGCTATCTGGTTCCAGGCGCAGCCTGAAATCTATCCGAATGAGGCTCCGCCTGGACGATCTCCCAACGGTTGCCATCGTCCGGCGCTCGCGCCGGGTTTGGGCCTCACTCCCCGCTCGCCTCACTGGAGGTCCTGGGTTAGCATCGCCACCTCCATGACTTTCCCTCCAACCGCCAGCACCGTGCCTATCATCGACATCCGCAATGTCTCGCGTCGCTACGTGCGTGGCGTCGACGAGGTGCACGCCTTGGAGAAGGTTTCGCTGGCGATTGCCGCGGGGCGCTTTGTTGCCTTCATGGGTCCTTCTGGATCGGGGAAGTCGACGCTGATGAATTTGGTTTCCGGCATCGATCGGCCGGATGACGGCGAGATCTTCGTCGTCGGACAGCAACTCAACGATTATGACGAGGATGAGCTAGCGCAATGGCGGGCTCGCCACGTGGGCATCATCTTTCAATCCTTCAACTTGATCCCCGTGCTCAGTGCACGCGACAACGTGGCGCTACCGCTGTTGCTGACGCATCTCGACCGCGGCGAGCGCCGCCGTCGCGCCGAGACGGCACTGGCCATCGTGGGCTTGTCGGAACGGATCGAACACTATCCGCGCACTCTTTCCGGCGGGGAGCAGCAGCGCGTGGCGATTGCACGCGCGATCGTTACCGATCCCGACCTGATCGTTGCCGATGAGCCCACGGGCGACCTCGACGCGCGTAATGCCGAGGCGATTCTCAGCCTCCTGCGGCAACTCAAGGCGGAGCTTGGCAAGACCGTGATCATGGTGACACACGATCCACGCGCCCTGCGCTTCGTTGACGAGGCGTTTCACTTGGACAAAGGTATTCTCCTGGAAGGCGAGGATGCGGCCCGCGCACACGAGGCGATTCTGCTTGCTGCCGGTGGCGGGACCACGGCCGCCGCACAGTTGTTGCGATGAAGTATCTGGGCTTTGTTCTCGCCAATCTGCGCCGCAACAAACTGCGTTCGGCGCTCACCGGTGGCGCCATCACCCTGGCGGTCATGCTGGTGTGCTTGCTGCTCACCATGCCGGCTGGTCTCGATATCTTTTTGAGCAGCATTGCCAGCAATACGCGCATCTCCGTGCACAACAAGGCCGGCATCGTCTACTCCATGCCGTATTCGTTCACACGCAAGGTGCGTCAGGTGGAAGGTGTCGTCGGCGCCGTCGGCGTGGTTTGGTTTGGTGGCGCCTATGAAGAAGAAGGCCGCGTAACCTTCCCCAACTTCGCGGTAGAGGCAGAGCACCTGGCTGCCGTGTATCCCGATTACAAGATCGAGCCGCAGCAACTGGTCGACTTTCAGCGCTACCGCGATGGCGCCATCGTAGGCCGCCAAACCCTGAAGAAATACGGCTGGCGTATCGGTCAACGCATCACTCTGCGCAGCAACGTGTGGCCAGTGAGCTTGGATCTGCGCATCGTCGGAGAGGTCCCAAACGATCGTGCTCCCATGGTGTGGGTGAACCGGGAATACCTGGACGAAGCCATGAAGGCCACGGGCCGGGCCGGGGTAGGGATTGTGGGCATTATATGGGTGCGGGCTGGCGACCCGCAGCGCGTCAATTCCATCATGCGCACCGTCGATGAGATGTCGCGTAACAGCGAAGCGGAGACGGCATGCGAAACCGAGAAGAGCTTCTTCTCGAATTTCTTTGGCTCGCTGCAAGGCTTCGTGACCATCATCTTGATCGTCACCGGGCTGGTGGCGCTGTGCATCGTCTTCATTGCCGCCAACACGCAGTCGATGGGTGTGCGTGAGCGCAGCGGCGAGATTGCCGTGCTCAAGGCGATTGGCTTCAGCCGCCGTGTCATCTTCTCCACCCTGCTCGCCGAAGCCGTGGCACTCTCCAGTCTCGCTGGGGGGCTGGGTGTGCTGCTGACCATTGCCTTCACCAGCTTCCTGCGCGCCTCCGCCGGCTGGAATCCCTCCCTCGGGCCGCTGGGCAGCTTCATCGTCACCAGCTCAGTGGTCGTGCAAGGCGTCTTCTTATCCCTGTTTGTCGGCATGCTTGCCGGCATCATTCCGTCCTGGGGTGCGGCGCGTAAGCCGGTCGTGGAGGCATTGCGCGAGGTCTTCTGAGATCCGCGGTCGCGTCGAATGGCCAAGCTACTTCCCATTTCCTACAGCGTGCGCAACGTGCGCGCACGGCCGGCGCGCACGCTGATGAGCGCCAGCATCATTGCTCTGGTTGTGGTGGCGTGCAGTCTCTTCCTCGGCTTGATCACCAGCCTCAAGCACACGCTGATCGCAAGCGGTGACCCGCGCAACCTGGTGGTCATGCGCAAGGGCTCGGACAACGACGGTTCGAGCCAGCTCTCCCTCGAAGCGTTTCAAGCCATCCGCTTCTTCGACGGCATTGCCCGTGACGGAGCTGGACAGCCGCTCGCCTCTCCCGAGTTGGTGGTGCAGCCGTTTTTTCACACCTACGACGGCGGCCGCGAAAACGTGCTGGTACGCGGTGTCGAGCCTGTGGCGTTGGCCGTGCACGACAACGTGCACATCGTCGAGGGCCGCATGTTCGAGCCGAGTCGTAGCGAGGTGATCGTCGGGCGCGGGGTCGTGGGCCGTTACGTTGGCGCCGTATTGGGGAGCACGTTGCGCTTTGGTCGCGGCGACTGGAAGGTCGTGGGCATCTTCGAAGCCGAAGGCTCTTCTTTTGAAAGCGAAGTGTGGGTGGATGTGCGTGAACTCGCCAACGACGCCAAGCGTCCATTCCCGTACTCCGGGTTTCGCCTACGCCTGGCGTCGTTGTCCGCCTTCGAGCCCCTGCAACGACGCATCAACGACGACCCGCGCCATGCTCTCGATGCCCAGCGCGAGACCGAGTACTACGCCAAGCAGTCCGAGTCGGCGAACTCGCTGTATGTTCTCGTGGTCGGTATCGCCATTCTTGCCGGCATTGGCGCCGGATTCGGAGCGTCGAATGCGATGTATGCCGCGGTGCAGGCGCGCACCGCCGAGATCGGCACCCTGCGTGTCTTGGGCTTCTCGCGCCGCGCCATCTTGTTGTCATTCCAACTCGAAGCCATTGCGCTGGCCCTCGTTGGTTTCGCGATCGGCGCGGGGGCCGCGCTCGCCCTGGCAGCCGTCTTGCGAGTCGTGATGGGTGGCATTGCCTTTGGAGCCGCCACCTTCACTACCAACGTTGTTACTCTTCGCGTCGGTGCCAGCGACCTGCTCGCGTCCCTAGCCCTAGCCGTCACCGTCGGCATAGCCGGAGGCCTCGGCCCCGCCTGGCGCGCCGCCCGCATGCGACCCATCGAAGCCCTACGCAAGGCGTGATTGTCGACAATCCCAACAATCCCAACCTGGGACGCACGACACCAGGGACGTGCCCCGGAGAACTCTTTGCGACTTTCGAAACGCGGCAGCAGAGGGCAGGCGACGACCTCCCGCGGCTTTGCTCGCCTACACCAGACGCGGGCCGAGGGCGGCCCGTCTCCATATCCGACCTCTTGTGTTCGCGAGCAATGAAGACGCCCCCTCGACTGGGCTCGGGACAGGCCCTTCGACGGCGCGTAGGACAGGCGCGCCCCCGCGGCGCATGAGCCGGATTGCC
>CAZGSN010000345.1:0-6734 GCA_964528465.1 uncultured Binatia bacterium (SeqCode)
TGACCGAACCCTTGTCGACTCCCACCTCACCAAACATCGCGGCCTGCTGGTCGCCGGCCATGCCACCCACCGGAACCTCGGCGCCGAAGGCTTCGCGAGTCGTGTGCGCCACCACTTGGCTCGACGAGCAAATCGAAGGCAGCATGCCCTCGGGGATGTTCAGAACCTTGAGTGCGTTCGAGTCCCAGCAGTCCTGCATGGCATCGTACAGCGTCGTGCATGAGGCATTGGAGTAGTCGGTGACGTGGGCTTCGCCACCGCTGAGATTCCACACCAACCAAGTGTCGATGGTGCCGAACACGATCTCGCCCTGCAGCGCCCGCTGCGCCAGCTCCGGGAATCGCCGGAAGAGCCAATCCACCTTGCCGGCCGAGGCCATGGCATTGGTGAAGACGCCTTGCGCCAAGAGGTCGGCGACGCGATCGGCGGCACGCACGTCTTGCCACACGAGGACGGGAGTCACCGGCCTACCGCCGGCGCGCTCCCACAACAAGAAGCTTGCGCGCTGATTGCATACGCCAATGGCCTTGATATCGCTCGGCTGCAGCTTGGCCGCCTTCAGTGCTTGCACACAAACCGCACGCGTCTTGTTCCAAATCTCCTCGGGGTCCTGTTCCATCCATCCTGGCTGCGGATAAGTGGCGGAGATTTCCTGGTAAGCGCCACCCAGCAAAGCGCTCGACTCATCGAAAACGTGAGCGCGTACGCCGGTGGTTCCTTCGTCAATGGCGAGTACGTGAGACATAAGCTTGCTCTCTCGAAACTATGGGCATGTTGCCGCCTGGTGCGAGCCAACCCGTTGCAGGCGCTCCCCAGGGCGGCATTCCCTTCAATCTCTCTATGGGAACAGCACCCCGGGGTTCATGATGCCGTTGGGATCGAGGGCCTGCTTGAGCTTACGCAACACGTCGAGGCCGCCACCGAGTTCCTCCGCCATCCACTTGGTGCGCAAACGGCCAATGCCGTGATGGTGGGCAATCGTGCCCTTGCACTTCAGCGTGGCTTCAATCGTCTTGGCCCAGCACGCGAGATAGGTTTCCTCGGCCTTCTCCGCTGCCGGCATGGCGGCAAAGGTGAAGTAGATGTTGGTTCCCGAGTTGTAACTGTGCGAGCTGTGGCCCGAGGCCACGAGTAACCCCTCCACACTTTGCAGCGACGCCACCACCTCGCGGTACAAGTCGTGGATGTGATCCCACGTCGCCGCCACCTCGATGGTGTCGAGCACCATGCCGCGTTCCAGGAACGGCGTGAAGCCGGGCACCTTGTTGCGCTCGTGCCGCCACGACTCCACCGGCTCAGGGCCAACCGCCTTGCCACCGTGTTGCTCACAGAGCTTCGTGCAACCAGCGATCTCGACCTCGGTCAGCGCGGCAGGTCCTTCCGAAAGTAGGAGCAGCAGATTCTCGCCCCCGGAACTCCAGGGCGTAAACAAGCGTCCCGATTCGATCGCGTCGTACAGGCGCACCACCGGCGGCCGCCAGCCGGCACGCATGAAAGCGCGGATGGCGTCGAGCCCAGCATCGAAGTTGGAAAAGGTGAATGCTTGCCCAACGCTACTCTCCGGCCTGGGGAATACACGTGCGGTCAGCTCCGTAACGATGCCCAGCGTACCTTCGGCACCAACAAAGATATTGCGCACGTCCGGCCCGCTAGCCGAGCGCGGCCCCACCCGCGTGTTGACGATGCTGCCGTCGGGCAGGACCACCTGCACCGCCAACAGAGCATCTTCGATATTGCCGTAGCGCGTCGAGTACTGTCCGGCAGCGCGCGTCGCCACCCAACCTCCCACGGTCGACACATCGATCGACTGTGGGAAGTGGCCCATGGTGTAACCGGCAGCATCGAGTTCGGCTTCGAACACGCCGCCCATCTTGCCGGCTTGCACGCGCACGGTCATCGCCGTTTCGTTGAGCTCGAGGATGCGATCCATGCGCCGCATATCGACGACGATGGCCTTCTCGTCGGGCAAGACGCCGCCGCAGACTCCGGACCCAGCACCATACGGCACCACCGGCACGCGCTGCTCGTTGGCGTAGCGCAGCACCTCCACGACATGCTCGACCGATGCGGGGCGAACCACGCACAGGGGCCGATTCGCCAAAGTACCGCGCAGCAAGCGTAACTGCGCCAGGCTCCAGTAGTCGTGAGCGTGCTCGAGCAACGCCTCGTCATCCCAGCTCACCTGGTCGGCACCAAGGCGAGAGACCAAGGCCTTACGAAATGGGGTTGGATCGAAAGTTGGCATTTTGCATCATCCTTGTGCGGCACGCCGCGGAGCTGTCTCGCCTGCGGCCTGATGAAAGGTTTTTACGTCACGAACATGCTCGCGGTAGTCGGCAACCTCGCGGTCGACCCGTGCTGCGTCCCAGCCAAGCGCCGCACCCATCTGCCGCGCCACGGACTCCGCGACACCAAGACCATTGTGCAGGTCCCACAGGAACAGCCGGGCTCGACGCTCGAGAAGATCCTGCAGGGTCATCGTCATCTCCATGCGTAGCGCGTACGCAACCTCGGCCTGGGTGATCGCGGCACCAGGGGCGCAGCGCGTGGCCGACTGCGCATCCGCCGCCATCGCTTCCACGATCTGCTCGCCGTTGCTGCCGTAGCAAGCAACCACGTGCTCGACGATATCGGCCGGGATCTTGGGCCACCGTTGTTTCACGCGCGTGGCAAAGACGGCAACATCGTCGCCCGTATCGCCGCCGACCAAGGTGTCGCCTGCATCATCCCCACGAGGTGGGTTGGTGAGAACACCCTGCTGTTTGAGTTGCTCGCCCACCATATCGACCACGCGCTGCGCCATCTTGCGAAAAGTCGTGAGCTTACCACCCGCAATCGACAGCAAGCCGGTGGGGCCGACCAACACCTCATCCTTACGCGAAATCTCGGTGGTCTTCTTGCCCTCCTGATGGACCAAGGGACGCACACCCGACCACGCACCAACGACATCGTCGACGCCGACGCGTTCGATATCGAAGGTTAGGTTGGCAGCCTGCAAGAGATACTCGACATCGCGGAGCTTGATCGGGGGATCGTCATAACGCCCATCATACTCGGTATCGGTAGTCCCCAGGTAAACCAGCGGACCGCGGCGAATCGCGAATACAGGACGCTTATCCGGAGAGAGCAGCGTTACCATGCGGCTGATGGGCAGACGCTCGGCAGGGATGGAGATGTGGATGCCCTGCGCCAAGTGCAGGCGCCGCTTTTCATTGCCCCCTTGCAGGAGGCGGACCTCATCGACCCAAGGCCCGGCGGCATTCACGGTTACCTTGGCGGTCACGGCGATCTCGGCGCCAGACTCGCAATCACGTACCAAGGCGGAGGCGATCCTGCCTCCCTGTACACGCAGCCCTGTAACCTCGGCGTAGTTGACGATCGTTGCCCCGAGCGCCGCCGCCGTTTGGATGTTGGCGAGAACCAGGCGGGCATCATCGGTAAGGTACTCGTAATACAGGCCGGATCCATACAGGCGTTCCGCGCGCAGTTGCGGCTCCAGGGCCAGGGTCTCGGCGCGACCGAGCATCTGATTGCGCTCCGTCTTTTGCACACGCGCCATACGGTCGTAGGTCCACAACCCAGCGCTAATCGTGGCATAGCCGGCGCGACTATAGACAGGCACCAGCACTTGCAGGGGTGTCGCCAAATGCGGTGCGAGCTTGCGCACCGCACGCCGTTCGTTGGAAGCTTCCATGACCAAGCCAACTTCGCCATGCGCCAAGTAGCGCAAGCCGCCGTGGATGAGCTTGGAAGAGCGACTGCTGGTGCCCACCGCGAAATCGCGCCGTTCCACCAGGGCCACACGCAATCCACGCGCGGCCGCGTCACGTGCGATACCGGCACCGGTGATGCCACCACCGATTATGAGGAGGTCAAACGACTCACGTCCGAGAATGGCAAGGTTCTTAGATCGGGTGTGGGCAGAGAACTCGGCAAGCTGTTTCATCCATGTAACTTTCGGCGGAGAGTCAGAGCGCAGGCACTGTTCCCCGCAAGCACAGCTTTGTCAAATCGGCAGGAGTGCTGGGGTGCACGACATGATTGTGAGACCTGCGGAAAAACCCATACTCCACAAAGGTAGTCCGAAAGCGACCCCACGTTTGAACGCTCGCCCGTGGATGGATGGACAACGTCGATCAAGGGCGTCCGTAAGGCGCAAACCGCCTGCCACTTCCCTACACGCACCGTTCGTCATGCCGGCGAAAGAGACTGTCGAAAAACTCAACCGGAACGACGTCACCCCGGCGAAAGCCGGGTAGACCAAATTCCAACTCACTTTTATGACGGCTCTTTCGCCGGGATACTCTGCAAGGAATGCGAGGTACCAAATACCTCCCCACAAATTTGTCGTGCACCCGGAGTGCTGGGGAGTCCGGATGTGAATCGCGACAGCACCATGGACCGGCACGAAGGAGGCGTGAGGTTGGCGCGGCTGCCATCCAACGGGGGCGGCAACGGAACGACCTTCAACAGGCAGAAATCTCGCAAATACCCGGCGAGCCGTAGGTCGCGACGGCGGAGTCCGTGCTGTGCATGCTACTCACGGAAGCGTGAGAACACGTAGTCGTTGTCCTTCTGCGATTGGTGGCAGGCTAGGCATTGGCTGTTGCTGTCGGTGACGGTTGGATCGTTGGGATTACCGCCTTTGAAGGCTTGGAAGCCCCAGCCTGCGGTTTGTTTGTACTTGGTCGAGTCCTTTTGCATCACGGCTACCACCTTACGCGTGCCCTCGGTGTAGGCGCCGTCGGCGTCGGCGTTGTGTAGGAGGTCGAAGACTAGGATCGAACCGTCGGGGAATTTGCCGTGGGTTTTGGCGGCGGCGAGGCCGGTCTTGTTGACGTACACGTGATGGATGCCGCCGAACGGCACGAAGAGTGGGTGCTTGTCGGAGTGGATGACCATCGACTTGACGTGGGTCCATTCTCGGTAGCCTTGCGGGAACTTCGGACCGATCGGCTCGGCGGCCGATGCGGTCGCAAGCATGCCTCCGACCATTAGAACAACCGCAAGCATTCGTGACATGAGCACCTTCATTTCTTGCTTCTCCTCCAGCGGCGAGCAACGACGTGCTCGCGGGTAGATTGTCGATTAGAGCTATTCGATCTCGTAGGAAACTTCGAGCACGGCGTGCACGCTGACACTACCCGGCTCGATGGCTGTGGGGACGCGTGCTTCCATGGCGGCGAGGCCGGCTCTGGCCATGTAGTGCGGGCGCGGCATCGGGCCTCCGGACGTGCTGGCGTGCAGGACCCGCACCAAGCGAACACCGAGCGCCTTGGCAATGCTCTCCGCCTGAGCCTTGGCTTCACTGCCGGCGCGCTCCAGGGCCGTGCGTAAAACCTCGTCGCGCTTGGCCAGTCCGAAACTCAAGTTGTTCACACGGTTGCCCCCGGCGGCGATGGCGGCATCGATGAGTGCTCCCACCTTCTCCATCTTGCGCATCTCGACCTGCACCTCGTTGCGGGCCACGTAGCCTACGATGCGTGGCTCGCTGCTTTGCCCCGGCTTGCTGTTGTCGTAACGCGGCTCCAGCGCGTAGCCTGTGGTCGTAACCTTGTCCTCCCCGCTCAGCATGGCCTTGATTGCCGACACCACCTTGTCACTACGCCGCGCATTGTCTGCGATGACTTCCCCCGCCGTCCCGCCCGTCGTCTCCACCGCGATCGAAATCTGAGCCAGGTCCGGCGAGGAACTCACTTCCCCATGGCCGCTAACCTGAATTGTGCGCGGCTCCGGCTTTTCCTCGGCAAGCGCAGCCTGCGACGCGAACGCGGTGAGCACATACATCGACAGTATCAGCACAATACGCATACGTTGATCTCCCGCGCGTTCCTTACGTGTTCCAAGAAGAGGCCGCAATGTAGGGGGGATGTGGCCGGTACCTGGTGCGCCGGTTCGCCGGTACCCGGTTCGCCAATTTCCAATTTCCGGTTTTCCGTTTTCGGTTATCCGGTTATCCGGCGCGTCCCTCCGCGTGCAGCGTTCCCGAAGCTACGGCTTGCCTCGCACTTGCCTTGCAAATTCCTGGGAGAAGATTTCGTAGACCAACGCGCGCTTCTCAATGAACACGCAGTCAATTCGGCTTTTCGTCGCATACTGGAAAAGAATCCGGTAGTTGCCGACGCGCAGTCGGCAATAAGGATGGAGTGGTTCTTCCAGCTCTTTGATGTCCCCATTTCCTTCGGCAAGTTCTCGCAGGGCCTGACGAATACGCCGTCGAGGCTCAGGCGCGAGCCGCCTAACGAAATCAACGACTTGCTCCGAAAGGCGAACTCTCATTCGTCGGCATCGAGGGCCGACAAGGGGAAGAACGCCAGCTTGCCCCCGCGATGTCGCTCGATGGCCTCCCGCGCATCGGGACTCGCCAACAGCTCGATGGTCTCGACCATCGCATCCATACGTTCGCGCGAGACAAGAAAGGCTACCGTGCGGTCGCGCCTTCGAATGCCGATGGTCTCGCCAGCCTCGGTGCGCCGCAGTAGCCCGGCAAGCCGGCCCTGGGCTTCGGAAACGGTGTACGTATCCGCCATGAGCAAGCTTCCTACCTGAGCTGGTCTCCTTCGACAAGCACGACACTCCCGATGAAGGGCATAGGGAGCGCTTAACATCAGATCTCCTGACCTCGACAACGGTGTCGCGATCTCGGAAGTTCGATGAACTTGGCGATACAACGGCAAATTCGACGGGCGGCGACGCCAGATGACGAACTCTATCGAGGATTCTGTCTTGACCCC
>CAZGSN010000346.1:0-35946 GCA_964528465.1 uncultured Binatia bacterium (SeqCode)
TCTCCCGCGCTGAGGAGATGCACGGGAGAGGACACCTTCCTTGCTGCCTTTCCATTTTACTGTCGGTGTCCAGCCGGCCGACATGTGGGTAAGGCTAAGGGCTCTGCCCGGGAACGCCGGGTTTCGAGGCTCAGCCTCGTAAGGCTGCAGCTAGGACGCCGGTTTCAGAGCAACGAAGATCGTATTCTCTCCGCGCCGCACCAGCAGCAGCAAGCTCTTACTGGTGCCTGCTCCCTTCATGGCTTTGCGGTAGGCGTTGAGATCTTCCACCGGCTTGCGGTTGACTTCGAGGATGACATCGCCGCGGCGTAGACCGGCGTCGTCGGCACTGCTGCCGGATTCCACTCCCGATACAACCACGCCTTTGATGTCTTTGCTCAGCCCTAGGCTTTCGGCGATGTCCGGAGTGATGGCTTGTACGGTCAGACCAAAGTTCTCCTCCTTGCCCGAGGCCATCTGCGTCTCTTCGTCTTTGAGTTCGGCGACTGTAACCTGATACGTCTCTGTCTTGTTGTCGCGGATGACCTTCACGGGAACCGTCTTGCCGATGCCGGTGCGCGCGACCAGTAAAGGCAGTTCGGTCGAATCTTTGACGGCGTGCCCGTCAAACTCGACGATGACGTCGCCGACATGCAGGCCGGCAGCCTTGGCCGGTCCGTCTTCCACGACATCCGCCACCAAAGCGCCTCGCGCTTCCTTCAACTCGAGGTGCTCGGCGATTTCCGGGGTCACTTTCTGGATGAGAACACCCAACCAACCACGCGTCACCCGGCCCTTCTCTTCGAGTTGCGGGATGAGTTCCTTGGCGAGATTGATGGGAATGGCAAAGCCGATGCCGATGTTGCCGCCAGAGCGGCTAAAAATCGCCGAGTTGATGCCAACAACCTCGCCGCGCAGGTTGATCAGCGGCCCGCCTGAGTTGCCGGGGTTGATAGCCGCATCGGTTTGAATGAACTGGTCGTAGCTCCCCTGGCCGATGTAACGGCCTTTGGCGCTAACGATTCCGGCAGTGATGCTGTGTTCCAAGCCGAAGGGATTACCGATCGAAACCACCCACTCGCCGACGCGCAGTTGATCGGAATTGCCCAGTGGCGCGGCGACTAGATCGGGCACGTCCTCGATCTTTATGACGGCGATATCTGTCTTCGGATCGCGGCCAATGATCTTGGCTTTGTACTCCTTATCCGTATCGAGCTTGACCAGGATCTCGTCGGCATTCTCAACCACGTGGTTGTTGGTCAGAATGTAGCCGTCACGGTTGATGATGAACCCGGAGCCCAGGCTGCGCTGCTTGAACCCTTTTTTCGGACCCGGACCGAAAAAGCGTTCCCATGGCTCGCCGCCGAATTCATGCGGATCCCCACCAAATGGATTGATCCCCGGTGCACCACCCTGCGAACTCGTGGAGATGTTGACGACGGAGGGGCTGAGCTTCTCGGAAAGCTGGGTGAAGTCGGGCAACGCCGCCAGCGGTATCTCCGCTGCCGGAGCAGCCGCGGGAGCGCCTGCTGGAGTTGGGGGCGCTTCCGACGCGGGAGCGGTTTTCTCTTCACCCCAGAAACGAATTGCACGTGCTTCCGGTACGGATCCGAGTCCAACCGTAGCGACGATGCCGGCGACGAAGCCGGCAATCCATAGTTTCATTCCTGTGCGCGCACGCGTGGATGTGCTCATGAGATCTCCTCGTGTCGATGGGTTTGGGTTTGGCTGGGCGATGTAGGAGCGGAAGACGAATCGCCGCCGCGTTCTATTCACGTTGCGCGTCGGGTAAGCTCGACGTACTTGAGGCGCAGATCGTAGAGAATGCTCTGCATGAGCGCCGTCTCGCCTGCATCCAGATTCCCCTTGGTCTTGTCGGAGAGGATACCGATGATGTCGATGAGCTGTTTGGCTGCGACCAAGTCCTTCGACATCTGGCCGTCCATCAGACTAGGGATCTCGCCAAGGTGCGCCAGAGCTTGCGTGCTGAGGCTGAGAAGAAACGTAGTAAACGTAAGTTCCGGGCTGGTTGCTGCTTGCGCCGTTGGGCGCGACGACTCTGCTTGGCTAGCGACAGTCGGCCCCGCAGGCGGCTCCCTAGGCGGTACCGTACGCGGCTCCGCTGCGGCAGCATCTCCTGCCGTCTCACGTGCGTCGCCACTTTCATCAAAGCGGCGCCTGTCCTCTACCTTGAATCCCCGTTTCTGTTCCTGCTCTTCGCTCATGCCTTACGCGCCGATCGTTGTGATTTAGTAGGTAGGATTGCTGCGCAAGCGCTGGATGCGCTCTTCCAGCGGAGGATGGGTGCTGAACAGATTCACGAAGGATCGACCGCTCAACGGATTGACGATGAACAGATGCGCCGTCTGGGCGCTGGCATCCATGGGAAGTTGCTGGGAGGCCATGCCGAGTTTCTCCAAGGCGCGCGCCAAGGGCTCGCCGCTGTGTAGGAGGCGAGCGGCGCTTTCGTCGGCGGCGAATTCGCGCGAGCGCGACACCGCCATCTGCACCATCATGGCTGCCAGCGGGGCGAAGATGGCCATTGCGATCAGCTCCAAGCCCCCGCCGCGCTCGTCTCGATCATCGCGGGAGAAGCCACCGAACATCGCGCCCCAGCGGGCCATGTTTGCCAACATCATCACAACGCCCGCAAGTGTCGCGGCAATCGAGCTGATCAGGATGTCCCGATTTAGGATATGGCTGATCTCATGTGCCAGGACGCCCTCGAGTTCATCCCGTGACATGATGCGCATGATCCCCTGGGTGACGGCTACCGCAGCATGGCTTGGGTTGCGGCCAGTGGCAAACGCGTTCGCGCCTTCCTGTGGGATGACGTAGAGCTTCGGCATTGGAATGCCCGCCCGCGTGCTCAGGTTCTGTACGATCTGATACAGCTCCGGGGCCTGGTTCATGTCGACCTGGTTGGCCCGGTACATGGCGAGAACAATCTTGTCGGAGAACCAGTAGCTGCCGAAGTTCATGATGGTGGCGAAGACAAACGCCATCATCATTCCTTGCGATCCGCCGACGGCCTGCCCGAACCACAAGATCAAGCCAGTGAGCAAGCCAAGCAAAAGGGTGGTCTTCAGGGTGTTGGTCATGGTCAGAACCTCCCGCGTTGGACGCGCCTGCCTTCGAATTTATTTGAAGGATTGTCGCTGAGCGAGTATTTCATTGGCAGGGGGGACACGTAATCCCCACCCAGCATGGTGTCAAGGAAGGAGAGGGCATGGCAACGCTCCGGCAGCGAATATTTGTGTTGTGGTCTTCCCCAGAACGCCTCCTGTGGGCTGTGCGCGTGCGTTGGCTGGCCATCGTTGGCTTCGTGCCGATTGCGTTGGTAGCCCACGCGTGGGGGCTTTTCGCCTCCTTCATGCCGATTGTCTATGCCGCGGTGCTCGGCGGTCTTCTCAACGCCTTCAACGGCTGGTGCATCCGCCATCGCCGTTTCGTCTTTCGTGTTTCGATCGTCGCGATTCCGATGGACCATGTCTTTACGACTTACCTCATTATTCACACGGGTGGGGCGCAGAGTCCGTTCGTTGTGGTGTATGCCGTCCAGGTTCTGGCCACCGCAATGCTTGTCGATACTGCCGTCGCAGCGGCTAGTGCCGTGTTGGCGGTTGCACTCTGGGCTGCAGCGTTGTGGCTGCAAGCATTTGGCTACTTGAGCACGCCTCCGTTGTTCTCTTCTGGTGCCCCGTCGCTTCTCGTGTATCACGGCACTTGGGCGTCGTTTCTGCTCTACTGCTTGGTGTTGCTGATTTATTTGGGTGGTTACATCTCGGAGCGGCTGCGGGTCAGCGAACGCGAACTGGAAGAGCGTAATCGGAGCCTCGAAGAAGCCGTGGCGACCTTGCGGCGTACGCATGCCGAGCTCTCGGCAGCCTATCGGCGCTTGCAGGAAACAGAGGCCCATTTAGTTCATGCCGAAAAGATGCGCGGGCTCGGAGCCTTGGTGGCTGGAGTGGCCCACGAACTCAACAATCCCATCAGCTTTGTAAGCGGCAACCTCGAGCACGTGCGCGATTACGTCCAGCGCCTGCAAGATCTTCTGGATACCTACGATGCGATCGACATTTCTCCGGAAGACAAGGAGCGCCTCCGGATTCGCAAACAAGACCTACGCATCGACGCCATACGCATTGATTTGCCTCTCCTGCTTGCCGATTGCGAGGAAGGAGCCCGCCGCACGCGCGAGATAGTTGTCGGCCTGCGCAACTTCTCACGCGTCGACGCCGGCGACGCTTGGCGGACGGCCGACATTCGCAACGGCATCGATAGTACTTTGGCCTTAGTGGGCCACCGTTTTCGCCACAACATCCGAATCCATAAAGCCTATGAGGACGTTCCCGAGGTCGAGTGCATCTTGGGCCAACTCAATCAAGTGTTCCTCAATCTCCTGATGAATGCAGCCGATGCCTGTCCAGCGCAGGGAGGGGAGGTGTGGGTTGCAGTGCGCAAAGCCAAGCTGGGCGCCGGTGACGCTGTTGCCGTCGAGTTTCGCGATAACGGTGCCGGCATCGCGCCGGAAATACAGCCGCGAATCTTTGAGCCCTTCTTTACCACCAAGCCGGTGGGACATGGCACCGGTCTCGGGCTCAGCGTGTCGTACGGAATCATCGCGCGCCATCACGGCACCATCACCGTGACGTCACAACCAGGCCAGGGCGCAACCTTTGAAGTCACTGTGCCCGTGCGTCAACCACGAGAGGCACGGGCCTGAGTTCACATCATTACACACAAGCTGGCCCCACTCGGATTCGCTTTATCCCTGGCACCATCACCTTTCTCGTTCCCAGGCTCTGCCGGCTTTGCCCGCCAATTCGCGTTTCCGTTGGATGCGGGCCGAGGGCGGCCCGTCTCCACAGACAAATCCTCAATATTTGTATGCAATGGAGACGCCGCGCCCTCGCGGCGCGTGAGATGGGATGTCCGGGTGAGGTACTTTGGCGTGGCCCTGTCCCTGTGCCGTGGGTGTGCGACAAATTTGTTGGGAGGCCGGTTCCCACCATCCACGCGCTCACGCGTGCGGCTACGCTGAGCTTGAGCAGACGCAGTGCCGCGACCGTGAGGTCGTGGCCACCGGCGGAAAACCAACAAATGTGACGTACACCCCTGTGCCGTTGCTAGCTTGACTCAAGGGTGTCTCCCTGCGCACAGTCGCGTCTTCGCTGTTAACGAGGGAGGCTCGTCTATGAAGTTGCTGCGCACCGTCTTGTTGTTGGCTGGGTTCGCTCTCTTGGGCCTGCAGGGCTGTGGGGATGATGACCCGGCTCAGGCTCCGGCGCGAGATCCGATTGCATCCGTGTCCGTGGCTACCACGGTCTCCCTGCCGCGCTTGCCTACGGGTGCCGACATCGTTTTCGATGAACTCGGCATGCCGCACATCTATGCGCCGGACATTGAGACGGCGATCTTCCTGCAAGGCTACGTCACCGCATCGATGCGTTTCTGGGAAATGGATGTCTTCCGCCGCTTTGCAACCGGACGTCTGGCGGAGCTGTTTGGATCGCAGATTCTCGCGCAGGATGTCGAGATGCGCACCGTGTTTACCACGCGGGACGGGCGGCGCTTGGAAGAGGCCTTGTGGGAGTTCGTGCAACGCGATGATCCCGAGACTGCACGCGTAGCGCAGGCATACGCCGACGGCGTCAACGCCTGGCTTGCGGAGCTACGCGCTGGAACTAACGGTGCCACACTGCCGCCGGAGTACGGCGTCCCACTCGTTACCGATCTGACAATTGCCGACCTCGTCGATTGGCGGCCGCAAGACACGCTCGCCATTGGCCGTCTGCAGGCCTACAGCTTGTCAGAGAGCTTGGGCGAGGAGATCGATGCCGCGCGCATCGCGAGGCTGCTTCCCGAAAGTCTACTCAAAGACGTGTTCCGCTCGGCTCCTGCCACCACGGCCACCGTCCTCCCGGTATCATCAAGCACCGCGCGTTCGGCCAAGAGCACCACGACGATTTCTGCGGCCGATCAACCTTCTCTCGCCGTACTCGACGAGATTAGTCAGGCATTGTCGGCCTTACGGCAGGCCAACCCGCTGCAAAGCTCCGGTGATGTCGGCAGCAACAACTGGATCGTGTCCCCGCGGCTATCTGCCAATGGCCACGCCATGCTCGCCAATGACCCGCACCTGGCTTTGTTCAACCCGCCCATTTGGCATCTGGTCCAGCTCAACGTCGGCACCTTCACCGATCCACAAGAGCAGCTAACCGGCGTCATGTTCCCGGGCCTTCCGGGTGTGATTCTGGGTCACAACGCATATGGCGCGTGGGGTGGCACGGTGGCGGTGTTCGACGTCACCGACGTTTACGTCGAGGACATACAGACTCCTCCCGATTACCCGGCCTCGCCGCGCACCGTCTTGTTCAAGGGCCAGCGCGTGCCGGTGCTGCGTATCGAGGAAACCTTTCAGGTCAAACGTCGCGGCCCTGTGAAGCAGATAATCGAGATCGTGCCGCATCACGGCCCCATGGTTCCCGACCCTTCTCTTACGGACAACGTCGTTGGTTTGGCGGCGACCGGGATGTCGGTGCGCTGGACCGGGCACGAGATCACCAATGACGGGCGTTTCTTGCTTGGTATCGGCCGCGCCCGCAACGTCGCCGACTTCCGTGCCGCCTTGCGTAACTTTGCTGTAGGCGCGCAGAACTGGGTGTGGGCCGACGTTCACGGAGATATCGCTTACTTCCCGCGTGTGCTGATTCCACAACGGCCGGCAGGTGTGGTGCCGTACCTGCCTATGCCCGGTACAGGCGAAGCGGAATGGCTCAGCGATGGCCAGGGCAAGACGTTGTGGCTGCCGGAAGACAGGATCCCGCAAGCCACCAACCCGCCGGCGGGCTATCTTGCCACCTCCAACAACGATCAGATCGGCAATACGCTCGATAACGATCCGCTCAACGACGACATTTACTTGACCTACTCGGCAGACCTGGGGTTCCGCCAGCAGCGTATCCTTGATCTGCTCTCGAATCGTGCCAACGTGCGCCCGGCGGGTGCGAAGATGACGCGCGAGGATCTTTCTCGCTACCAGTACGACACCTCGAGTCTGGAAGCCGCGCGCCTGCTCCCCTTCTTATTTTCTGCGGCACAGCGCCGTCCGGATTTGGTAACCGATGCGATGCGCGCGGCGTTGCAGCGCCTTCAGGCCTGGGGAGAGAGCAAGCCTTCGTCGCCACCATTCGACATGGTCTCGGGTATCGATGCCCACGACTTGCGCCCCGACGCGGCGCCACGCAAGAACCCCGTGACCGAGGAGGAGCGCAACGATGCTGTTGCGGCGTCGATTTACACCGGTTGGTTGACGCGTCTCAGTCGCGACGTCTTTGCCGACGATTTCAAGGATACTGGCGTTGGCGCACCGAGCGGCGCCGATGCCACCAAAGCGCTGTTGCACATCCTCGAGGATCTCGATCGCAGCGACGAAGGTTTTCGTGTTCACACCAAGAGCGATAACGGTGGTAGTAGCCTGTGGGACGACAAGGGAACGGCCCAGGTAGAAACTGCCGACGAGATTATCGTCCATGCTCTGCGCCGCGGCCTACGTTTTCTAGAAAACACGTTTGCCTCGCCCACGCCCAGCGACTGGTTGTGGGGCAAGATTCATCAGGTGCGCCTGCAACACTTCATTGGCCAAGCCGGAATCACGCAGTTCGATCTTGGGCCGTTTGCGGCACCTGGTGGGCGCTTCACAGTCAATCCCGCCAACTTCGGCCTCAACAGCGACAACTTTGTTTTCACCGGTGGCCCGTCGAAACGCTTCGTCGCCATTCTCGACCCGGATGGTATCCGCTCGTTCAATACTTTGCCGGGCGGCAACAACGGCAATCCCGGCGGCTCGCGCGCCGAGAAGTTCAACCAGATCAACCCCGAAGTGCACTACGGCGACCTCTTACCCGGGTGGATCAACGGTGAGACGTTCGAATACCACGTGAGCCGTAGTTCTGTCGCCGAACATGCGGTGCGGCGGGTGCATTATGTGCCTTGAGGGTGCTGAGGTGCGGAGGTGTGGGGGTGCTGAAGTGCTGAAGTGCTGGGGTGCCGGGGTGCTGAAGTGCTGGGGTACTGAGCCCGAAAACCTCAGTTGGGGTGGACGTCAACTGGACGCGCGCTTCGAGACGCCGCCAAAATCCTTTTCGATACGCTTCGCTACTCTGGAGGCGGCTCCTCAGCGCGAACGGTTGCTGGGCTCAGTAAACAAACTTTCCGTTCGGCCTGAGGAGCGGCCATCGGTTCAGGCCGCGTCTCGGCTTTGCACGCCAAACCGCTTGGGTGGGCAATCCGGCTCATGCGCCGCGGGGGCGCGCCTGTCGATAGTCGAAGCGGTACTCGCTCCGCATCTCGGCTTCCGGCCGGCTGCTCTTCTTACGGCTTGACGTTTTCTTCATAATCCTTCCGCTCTTTCTTACTTGCCTTGCGCGCACTGAAAAGGCGCACCGCTGTTTCTCGTGCCGTGAAGCAGACGATTAGTAATCGGAGTGATCCTCGTCGTCGAAGATTCTGGCCAAAGGATCACCGAATACCGTCAGGCCCTCCTCGAACGATACTCCATGCTTCGCAAGGTTTGTGGCCGCCTTCTTCGGATCCCATTCGAACCGGAGACTCATTACGCCCGTCGACTACCACATCACGCAGCCTCTCCGATAGGGCGAGACCTCAACCGCCTCCCAGACGCCATCTACAGCTCATTCGGGGTCCTGTTCTTTTAACCTCTTCAGGATGTCCTCGAGGTGGCGCTGGATTGTCCTGGGATGTGGGCTGTTCACCTGCTCGGCTTGCAGGGCCGCGGGAATAGTCTCACGCTTTCGGTTCAGAGCCGGATCGGCGATGAGGATGGCTAGCGCCTCAAGTGTGTCAGTGATGGTTTTGGGCTGAACCTGCCTCGCGCCAGGGGCACGCGCACTTCTCGCGACGGCAAACGGATGCGGAGGGTGATGGGGTGCTGGAGGGCTGAGGTGCTGAGGTGCGGGAGTGCTCGAAGCGTACGACCCTGCCGCCAACGAACACGGTTCTGTGGTTGGAGATAGCCACCCGGGCCCCGGCGTTCTTCACCACCAAGCACGCGAAGACCACAAAGACTGACAAGCCGCGGGCGATGTGCTTCGTGGCTTCGTGGTGACCGCTCTTCTTCTTGCCCTACTTGGTGCACTTGGTGCCTTGGTGGTGTTCCAATTGACAGCATTCTGGTGGCGATGGGGAAGTCTCATTGTCGTCGGTGGGGAAGAGTAATTGACGTTGGCCAATTGGGTTTGCAAAGAAAGGCCGGGGCCGTAAGCATCTCAACTCAACTACGCCGTGTTGCGGAAGACATCGCCCCTCGGCTTGTCAGTCTTTATGGTCTTCGCGTGCTTGGTGGTGAAGAACTCCGGGGCTGTGGCGTTAGCGTATCCCGGCGACTTCAAGCGGCGGCGGCCAAGCGTTTGGTAAAGCTCGCAGCATGACGAGTGGGCTGAGGGCGAGCGCTTTTCCGAAACGCGGTTGAACCAAGCTGCGGAGCGAGCCGGGAGGGTGCGCATGGAGGCGGAGGGATCGCGTGCGGCGCATGGGGGAATTGGCCGTAGCGCGAGATTCATTGTGTTGGTGAGCACGCCGGGATATCCGCGGCGGGGGGAGATGCGATGGTGACGCGAATGGCAGCCGCACGCATCTGTTGACCGCAGTTACCGCTCGGGTGCAGAATCCCGCTTACAGTCAAATGGACACGACGCAACGTTGCAATCAACCGGTTCCGAAAGCTGCCGCGGCGCAGCTTGGTTCAACAATCGCATGCAGTCGACGCGCAAGGAGCACGCGCGCGCCAGAGGGCCAGCGTTCGGCGGGACGGCACTCGTTGATCGGATGTTCCGGTGGAGAAGGGTCTCGAGTTGAACAAGCGTGAGTTTGTAACCGCCGTCATCTGCATCTCTGCGAAGGGGTTCAAGATCGAGATCAAAACCCGAGAGCTGCAAGTGCAGATTGGCTTCGCGCATAAGAAGCGTCACGCTGGACATTTGCAGGAACTCCATTCCGCGATAAGGCAAGGAGATTGCTGAGGCAAGGAGATTGCTCATGAGCATCCAACTCACCGCGCACCAGCTACACGAACTTGACACCGAGGGAAGGAGACCCCAACGCCTCATCGATCCGCGGACGAACACCGCCTACATTCTGGTCCGAGAGGAGGACTACGAAGCCATCCGCGAGATCGTCGAAGACGAGGAACGTCAGAAGGCTATTCATGCGCGGGCTTTGCGCAACGCGGCTGACCGCTTGAATGAGGCGCCATGATAAGCCCCGGCGAGACCTACATGGCTGATTTTGGGTCAGCCGGTCCGCATCCTGTTATCGTAACTTCGCGTGAGAGCGTCAACCGCGGACGTTACGCCTTGGTCGTTCCCTGCACGTCCGCCCGATTTGCCGTGCGCAGTACGCTGTCGAATTGCGTGCCGTTCCGCGCGGGTGAGTTCGGATTCACGGTCGACTGTGTCGCGCAGTGCGAGAACATGTTGTCCATCGATCAGGTGCAACTCAACTTAGCTGCGGGTCCAGTTGGAGTCTTGGATGCAGCCGCTTTCGGGAATGTCGTCAGAGCCATTGGCTACGTTATCGGGTCCAACTGCGAACCGGCATGAGCACGCCGCTCTTCTTCTTGTCCTACTTGGTGCGCTTGGTGCCTTGGTGGTGTTCCAATGGACAGCATTCCGGTGGCGCAGGCCATGGTCGAGGACGTGCCAATTGTCAGTAACGACCCGCCTATCGCCGGTTACGCGGTACCCCAAATCAGCAAACAACGAAGCCCCCGCCGTCGCCAGCAGACGCTGATTTAGCCCAGCAGCTTGTCATAGTCTGCATGCGTGCCGATCCAGAACCATGCAATGCCACCGTGGTCAGGTGCATCCAGGCCCACTACCCGATGGTGGAGACCAACGCGGCACGACCAGAAACGCCCAACCTTCTTGAGGTGAAGTGAAGGGTGCCGGGGCTCGGCCTTCAGCAGCTTGAACTTGTCGTCCGCCAATTCCCGAACATCTTTTGGCAGGACTCGATAGCATGCCCAGAACTCCGGCGACGCAAGATGCTTCAAAGATCAGTACACTTCCCAGCCTTGAGCGCCTGCAACGTCGCCTCGGCAAGTCGATCGAGCTTGCCAGTATCCACGTCCTCTTCGATCTGGCGATCCCACGCTGCGGCGTCGAATTCATGGAACCACTGGCGAAATGCGGCTAGCTCGGCCGACGACAATGACTGAACTTCGCGCTCGACCGCTTCGACCTTACTCATCGGCATCTCCTCTTTGATTCAGAATATCACGGACGATCGAGCAGGGCTAACGGGCGAGCCGAGCCGCCGCAGCGACAAGCTGGAATGGCGCCGCGTCGCGGTCGGCAGCAGCCGGTAGTTGGCGCTAGTCATCACCTCTCCGGCTGAACGTCGGCTTGCCGTACACCGGACATGGCCCCAGCCCTCGCTCAAGGACAGTTAGATGATCCTCGCGCTCGTCGAGGGAGTTGCTTGAGACGGCCTTCGAGACGCGGCCTGAACATCCTTCGATACGCTTCGCTACTCAGGCGGCCGCTCCTCAGGCCGAACGGAAGATTTGTTTACTGAGCCCAGCAATCGATCGCGCTGAGGAGCCGCCCTCTTCTCAGGCTGTCTTGAAACCCTGCCTGGGGCTTGGGGCCAGAGGCTAGGGACTGGAGAAATCCAAGCAAATCCAAGCAAGCCCAAGCCCCGAGCCACCAGCCCCGAGCCCCGCAGCTTGGTTTTGAGATGATGCGGGCTCTCCCCGCCTTTGTCGCGGCCGATTCCGACCGCGATTCCGATTCCGACCCCGATCAGATTACAACAGGGCTACTTGTGCAGAGGCTCCTTAGTAGCACCCTATGCAGGTGCCTCTACGGACAGCCGCTGGCTGCGTGATTCACGGCACTTACCAAGGTCTCGATCGTCGCAATGGCGGCGCCGTCCCCTACGCCGCAGATTGCCGATTCCGTGAGCGCTTGATCGATCAGGGTCTCTAGTTCCTCGATATCGATCTGGCGGTTGTCGTCGCAATCGCCGGGGCAGGGCATCAACGCGGTGGGCGAAGGTGTCGGCGTGGGTGTTTCCGTGATGGATGGGGTGAGAGTTGGCGTCGATGTCGCCGAGGAGGTCGGTGTTGCCGTGGGCGTGGTGGTCGGCGTGTCTGTTGCCGTGTTGGTAACGCTCGGCGAAGCCGAAGGAGTTGCTGTTGTCGTATCGGTAGGCGTGGCCGTTGGTGTCTCGGTCTGAGTGTTCGTCGGAGAGATTGTCGGCGTGACGGTACTCGTGGGCGTTTCTGTGGCGGCAGGAGTTTCCGTAGCCGTGCTGGTGGCTGTTTCGGTGGCGGTCTGTGTCGCCGTCAGGGTTGGCGTTGCGGTCAGCGTTGGCGTCTCGGTGACGGTGCTTGTGGTGGTAGGGGTCTCCGTGGGTGTCGTTGTGATGGTAGGGGTTTCCGTGGGCGTGGTTGTGATCGTCGGGGTCTCGCTTGGGGTTGAAGTCGGCGAGTGGGTGGGCGTGTCGGTGACACTTGGGGTCTGAGTTGCCGTTGGCGTATCGGTGATGGTGGGCGTAGCCGTCACCGTTGCTGTCTCGGTGATGGTTGGGGTTTCCGTAGGCGTTGCGGTTGGTGTTTCGGTTGCCGTTGTACTCGGGGTGGCGGTGATCGTGGGTGTTTCGCTGGCGGTGCTGGTTGGCGAGCTAGTGGGTGTGTCGGTGATGGTTGGTGTCAGAGTCGACGTGGGCGTGTCGGTAGCGGTAGAACTCGGGGTTTGCGTCGGTGTCTGTGTTTCCGTAGGCGTTTCCGTGGGGGTCTGCGTTGGCGATTCTGTTGCCGTCGCGGTGAAGGAGTGCGTCGGCGTAGATGTCGCAGTCTCCGTTGGTGATGCCGTCAGGGTGGGAGTGGATGTTGGTGTACCGGTAGGGGTCTCCGTGGCCGTATCCGTTGAAGTTGGTGTTGTTGTGGCGCTTGCGGTCGCGGTAGGTGTTGGGGTCGGTGTTGCCGGGCCGATGATGCTCAAAGTGAAAGTGCCAAGCTGCCCGGCGCCGTCGACGAAAATGACGATGGTTTGCCCCGCTGTTAGAGGCAAAGTAACTCGCGAACGTAAGTTGCTCGATGGACGAATGCTGTCGTTGCAGGCCAGTTCCGTGCCCGAGCACGACGCGTTGCGGACGTAGACGACGGTGTCGTATGACGCAGCCGTTGTTTCGATGGTGTAATCTCCGCCGAGTGGCGCGGTGTACGTGTACGACACTTCCGGAGCAAAGGCCCCTCCGCAAGTTCCGCTGAACGTATTCGTGGCGCCAGCCGTGGTGCCCATGGCTGTTGTTGGCAATGCGTTCCCAAGATCGGAATCTGGACAAGCGGCATGGACTGGCTCGGTCATCCCAAGCAGCACAAGAACTGCTGTTAGTGCCAGGCAGGGGAAGCTGCGGGTCATTTCGAACCGTAGGGTGTTGTTCTCCATGGTACTTCTCCTTCTCAGCTCGTGGGCTGGTGCGATAGCCGCACACCCCCGAGTGAATTCCCCACCAAAACCGCGCGCGGGGCTCCCCGTGCTAGCGGATTCGCCCGAAGAATAGAACCCATAGAATGCGGATGGCGAAAACCGGGCAATATCCCGCAATTGCCGTTCAGTTTAAGCCAAGCGGTCTGACATGCAGAAAACGAACTCATCATTTACCAGGCGCCGCTGCGGCGACTGTGAGCAAACGTAGCCGCCTCCTGTCGTTGGGGCGGTATACCCCCTACGGATCGAGGGAACGGAACCTTCGCAAATGCTGACTGCCGTCAAGAACGTAGACTGCCGTTGCGGTTACCCCCACGCGGCGTGCGACTCCAAGGTCCTGTGCGCTTAGGTCACGGGTTGGATCGCTGGCCATGACGCTCTCTCCCTGCAGGTTGAAGCTGAAGCACGAGCCGCCGCTTTGATCCGGCACAACAACGCGACCGCGCGTTTCGTCGAAAGCCCAGCCACGTGTCAGCGTCGATGGTTCTAGGAAGTCGAGGAAGAACTCGCGCTCAAAGCGTGGGGCAAAACCATCGACCGGAGTTTGGAACAACAACACCGCGCCATCGGACTGAAGAACCAGAATGTCACCGTTGCGATTGGCGCCGACCGACCAGGGCTCGAAGAACGCGCCTGGCCCACCTTCGAACTCCATCCATGTCTGCAGCTCCTTGCCGTTGCGATCGAGCACGACGATGGCACCTCCGGGCAAGGCGCTGAGAATGGAGCCGTCGGCGAGGTGCCCAATGGTTGCCGAGCGTACCAGGGAGCTGTTCCAGCGCGCCAGCAACTGGCCCTTGGGTGAGTACAGTTCGACAGTGTCGTTGGGGTAGGGAACAAAGAGAGTTCCGTCCGGTGCACGCGACAAGCCGAGCGGCTCAAGTGGCAATCGCCAACGCGCTTCTTCTACGCCCTCGGCGTTGACGCGAACGATACGAACCTGCGACTCGTCCTTTTGCAGCAGCAGCAGCGTGTCGCTTTCGTCTACGGCGAAATCCAGCAGTGTGCCTGCCGGCAAATCCGGGATCGGGGTCTCCTCGTAGCCGGAGCTGCGGATCACGTGGCGGCCGCGCAGGCCGGCTCCTATCGCGATCTTGGCCGCTGCCAAAGTTGGCGCAAAGGCCGAGGACGCCTCGCGGTTGATCCAGCGCGCGGCAGTGATTTTCAGCGGCAAGGGGCACGCGCTTGCCGAAGGCATCGACAGCTTCAACTCGTGTGCGCCGTTGGTGAGCGGGACCCAATGGGGCTCAGTCGCAGTTTGCCCGTCCACAGTGATGGTGGCTGCTGGACACGCGGTCGCCAATCCCAGTTGAAACCAGCCTTCGCGATCAATGATGAGGCTGCCCTCCATCAGCACCCCCGCGTGCTCACCTGGCGCGCCGAGTTCGACTGGATAATCGCGAAGGATTGCCTTCGCTTCCTCCACCGTCACGTTCGTGCTCGCACTGGGGTGCAGGGTCAGGGTGCGCAAAGCATCCACATCTTGGCGATCGAGTTGCATCCAGACCAAGGTAAGTGACGAGCCGGGCGTTGTCGGCAAATGCTGCAGCCGGACCTGAGGGAACAGTTCCTTTACGGTGGCGATGTCGCGCTTGGTAGCCAGGCGATCTTCGAGGAGGAGGTGGATGCGCTTTGGGTCGTAGCTTCGACGCAGCTCTTCAAGCTGTTGCTCGGTTCGCGAGTGCCTCGTTGCCGCAGATTCGAAAGGGCAAGTCATGCTCAACACAGCTTTCAACCAATCACGCGAGCGGGTGGCCTCGTAGCAAGGCACCTTGCCGTGCCCGAAGAGTTCATTGCTGTGCCCAAACGCCAGCAAGAGAGCCCAGTCGCCGCCCAGATTGTGGAGTACGGCATCGGTTTCGACGAACGCACGCTTGGTGCCGCGAAACAGGGTGCCGAGGACCGTCTCGCGGATCGGCAAAAGAAAGTAGGATGCCATCGCGGAGAAGCTGACTAGGGCGACGACTGCTGCCAGGCTCCTACGAACCAGCAATGCAACCGCCGGGGATGCGTAGACGCGGCTTTGCGTGGCGACGGCCCCCAGGGTTAGTGCGATGATGGCGTAGAAGCCGGGAAAGGCGCCCACCATGCGACGTGGTACGGGATCGACACTGAGCAACGCCGGCAGCATCTCGAGACTAATCCATACCAACAGGGCAAAGGCGCGCGGTTCGCGAAGTTGAGCGAGAGAGTAGGCGACGGCGAGGGCGAGGAGGACCGTGACTACCACATTGGTCATCGTTGGGTGCGCCGACTCGTCGGCCCGGCGGTACCAAGTCGTGAACCCGCTCCGATAGGTCATGGCCTTTGCCACACTGGCGGCGTTCTTTGCCAAGTTGTTGGCTTGAAGCTGCACGAGCTGCGGCAAAGTGGCGTTGCGAAAGGTACCTTCACCCTGCCACACTGGTGCTCCTGCCGACAGGGTTGGATTGATGAAGCGCCAAGGCTCTCCGGACACCAGGCTAGATACCGTGGAGAGACTGATGACCCACAGCAGTGCACCCGTGGCGAGCATCGGTAGGGCGTAGGTCAGAGTTCGCCAGCCGACACGACCCGTGAGCAACGCATGGCCGTAAACGAGGGGAGGGAAAAACGCCATGACCATGGCAGGTCCGTAGCCAAGGCGGGCCAACGGCATGCACAGGCTGGCAACCAACACCGTCTTCCAATTCGGCTGTGCCGCCATGCGCAAACCCGCAGTGGCAAGGATCAAGACCAGCAAGGTGACGAACTGGAACGGCGTGTTCTCCTGGCGGGACCAGAAGAGCTGATCGGGGGAGGTCACGAAGAAAAGCGTTGCGACCGCCGCTACGGAGCGCCCGCCGATGCGCCGCATCAGACGGTAAAAGAGGACAGTGCACACCAGGCCGCACACCACAGACACAAAGCGCAGCGCGAACGCGGAGGTGCCGAGCAGGCTGAACAGTGCCCACTGCGGCAGCAAGTGGACGACGCCGTTGGTATTGGAAACGATACCTTCCGGCACGTAGTGCTTGAGGCCCAGCAGCGTCCGTGACGAGAGCATGCTGAAGATCATCTCGGCCTCGTACTCATGCGGTAGCTCAGTGAGCGCGTAGGTGCGCGTGATCAAGCATAACCCGAGGAGCGCCAAGACGATTGCCGTATCGGTCGCGGTAGGGGCCGCTTCCCCCTGTGTATTGGGCGCGGACCCTTGTCGCGCGCTTGCATCCGATCTCGTAAACCTCGCGAATGCAGGCAAAGGGGCGAGGATGCCCCAGATCAATGCCGCAACGAAGCCGGCAGCGTACAGGCAGATGCCTTGTGGAATCGCGTCGGCCAAGAGCAGGATCTCACCCCAGGCGAGCAAACTGACCGCCAGAGCCATGCATACCATGGGTGCGGCTCGCCGCTGTGCTTGCTGCACGCAGGTGTAGGCGACGAAACCACAGGCGATCGTCAGAGCACACCCGATCCAGAAAGCGTGTGCCAGTGCAGTCCGGATCAGCGCTTGCCCGCTGCTTGTGAGAAACTGGAAGAAGGGATCAAGGACGCCGAGCACGCGCGCGCCACGTTCGGCTTGCGCCGCACCCAACAGGGCAATGCCCAGGGTCGCTGCGAGGAACAGCAGGATCGAAGCCATCCGTCGAAGCCTGGCGTAGGGCGTAGTGTCTAGCATCGTTGGTGTTTTGGTCAGGCCCGCCGCAGCTCATGCCTGCCAACGCGCGCCCCCGATTTCACTTTTTTCTTGCGACGCGCATCTATGCCGCGGCTCCCGGCCAAGTCAACCGCAAGCAGCACGAGGCCTACGAGGCAATTGCCTCGTTCTGCGTTGGTTCGCCGTCCTGATGTGCTACTCTCGGGTTCCGCGCTCGTAGAATGGAACGGTTCTTGAGGAGGCCAATATGAACGTGTTCATCTCGCACTCGCGTCAAAACGGCGGCGCCGCCCTCAAACTATGCGATCGGCTTGCGCAGCGTGGAATCCAGGTGTGGTTGGATATTCGCGAGCTTGATTCCGGTGAAAACTGGAACACGGCTGTGGCCAGTGCGATCGAGTCTGCCGATGCCTTTGTCGTGCTCATTGGGCCTACCCAGGGGCCAGACCGATCGCAGCAATTTGAGTGGCAACAGATCACCGAGCGCGAGTACTACCTCGACCCCGACAAGCCAATGATCCCGGTCCTCATGGGGTCCGCGGATATGCCCGGATTCCTGCGAACGCGTCAGGCTTTGGTGTGTCCCCCGAGTGCTATCGACTTCGACGCGCTGGCCGATCGCATTGTTCAGGCTCTGGGCAGCCCTGGGTCAACCATCGATCAGGATCAGTTGCAGCGTGGACGAGCCGCACGCGATCAGGCACTGCAGAGCTTGCGAGAATACACTCGCTCGCTCGAGTCGGAAGAAGTGAAACTCGCGGGGCTCCGCGGCCTCAAGTAGCGCCGTGCCTGCCTACTTTTGTTTGCCGCCGCCGAACATTCCTTCCGTATTCGTCTTGATATAGCCTGGGGGAATCTTGAACTGATCGGCACTGACCGCCTTCGGCTCGATCTTGGTGATCTCGTCGAGCTGGTAGCCTCCGGCCGTCAGTGTCTGCATGCGCATGGGCAAGCCTTTTTCTGCCAGCAGCATGCGCGCGTTCTTGGGACCGGGGCGAATGCTCTGTTCGGCGCTGGCAAAGGTGAGGAATGCCTTGGCCAGGTCCTTCGCATCCTGCGTAATCCAACCGACCACGGTTTCGCTCTCGGACTTCACCTCGAACGCGTTGCTCTTGTAACCGCCAATATTCTCCGAACGTTCCAAGGGTCGGACACGCGGCTCGGGTTGTTTGGCGCTGGCCCCGGGAATCTTTTTGAACGCCTCCTCTACCTGTGCCCTCTTCTCAGGGGGTAGCTTGTCGAGTTGCTCTTTCATCCCGGGGGGCATGGTCGCGACGCGGTCGGTTGCCGCTTTCATCTGCGCCTTGGTCATCTCCATGACCTTGCGGTCCTTGGTATTGACGATCTGCAGGATGCCGGAGTCGGCATCCATGAGCACGAAGCTCGTATCGGTTGCATCGACGCGCACTTTGGAGCCGCTGATCAAAACCGTCGAAACCTTCTCCTCGATCGAATCATCCTTGGCGGCAAGAATCTTGTCGGCCGGCATCTTCAAGATCTTCTCCGCGTCACTCTTGTTGCCCCCCACCAGCTTGGCGATTCCGGCCGGCTTCACGGAAATGCGCCGCGAGGTCACGGTTCCTTCGAAGCCAAAGGCCGGCATTGCCAGCAGCGACAACAAGCAAGATGCATTCGTAATCTTCTTCCACATTTTCATTGGCTCACCACTCCTTTGCCCAGTGCGGATGCCATGGGCGTTCTTGTTCGAAAGCTCGCGCCGCTTGTAGCACGAGGTCATCGCGATGTCGGGGACCGACGATCTGCATCCCCATCGGCAAGCGGTTGCGCGACAAGCCCACGCGCACGGTAGCGGCAGGATTCCACGACAGGTTGAAGGGGATGGTAAACGCGGCCACGCCGGCAAGAATCTGCTTGCGCCCCTCGGTTTCTTCCGGAAATGGACCGCCGGCTGGGGGAGGGTCGTAGGGAACGGTTGGCGTAATCAGCAAGTCGTAGTCGGTAAAGATCTCGGCGCACCACTGGTTGAGACGAGCGCGCGCTTGGGCGCCCTTGCCCCAGGCTTCCGGCGTCACCTCCCAGGCCATCTTCACGCCCGCCAATAGCGATCTGGTAAACTCCCCCTCACGCTCGGGAAGATACGGATAAATGTGTGAGGCCAACTCGAAGATGCCAAGAATGGCCCAGTCGCGTCCCATCGCTGGTGGGCCATTACGAATGTGCTCCACCTGATGCCCAAGCTTCTCGAAGACCTTGACGTTCTCTTCCACCGCCGCGGCAATGTCCGACTGCACGATGGCGTAACCCAGGTCGGGGGAATAACCGATGCGCAGCTTGCGACCAATCGGCTGCCGCGTGGTCTGCAGATACGACAGGCCCGGATGCGGCAAGCTGTTGGGATCGTGCGCAGAGGGGCCTACCACCTGGTCGAGAAAAAACGCACCGTCCTCAACTGTTTTGGTGAGTGGTCCGGAAACCGAGGTGTCTTGGTACTCCCACTGGGCAAAGGGCCCACGTGGGATACGGCCAAACGAGACCTTCAAGCCAAACGTCCCGGTGAAACTTGCGGGGATGCGGATGGATCCTCCGCCGTCACTAGCCGTCACCAGAGGCAGCATGCAGGACGCAATGGCCGCCGCCGAGCCGCCGCTCGATCCTCCAGGAGTATGATTCAGATTCCACGGTGATCGGGTGACGCCGTAAACCAAGTTCTTGGTAATGGCCGTAGCCCCGAATTCGGGGGCGTTCGTCTTGCCGAGAACGATGGCCCCAGCAGCACGCAAGCGTTCGACTTGCGTAGTGTCGTGCTCAGATACGCGATTCTTGTAAATCAAGCTGCCTTCTGAGTTTACGAGGCCGCGACTGTCCTCGAGATCCTTGACGCCGAGAGGTACGCCCTCGAGGGGTCGTCCTTCGCCGCGCTGGATGCGCGCTTCCGCAGCACCCGCCGCCGCCAGCAGTTCGTCGCGATCGTGCATGGCGACGACGGCATTGAGGTCGCGGTTGCTACTGTCGATACGCGCCAAGGTTGCTTGCATCAGCTCCACCGGCGATGCCTTCTTGGCATGCAGGCAGTCGGTCAGCTCCAGAAGAGTTTGCTCGAGCAATTCAGACATGGGGCTCCTCTCTGATTTTCGACAGGCGCTTCGTATCACCGCTCTGTTGCTTGCGAAAGCCGGCGCGGCAAAGGTGAGGCAAGGGCACTTGATTCCAGGGAGGAGCGGCCCTTGCCCGGGTAAAGCCCGGTGGGCCGCCAGGGTTCGGCATCGGATCGGTTGTCCTGGCAGCGTGGTCAACGCGCAGTCGCAATGGGCATCCTCCGATGTTCCAGAGTCGCGTGGCCCATGGGTCTCACATCGGGCAGTTTCAACACAACTCCTACATTGTACTTACCAGCTTCGCTGCACTACAAAGCGAAGCCTGGAGGTACGACTATGGCTGCTGATACAGAAACCGTGCGGCGCGGGCTCTTGACGTTCATCGGCCGCAAGGGTGGGGCCATCCCCATGCGGGAACTGCACACGCACAGCCTTTTAATGTTCCAGGTTACACACCAGGCGTTTTCGCAGGTCATGGAAGGATTGGTCGCCGACACCTACGTGACCTATGACCCGAGCGCTCACACCTTCCATTTGACCGACGCCGGTCGCGCTTGGCTGGAGACACCGAAGCCAGGCTAGAGCTACCCAGATGGTCGAGGCGCTGACTGCTCGCCCCACCATGCCGGACTACCAACATCAGGCGTGCCGCATGACTCTCGCTCAGGGAATCGCCGAGTATCGAGCCGGGAACCCCCACCTCTTGCAGGACAGGGGAATCTCGCCAGAAGCACGCGCATTCTTCCTCAGTCACGACACCGCACATGTAGTCTTCGGTTGCGACACAACGCTTGCGGACGAGGCAGCGGTCAAGATCGCCAGCCTTTTCGGAACTACCGCCGGCTTCGGGGTTTTACGCGGATACCGGCTCCACGAGTCAATCCGTCTTTACCGGCAATTGCGCGTGGTCGACATCCTGACGACCGCGGTTCGGGCGATCGTCATCGTGCCGCGCACCACCCTCAGGTGTCGCGCACAATCCAAGCGCTGGCCGTGGGCCGACTTCGAGCCATACATGCAAACGCCGTTGGCGGAATTGCGAGACGAGTTCGGGATCAAGGTCACGCATGACCTTCGTTGACCATAGATCCGCCTGCGAGTGGGGGCGGCGGGAGACTGGCGAATGTGGGAGCTGACGAACGGACGCTACAGACTGCACATCGATGCCTCGGGCCTCGGATATTCGACATGGAACAACTACGCGCTCACTGGCTGGGACAGGGCTCCCGGGCGTTACGACCAGGGCTTCTTTGTCTACCTACGAGATGCAGACAGTGGAGAGGTGTGGGCGGCAACGCCGCTGCCCTGTGCCGACAAGGCGGGCGTGTACACTGGCGCCCGACATAAGGCGTTGGTGCAGCTCGGCGCCTTGTGCAAGGAGATCTCTTCGTGGTTGGAAGTGCATGTCGAGCGCAACAGCGACTGCGAGCTGCGCCGTCTCCGCCTGCGCAATCGCTCCGCGCGCGTACGGCGCATCGAGGTTACCAGTTGTATCGAGGTGATTTTGCACGAGCCCGCTGCCCATGCTGGACATCCGGCGTTCTCTAAGCTGTTCGTGCAAACCGAGAACGTGGATGGAATTCTTCTCGCCCGTCGCCGCGCACGGAGTCACGACGAGGCCCACCCATGGCTTGCGCATGCCATGCTGGAAACAGCACCCGATGAGATCGAGTGCGATCGTGTCCGCTTCGTTGGCCGGGGCCGCTCGCTGCGCAATCCGGCCGCTCTGTTTGTACCAGGGTCTCTCTCCGGAAGCGTGGGCAACGTTCTCGATCCCGTGCTGAGCTTGCGCCGCTGCCTGGAGCTCGCCCCAGGTGAGGAGGCCGATATCACCTTTGTCCTCGCCGTGGCGGCGACGCGCGAAGAAGTACTGGCTCTCGTCGGAGGCATGCTCCCCCCTGCCGCCGTGGGCGATACCCGCGTGACTCTCATCAGCAAGAACGGAGGAAGCAAGGGCGCTATCGCCCTTGAGATGGCGCGTCACGCCGTCTGCAAGGGGCAGGGTGTTCCACAGACTCCTTGCCCTCCTCTGCAACACGGGTTCTCGAGCGACGGTCGCGAGTATGTCTTACGCCTGGAGGCAACCGCGAACGGCACACTGAGCCTGCCGCCGATGCCATGGGTAAATGTTATCGCCAATCCGTCCTTTGGTTTCCTGGTGAGCGAAAGCGGTGCTGCGTGCACGTGGAGTCGCAACAGCCGCGAGAATCGGCTCACTCCTTGGTCCAATGATCCCGTCAGTGATCCACACAGCGAAGCCCTCTACATCCGTGACGACGACAGCGGCGCCACGTGGTCGCCACAACCCGGGCCCATCCCCGGAGATGGCGCGTACACCGTGCATCATGGTTTCGGCTACTCGCGCTGGGAGCACACCAGTTACGGCCTAGAGCAGGAGGTGGTCGAGCTGGTAGCCGCAGAGCAACCCGTGAAGATCACTCGGCTGCGCGTGAGGAACGTCGGCTCCAGCACGCGCCGACTATCTCTGTTCTCATATCGCCAACTGGTGTTGGGGGGAGATGCGACAGACACCAGGGCCCACCTCTGCACCCGCTTCGATGCTGCCGATGAGATTGTGTACGCAAACAATCCCGAGCGCCCCAAGCTTGCCGCTGCGACTACGTTTGTTTGTGTGATCAAACCGGCAAGTGGTGTCCGCCTGCATCACACCGCCTCCTCCTCTTCCTTCTTTACCGCAGATGGCAGCTTGCCAAACGTGCTCGACGGCACAGTGGGTCCAGCTCTGGACGCCTGTGCCGCCTTGCAAGCCTGCGTGATTGTTCCCCCGGGGCAGGAAATCGAAATTTCTTTTCTACTCGGCGAGGGGGACGACCTTGCGCATGCACAAGACATCGTGCGCCGATTGCGCGAGCCGGGTGCCGTGGCCGGTGCGTTGGAGCAAGTGCGCCAGTCGTGGGAAGCCATTCTTGAGCAGGTGCAAGTGCACACCCCGGTGCCGGCTCTCGACGTCATGCTCAATGGCTGGCTGCTCTATCAGACCCTGAGCTGCCGCATGTGGGGCCGCACGGCGTTCTATCAGTCGGGCGGAGCATTCGGGTTTCGCGATCAACTCCAGGATGCATGTGCCTTGCTGCACACGCGCCCCGATCTCACTCGAGCCCAGATCCTGCTGCACGCGGCACATCAGTTCGAGGAAGGCGACGTTTTGCATTGGTGGCATCCCCCGTGGGATCGCGGCACGCGTACCCGTTTCTCGGACGATCTGCTGTGGTTGCCGTATCTCACCAGCACCTACATCGAAAGCAGTGGCGACGCGGCCATCCTCGAGGAACAAGTAGGCTTCCTGACGGCGCGGCGGCTGGAGACGGGGGAGGACGAGTCGTACCTGCAAGCCGCGCCGAGCCCAGCGAGCGCCGACCTCTACACCCACTGCTGCCGAGCGATCGACCGCTCCCTCGCCCGCGGGGCACATGGTTTGCCGCTCATGGGCACCGGCGACTGGAACGATGGGATGAATCGCGTCGGACGTGAAGGCCGCGGCGAGAGTGTGTGGGTTGGATTCTTTTTGTATCGCTTGCTCGAACACTTCCTTCCCTTCTGTCAGCAGCGCGGAGACAACCAGCGCGCCCAACGTTATGCACAGCATCAACGTGATCTTAGCCAGGCGCTGGAGGAGGCATGGGATGGAGCATGGTATCGGCGTGCCTACTACGACGACGGCACTGCGCTTGGCTCGGCGCAGAGTCTGGAATGTCGCATCGACGCCTTGGCCCAGGCATGGGCTGTGATTTCCAATGCGGTGCGCCGTGACCGCGCCGCGCAGGCGATCGACTCCGTCGACGAGCACTTGATCTCGCGAGGCGACGGGATGATCCGTCTACTGACACCGGCCTTCGATGTCGACGCGCACGACCCGGGTTACATCAAGGGTTACGTGCGCGGCATCCGCGAAAACGGTGGCCAGTACACACACGCGGCGCTTTGGGTCGTGCAGGCCTTCGCCGAACTCGGGCGCCGCAACGAAGCGGCGGGACTGCTCGAGATGCTGGGACCGGTCTTTCACACCAGCACCGCGGAGCGGCTGGCGACTTATCAGGTCGAGCCGTACGTGGTGGCAGCAGATATTTATGGGGCGCCTCCGCATGTCGGGCGGGGCGGGTGGACCTGGTACACAGGCTCTGCCGCATGGATGTACCGCGTTGGCCTGGAGACAATTCTCGGAGTAACTCTTCACAACGGCACCGTGTTGCGCATCAAGCCCTGCATCCCGGATGACTGGCCTGAGGTCTCCATCGACTATCGCTTGCGGGACAACACTACGAGCTACTGTCTGCGTGTGCGTAATCCGGGTGCATGCACTGCGCGGGTGCGCAGTTGCTCTGTCGACGGAGAGAATCAAGCCTTGGAGGACGGCGCCGCAAGGATCGTCTTACAACACGATGGCAAGCGTCACCTGGTGGAGATGGAGATGGGCGCATGAAGGGAGAGGAAGACATGAGACGAACACCCACCGCACGTTGGATCCTCGCTGTCTTAGTCTCGCTGGCGTGCATGGGATGTGGCGACGACGATCCTACGATCACCGCGCCGGCTCGATCCGCGCTGCCCGCCTTGCATGCGACGCGTGGGGAACATGCGGGTATCTACGATGCCCGAGGACGGCAGGTCTTGCTGCGCGGGGTCAACCTCAACGCCCTGGGCGACTACTTCCAAGGGAATCCCAATTACGAGCCGGTCTTACCTGTGGATGATTCGGACTTCGCCGAGATGGCAAGTTACGGCATGAACGTGATTCGACTGATCGTCAGTTGGTCTTTTCTCGAACCCGAACGCGACCGCATCGACCGTGCTTACCTGCAACGCATTCGCGAGGTGGTCGAGCTTGCCAAGGCGCATGACATTTATGTGGTGTTGGACATGCATCAGGACGCGTGGGGCAAGTACATAGCCACGCCGCCTGGTGTGTCGTGCGGCGGGCGCGAGGTGGCGATTGGATGGGACGGTGCACCGGAGTGGGCCACGCTTACCGATGGAGCCAGCACCTGCCGCCCACCGGGCGTGCGCGAACTTGCCCCGGCCGTGAAGACGGCCTTCGCCAACTTTTACGAGAACAAGGCTGAGATCCAGGAGCAGTTTGCCAAGGCCTGGGGTGCCTTGGCCAAGGAGTTTGCTGGGGAGCCGGCGGTGGCCGGCTACGATCTGCTGAACGAGCCTCACTTCGGCAATGCCACCCTCAACAGCGGGCCGCAGCTCGGTCCTCTCTACACGCGAGTGATTGCCGCGATTCGCGCTGCGGAGAGAGACGGTGGCGGTTTCGCCCACATCGTTTTCTTTGAGCCCGTAGTTCTGTACCCGGCCCGTAATACCTTGCCGCCCATGTCGTCGGTTGCCGACGACAACGCCGTATTTGCACCGCACAATTACTCGGAGTCCATCAACGACGTGGCCACCATCGAGGAATGGTTCCAACGTGCCGCCGAAACTGGGGCCGAGTTCCAGAGCACATTCTGGGTGGGCGAGTACGGATGGTTCGGCGATCCGCCGGTCAACAAGGCCAAGGTCATTCGTTACGCCCGACAAGAAGACGCAGCGCGCATTGGCAGTGCCTGGTGGCAATGGCAACAAGCGTGTGGGGATCCGCACAGCATCGGGGTGCCGGGCCGTGAACCTCCCAGTGAACTCATCCACTTCCGCCGCAGCCGCTGCCCCGGCGATGTGGATCTAGGGCCAATCGAGGAGTGGGGGATCGTGCTGTCGCGGCCATATCCACGCGCCAGCGCTGGTCGTCTGCAGTCGCTAGAAAGCGATGGCGACACGCGTACCATGACCATGCGTGGCGTGGTTGGCGAATCGGGAGAAGTGGATCTGTGGGTGCCGGACAACGGCAAAGGTCGCCCCACCATCACCGGCACAGGCATCACCGCGCAGCAGATCCTCTCCGTCGAAGGCGGATACAGATGTAAGGTTGCCGTCGGCGGCAACTACTCATTGCGCGTCGATTGAGCGGCATTCTGGAAACAACGGGCGCCGGTTGGCAGCCGTTGCGATAAATTTAAGGCGGCAGTGCGGACGGCAGTAGAATCACCCCCAACGGAATGGAAGGGCATAAGAGGAAAGAAGGACGCCCGCGAGCGTAGAACAACAAGCGTAGAAAGACAGCCATTGTTGGGGTTGCTGACTGCTACGGAAAACTCTCTGATGTACTATCTCCTGATTTCGTCGCGCCGCGCACAGATTCTCGATGCGAAGCGTCCTTGTGGCAAAGGCGCTTCTCCGACCTCCGCGGTTTCTCCGACCTACAGCCTACGGTCTACGGCCTGGAAATCTTGAACGGCGTTCAAGAAGTTGGGGCTTCATAGTTTAGAGGCCGCGTTCAAAGATTATCGTTGAAAACTCTTGGGAAAGGAGGAAAGTTGCGCGCGTGGGCGAAGCAACATTGGGCTCGGAGGCAAGACGCTGGCTGATCCAGCGTATGACCGCGTTATTGACGCAACCGCTTCACACCTACGAGCAACGTATCCCCAACAGTCTGGTGAGTCTCAAGCAGAACCTTAGACCCGGCGACGTGCTGTTGGTGGAAGGCGATCAGCGCGTTAGCCAGGTGATTCGCTATCTGACCCAAAGCTCGTGGTCGCATTCCGCCCTGTTCATCGGCGACGAGCTGCGCCGCCTTCGCCCCGAACTTGCCGATACCCTAAAGACGCGTTTTGGCGATAACGGGCAGCATCTTTTACTGGAAGCGGATGTCGGCAGCGGCGTTGCGTGTTCTCCGGTGAGCAAATACGTGAGCCACAACATCCGTGTGTGTCGCCCCCGCGGGCTACGCCGCGAGGATCTCGATCGCATGTTGACGGAACTCACGGCCCAGATCGGCAAGCCCTACAACGTTCGTCAGATTCTCGAACTCGGCCGCTATTTCTTCCCCGTGTCCTTGATCCCGCGCCGCTTCCGCAGAACAGCCTTGCAACTCGGCGGCGACACCACCACCAACGTCATCTGCACGACGATGATCGCACGCGCCTTTTCCAACGTCGGCTTTCCGATCGTTCCCCATGTACGAGTCGAAGAAATCCAAAATCCCCTGACCTGGCTCAGCCGCCTGCGCCGCCACGACGGACGCAGCGTGCGCGCCCTCTACCATCGCGAGCGTCCCGAGCTGATCACCCCGCGCGACTTCGACCTGTCCCCATACTTCGACATCGTCAAATGCAACTTCCCGACTGTCGAGAAGTTCGACTATCGACGCATCGAGTGGGCTACTACCAAGGTCGATGCGAGCACGGCTCAAAACGGCAACGGCAGCAATCTCCCGCCGCCACGCCCAAAGCTCACATCCGCAGTATCCTGATCTGTTTCGTCTGCTGGCAGGGCTCGTCGGCGAGCAACTCGCTTCGATGCTACTCGGGAACGGAGTAACCCTGCACCGGCACACCGGGCACCGGCGCACCGGGTACCGGCGCACCGGGTACTTCCAGGTCCGGTGCTAGGGGTCCCGTGCCTCTATTTCGTTTCCATGACGGTCACGCCGTCCCAATTGCTCGGCGGGTTGCGTTCGAATGCGGCAATGCGTTGCAGGTACAATTGTGAGGGCGCGTCGTCGGGGCAAAGGGTGAGGGCTTGGGTAAAGCAAGCACGCGCCTCGATCCATCGCTGCTGGCGATAATGCTCGAGGCCCTGGGCGAACGGCGGTAACAATCTCTCCCATTCTTCCGTGGCCCGGGCACCGGTAAGAATCTCGAAGACATGCACGGCTTCGTCTTTGCCACGCACGCGCACCACATCGACTTCGCGCGCCGGCACGTCGGTGGCCTGCAGCGTTGCCGCGCTGGCAATGATCTGTGTGCCGTATTTCCGATTCAAACCTTCGAGGCGGGCGGCAAGGTTCACGTTGTCGCCGACGACGGTGTAACAAAGGCGCCGAGTCGAACCCATGTTGCCAACCACCATGGGGCCGCTGTGAATCCCGATGCCGATGCCGAGGGGAGGCCAGCCGCGTTCGACGAACTCCTGGTTCAGCTCGACCAGACGCGCAATCAACGCAACCGCGGTCTTGCAAGCACGGTCGGCGTGGTCCGTTTGCGGCAGCGGCGCGCCCCAGAAGGCCATGATTTCATCGCCAACATACTTATCCAGCGTTCCGTCATGGTCGAGGATCACGTGCGTCATCGCATCCAAGAACCGATTGAGCAGCGCCACCAGTTCCTGCGGCTGCTGGCTCATACGCTCTGAAATGGTGGTGAAGCCCCGGATGTCGAGGAACATGACACTCAGCTCGCGCGTTTCGCCGCTCAAGGCCAGCAGCTCCGGATGGTTGCTGACCAAGCGTGCCACGTGCGGAGTGACGTACAGCTCGAACGCATCCCGCACCTGACGCTTGCTCTGCTCTTCGACAAGGAAGTGCTGTAGGCTAACCCCGCCGTAGGTCAGCCCAATCGCAAGCATCGGCAGCATCTGGCTGAGGCACAAGCCTGTGCGGAGAAACAGCCACTGGCTTCCGAAATAGAAAGCGATGCCAAGAGTGGCGGCGAGAACGAAGCCATACAACCCACGTGCGGCACTTAGGCCGGCCCCGAGGGCAAGCGCCAGTGCGAAAATGAGGACGCTCTCGATAAGCACCACCTGGCTCTTGGACGAAGAGAGAAAATCCTGGCTCAAGATGCTGTCGATGATGTTGGCGTGGATCTCCACGCCCGGCATCAAGCCGTCGAAGGGGGTCACCCGCACGTCAGCAACGGCGGTGGCGGTCACCCCTAGCAACACGATCTTGCCGCGCAGCTCTTCGGGCGACGTTTCGCCGGCGAGCACGCGGCTCGCTGTGAGATGGGGAAAGGTGTACCCGGGGCCGCGATAGTTGATCAGCAGTTGGCCGTCCTCCGCCAGGGGGATGGTGGTAGGACCAAGTTGGACCGCATCCACCACATCGCCGCGAAAGCGCAGCCCGAGATTCCAGTCGGGCCGATACACTTTCAGCATGGCAAGCGATAGCGGCAGGGCAAAGCGGTCGTTGGTGCGAATCACCATGGTCGCGCGACGATACGATCCATCGCTGTCCGGCTGAAAATTGAAATAGCCGAGGTGGCGTGCGGCCGCGCTGAGTTCCGGAAGATTGCGGCGGATAGAGGTCCCGCTGGGCACCGACAGGCGCGAGAGATCCGCGGGAGTGTTCCACACCATCGTGTAAGTGGACACCCGCGTCTCCAAGCTGGCTGGGTCTTTGTGGCTGAAGTCGAAGTAGTATCCGAGCACGCCATTATCGAGCCGACCCACACTCTCCACCAAGAGCGCGTCGTCGGCCGCCGGCTCCGACTGGATGAGATCAAAGCCGATAACGGCCGCCCCGGTTGCCGCGATACGATCCACCAAGCGCGCCACCGTTGCACGTGGCCAAGGCCAGCGCCCTACGGCGTCGAGGCTCTCGTTGTCGATGGCTACAATTACGATTTGCGGGTTGGGGGCGATGGCACCACGGCTCGCCAAGCGGCTGTCCACGGCACGCGCCGTCACGCGATCGAGCGCATCGAGAGGAAGTAGCCGTAGCAAGGCGAAGACGATGCCAAGCACCGCGCCGATCCGCAGGGGAGTCAACCTCGACAACACGGCTTGCGCTCGTAGCAGAGGCGCAAACGAAAGGGAGGCACGCGCCGGATCTAACGTGCGAGCAGCAAGTGGGAATAGGGCCGCCGAAGAAGTGCCGCACGAACCAGCGGGCGTGCGAATCGCCTAATCATGCTTTCGATTTCAGCGGACGAAGCAGGGAGCGCGCCCGGCGTTGGCCTGCAGTGAAAAAACCTCCGCGCACTTCGCGGGCTAGGTTCTTGTCTTGGTGTCCTTGGTGTCTTGGTGGTGACTCCAAGAAGTTGCGGGTTCTATTGCGGCGGGCCGTACTGGGATCGCCCGGAAGAGTGCAAGCGCCGCCGTGCCAGGTTTGGGCAATGGCCAGCGCTGTCGCCGAATGATAAACGCCGCCGCACTTTGTCGATGCCGAGGATGTCATGACCCTGGGACCTACGAACCTGCGCGGAACGGCGGAAGGGGTCGAAGTGCCCGCTGCTGGCAAGCTCGCCATCGTTGTCGCCCTCCTGGCTACGGCCGCTTGCGCGGCGCTGTTGGCGGGAATCTTCCGTTACGCACCATCGGCGCAGATCTGGGCTGACCTCACGCCCGGCAACTGCCCAGAGTATTGCGAGCGCTTTACGAGCTGTGCGCTGCCGCTGCATCAACGCCCTGCCATTCAACAGCCGCTCAACAGTTGGTCGAATCTGGCCTTCGTGTTTGTCGGCTTTCTAGCTGTTTTTCGCCGCCCGCACGCTGGCTCCTTTTTGTTCGCAACGTCGTGCGTTGTGCTGGGCACCGGCAGTTTTCTCTTCCACGCCTCGGTGACCTACGAACTGCAATGGCTCGATGTCGTAGGCATGTACCTCGTGGAGATCTCGATTCTTGCTTGGGCCGTGCACTGTACTTGGGGCACGCCATACCGACGCTTGCTGCCGGTTGTGCTGGTTGCCGACCTCCTGCTCGCCATCTTCAAGTGGCAGCTCTCGACCACCTTGGTCCTCCTACTCCTGGGTGCTGGCATCGCCATGCTCATGTCGACACATGTGCGCTGCGGTCGCCGCTCCCTGCGCGCTGCTTGGATGCCCGGTGTGCTTCTCGCCGTTGCCTACATGGTACGCGACCTCGACGTGCAAAAGGTGCTTTGCGCCCCCGAGAGCCTCCTGTTTCAAGGGCATGCCCTGTGGCACTTTCTCTGTGCGACCGCGGTGTGGCTGGGCTTCCGCTTCTTCGCGCTTCCGCCTTTGTCGAGCCAAGAAGGATAGAAATTCCCGGACTTGCAACGCTCTTTGCTATCGCTTGGTGGAAATCCAAGACACCTACGTAGCGAGCTAGATGGCACGAGATCCGCTCAGGATCGCGTCCCTCGAAGGGTTGCAGCGCACGCAGCGGCGTGCGCCAGCACGCGCGGCGCACAGGAGGTTTGGATCCCCGTCTACTCCTGTGCGCTTGCGCGAAGTCTTCCCGCAACCACAGGAAGAAGGTAGATGCATTGCTACTCATGATTTCTGAGTTCCATCGTACAAGGAAGGGCAAGGGGCAATGCCGCTCGGTTAAGCCAAGCCGCTCCGCCCCGAAGGGGCATCGAGCCGATAGCCCGGGGCATCGCCCCGGGAAATGGAATTTCTGGGTAGCAGCCCTGAAGGGGCGAGACTCGTATTGTGGCCTAATGAATCTCGCCCTTTCAGGGCTTCTATCTCTCTCTTCGCAATGGAGAACGGGGCCAATCAAGTCTTCAAGTCTTTACCACCCTGTTACGTTGTATGCCCAAGTCGAGCTTGCCATCGTCGGTACGGATAGATGTCTCGACTATGTCGCCCGCCTTCAGACGGCGCGGGTTACCCTGTGCCGCGCGTCGAATCATCTTCTGCCGCGTCAGCGCCGGCGCCACCTGCGCAATCATGCGGATGGGAGTGGGCGGTGCCTGCAGGGCGCAACCGCCCGGAGTTCCCGTCGCCACCAAGTCGCCAGCTTGCCAATCCTGAAGCCCCGACAGCTCCGTTAAGGTTGCCGCGGGTTTGTGGATCATGTCGCTGGCCAGCGAGTTTTGGCGCACTTCGCCGTTCACCTTCAAGCACAGGCGTAGTGCGTCGAAACGCGCCAGTTCGGCTGCGTCGACAAGTGTAAGGTACGGCCCTGCCGGCCCGAAGGTTCGATAACTCTTGCCCTTGTAGAACTGCATCTCCGGAACCTGGATATCGCGGGCGCTCACATCGTTGACGACCACCAGGGCGCCTACGAACTCGTGCAGGTTGGCCGCGCTGACGTGCACAGCCTGGCTTACGTCGCTCGACAACACCAAGCCGATCTCGGCTTCATAGTCGAGGAACTCCACGTGGGCAGGACAAAGGATGTCCGTGTCGGCCGGAGAAAGACACGACGAAGCCTTGCGAAAGAAGATGTTGAAGGGATTCTTCGCCGGATCGAAGCCCGACTCTTTCATGTGGCTGTAGTAGTTGATGGCCTGGCATAGGAACTGGCGGTCGGGCGTGATGGGGCAGAGCAGTTCGGCCTCGGCAAGGGCAAAGCTCTCAGAGGCGGCGCCGCGCATGGCACGTGCCTGCCCAGCTCCCGCAAGCATGAAGTCGCGTGTCGATGGATAGTCGCCAGGAATTGGCGTGAAACTTCCGCTTTCGACGACGCCCCAGCCTACGCTACCCGCACGCCGGTAGCGAATAACTTGAATGGCCATGGCTCACGCGATCCTTTCGTTGTCGATGCTCTCTCTTCTCACGACTCCCCCCGTGCCATGGCCATGACATCCTCCGGCATGAGGAACTCCGCCGGCACCGGTGGACCCCACACCGCGAGCGCCGCCGGCGCCCGCATCGAGGTGGCCACCCGCCACGCCTCGGCATCATCGATCACGTCGAGATCGCTCGTGCACTCCACGAAGTTCCCCGCGGGGTCGCGCAGGTACCAGAAGTAATTCGATCCGATGGCATGGCGGCCGAGACCCCACACGTGCCGCGACGGATCTGCCTCTACCATGGCCGCCGCGGCGCGGCCCACGGCGTCCACGTCCTCCATCTCCCAAGCTGTGTGGTGGATCGTCGAGACCGGCCCCATCTGGATGAGCAAGTTGTGGTGATCCGTCGAGCAGCGCATGAAAGCGGCGCCGAGTTCGGGAATCTCGTCGCTGACCTGAAATCCTATCCCTTCAAGGAAGAAGCGGCGCGTGGCGAGCGGATCCACCGATGTCACCACCGCGTGCGAAAGCCTTCGCGGGTGAGGCGGCCGTTCGATGTAAACTGTGGGCGATCGGTCGTTACGGCGCACGGTTCGGCCCGGCCCGTTGGTAGACAGTTGTGCCAGCGCGCGCTGTTCCACCCGCGGCTCGATTGCCAATGTGACAGCAATGCCAGTTACTGGGTCCGTAGAGCGTACTTCCGCAGCCTCGCGCTGGGCTTCGTAGCCTAGACGTGCCAGAGCCGTGGCGGCGCGCTCGAGGTCATCGGCGTCGTCGACTCCAACCCGAAGTCGCATCAAGCGCCGACTTGGAGCCGCTACCAAGCGCAGTTGCTCGCCACCTTCCTCGGTGACGAAACGTCCCGCTGCGACCTCCTCCAATCCGAGGTCGCGATAGAAACCCGCGGCTGCTGCCAACCGTGCTTCGGGCATGCCGACTTCCACTTGTGACAAGCGATGTAATGCCATCGACTCTCCTCTTCCTTCCTTTCCTTGCCTAAACCAATTACGTGACGCGGGTGTTGTGATGGTCACTGCCTCCGCTTGCGCCCGGCCTTCGTATTGCCCGTCTTCCTCCCGCTGTTGCCCACCGTGCTGGCGCCTACTTCCCTGAAAACGCGCTGGTCATCCAACTCCGCACCGCTTGGGCAAAGGCAGAGAAGTCCGAGGGCGCCTTGGCCAACATCTCGGCGACCTTGTCGGAATCGATTCTAAGGTACCCGTGCACGAGAATATTGCGAAAGCCGCCCAGGCCTTTGAGTCGACTGCGCAGTTCCGCATCGATAACTCCGGAAGCGGCGAGCTGTGTCAGGATGTCTTTCATAGTCCTTGGGGCTTACACCGAAGTGCGCGGTGAGGATGTGATTACCGATGTCGAAGAGCGTTTCCGACCCGAGGTGCAAGCCACGTTCCGCGACCCACGCGTCGCGAAAAGTGAGACGCAGAAGGGGTGGGTCGGCACAGAGGTCTTCGAGATGCGAGATCACCTCCTCCAGCTTGAGTAACCGTTCGCGGATCGTGTCAGGTCGTAGAACCACGGCGGCGAGCCTCCACTCGTTCTCCGGTCAAGCGCCACTGCTCTTCCAGAAAGGGCTTGAAGTCCCAGTAGCGCGAGTGCGCCCGCGTCACAAAGCCGGTCTCTGCCTCGGTAGTTCGCGCGAACAAGCAGCGACCGCTCTCGGCGATTTCATGGGCAAGGACTATGGGTGCATCGTTGAGGGAGATCAGATCCATTTCGACTCCCATCGCTGTTGTCAGGTCGGCGCGCCAGCGCAGTAACTCCGCCAAAGTCAGCTTCGGTTCGGAGAGAACGGCAATGTCGACATCCCCCACCGTTGGGCGCTGCTCGTCCGCCGTTGAACCGAAGAGGTAGACCAACTGGACGCGGTGGTCATTTGCCAACTCGACAGCCGCCCGCTCGGCTGCACGACGCGCGATGCCTGCTGCAATGCGGGAGAACTCAACCATGCCCGAGAACTACCACAACCACCGCGGAGACAACACCACAACACCAACACCGACCTGAATGTCAGCACTAGCCAAGACAACCACGCTGCGTTGGGCGGACCAATTGCCATGCGGAACTGCCGGGGCGCGTGAGGATACGAGAGAAGGGGAACTATCGTATCGACAGATTTTCTCTGCTGGGTGAGCGACGTAGCGTCGACACGATGCTAGAAGGCGGCGCCAGTTTACACGGGTTGGAGGGCAAGAGATGGGTTTTCAGTTTCCAGAGGGATTTGTGTGGGGAGCGGCGACCGCAGCGCATCAGGTCGAAGGCAACAACACCAACAGCGACTTCTGGCTGCTCGAGCACACTCCTGGAACGTTGTTCCAAGAGCCCTCCGGTGACGCCGTCGATCACTTCCATCGCTATCCGCAGGACATTGCCTTGCTCAAGCAGCTCGGCTTCGGCTCCTACCGCTTTTCAATCGAGTGGGCACGCATCGAACCGGATGAGGGTCGCTTCTCGGTAGCCGCGCTCGATCACTACCGGCGCATGATCGCGAGCTGCCTAGAGCATGGCATCAAGCCGTGCGTAACCTTCCATCATTTCACCTCTCCTCTGTGGTTTGCTGCCGACGGAGGTTGGGAGGACAAGTCCAACGTCGACCGCTTCCTGCGCTACTGCGAGCGCGCCGTGCGCCACCTGGGCGACCTCATCGACACGGCCTGCACCATCAACGAAGCCAACCTCATGGCAACTCTGGCCGTGGCCAACATCCTGCCCAAGGATGGCTTCAAGAGTATTGCCGTTTCCGTGGCGGAGTCGGCGCGACGCTGCGGGTCAACCCTGGATCGCTTTGGGCCGTTCTTTCTCGGACACCCGCTGAAGATCCGCGACACGATGCTCGAGGCACATATCCGCTCGCGCGACGTGCTCAAGGCAGGCCCCGGGGATTTCAAGGTTGGGGTGACGCTGGCGATGCAGGATTACCAAGCCGTTCCCGGTGGCGAGAAGCATCGAGATCACGCCCGTGCCGAGAGCTTTGATCCGTTTCTGGAAGCGGCGCAGAAGGACGATTTCGTCGGTGTCCAAACCTACAGCCGCCATCGCTACGGGCCGGAGGGTGTCCTCGGTCCCGAAGAGGGCGTACCGGTGTTGATCATGGGTTACGAGTTTTGGCCCGAGGCCATCGGAGCAACCGTGCGCTACGCCGCATCGAAGGCAAAGGTGCCGATCTACGTCACCGAGAACGGCATCGGCACCACAGACGACAAGCAGCGCCTCGAGTACGAAAGCCGGGCGTTGGCCGCCGTCGCCAAGTGTATCGAGGATGGCATCGATGTCCGCGGCTACTACTACTGGTCGCTGATGGACAACTTCGAGTGGCTGTTCGGCTACGGCCCGCAATTCGGAATCGTCGGCGTCGACCGCAACACCCAACTCCGCACCCCCAAGCCCAGCGCCTACTGGCTCGGCAACATCGCGCGCAACAACCGCCTAGATTGAACCCGAAAACATCAGTTCAATCACTCACGTTCTCGCGAGGGCACTGGGAACGGCCTTCGAGACGCGGCCTGGACAGATGGCCGCTCCTCAGGCCGAACGGAAAATTTGTTGACTGAGCCCAGC